>NZ_JBEAHX010000028.1:0-137923 GCF_040062145.1 Klebsiella sp. JN_Kp121
GCAGGCAACGGCCCGAAGGGCGAGGCGCTTTAGCGCCGAGTAATCCTTCCCCCACTACTGTTGCATTCTCTTCAGCCACCTGCACTGCTATCTCCTCGCTCGCGCTTCGCTTAGCGAGGCTACACACTCTCGCACTCTCTCAGCCACTTGCACTGCTATCTCCTCGCTCGCGCTTCGCTTAGCGAGGCTACAGGTGGTGCCGTTTGGTAGCCCGGACAGGTGCGCAGCACCGCCTCCGGGAAAACTCACAGCGGGGGCAATCGTCTTTTTACCGGTGAACTCTTCACTACCGATGTATTGCACTGCGCATACTCTGCGAGACCATCCAGTATCGTATCCAGCTGCGTAATATCACGGACCACAAGACGCATAACAAAACAATCCTCTCCGGTGACTTTGTCACTTTCGATACACTCCGGCATAGCCTGGATATATTTATCCACTTTTTGCAGCAATCCCGGTAGCGGTCTCACTCGTACTAATGCCTGCAGACTATATCCCAGCGCCGCCAGATTCACCCGCGCGCCATAACCCTCAATTACCCCTTTTTCCTCAAGGCGTTTTACCCGCTCGGCGGTACTCGGCGAGGTCAATCCCACCTGCGCGCTCAATACCTTGAGCGAAACTCTGGCATCTTGTGTCAGGCAGGTCAGAATCGCCCGGTCTATTTCATCAATTATGTATTCCATTTATTTCACCTAATTAATAAAGGCATTCATCTGTTTTTACCTTATTTCGGATATATCAAGCTGTCAGGCTTTTCACGACAATAATGGAAAACTTCTGGAGGTGAAATATGCAGCTTTCTCGTGGTGTCTGGCAGATGAGCCTGGCGATGATCATTTCCGGCTCGATTGGCGCATTCGTGCTGCTCTCTGGTTTGCCGGTAATTGATGTGGTGTTCTGGCGCTGTCTTATCGGCGCGGTCACATTATTGCTGTTTATTTTGTTAAGCCGGCAACCCTTCAGCCGCCTGACGCGCCTCACTCTGGCGCTGGCAGTCCTTGGCGGCGTCGCGCTGGTGATCAACTGGCTGCTGCTGTTTGCCGCCTACTCACGCGTTTCTATCGGGATGGCCACCGTGGTCTACAACACCCAGCCCTTTATGCTGGTATTACTGAGCATGATACTAGGTGAAAAGGTAAGCGCGGTAAAATGGGGATGGTTACTGCTGGCCTTCGGCGGCGTAGTGATTCTGCTATCGAGCGAACTAACTCCCGCCCACGGCGACAATCTCGTTACTGGCATTGCACTGGCGTTATGCGCGGCGTTTTTTTATGCCCTGACCGCCATTATCGCCCGCAAGCTGCAGCCGCTACCGGCGCAGCATATCGCTTTTATTCAGGTTATCGTCGGTACGGTAATGCTTTTGCCGCTGGTTCATGCCCCCGAGTTTAACGGCCATTTTCCCTGGCGCTATTTGCTGATCCTCGGCATCGTCCATACCGGGATTATGTATCAACTTTTATATAGTGCGATTCAAAAGCTGCCGACGCCGGTCACTGGTTCGCTCTCGTTTATCTATCCACTGGTGGCTATCGTGGTTGACTATCTGGTTTTCCATCATGCGCTCACGCCGCTGCAGTTGGCTGGAGGGGTGCTGATTCTGTTTGCTGCGGCGGGCAACAACCTTGGCTGGGGCGAAAAAAAACCCCGCCATGGCGGGGTAAGTCAGCCGTCGAGAATGAACTAGCGACGCGCGCGCACAATCTGGTATTTGCGCGTCAGGTACTCGACCGGCGCGCTCCAGATGTGAACCAGGCGCGAGAACGGGAACAGCAGGAACAGCGTCATCCCCAGCACCAGGTGAACACGGAAGACAAAAGCTACGCCATCGAGATGCTGCGAAGCTCCGCCGTGGAAGGTGACCACCGACTGCGCCCAGCCGACCAGTTTCATCATTTCGCTACCGTCCATATGCTGGGCGGAGAATGGAATGGTCAGCAGACCCAGCGCGCATTGCACCATCAGCAACGAGAGGATCAGGATATCCGCTGTGGTGGTGGTAGCACGAACGCGCGGGCTCAGCAGACGGCGCTTGAGCAGCAGTAAACCGCCGACCAACGTCATCACGCCGCACGCGCCGCCGGCAAACATCGCCATTTTCTGCTTCACGTCGATCGGCAGGAAGGACTCATACATCCAGTGCGGGGTCAGCATGCCGAGGAAGTGACCGGCAAAAATACCCAGGATCCCGATATGGAACAGGTTTGACGCCAGGTTCATCCCTTTACGATCCAGCATCTGACTGGAGGCGGCGCGCCAGGTGTACTGGCCGTAGTCGTAGCGCAGCCAGCTGCCAATAAGGAACACTGAACCCGCAATGTACGGATAGATGTCAAAGAAGAACATATTCAGGAAGTGCATTAGTGCTGTCCTCCGTTAGAGATATTCAAATATTGCGGGGCCACGGCTCCGGCAAAACGGCGCTGGTGAGCGGAGATTTCCGACTCGCCGCAGCCCTGGTCGGCAAAGAATTTGACCTGCTCTTCTTCCCAGACGGCATCCAGCGCCTGCGGTGTATCGTCGCGGGCCTCGTCGGCAATCTTCTCCGCCACTTTCTGGCTATCGACCTGAATATTGGCAAGCTTCAACAGCAGCTCGAACAACACCGCATAGCGGCTCTCGCGCTGTTGCAGACGCGCGCTGAGCAGGCCAAGGATTGGCGCAACGTCCCGCAGGCCGCCAAGCGCTTCCTCTTCCGGCAACTGCGCCAGATACTCAAGGTACAGCGGCAGGTGATCCGGCAGCTCATGGCTATCCAGCAGCAAACCGTGGCGCTCGTACTGCGCCATCAGGTCGACCATCGCCTGCCCGCGATCGCGGGACTCGCCGTGAACATGTTCAAACAGCAGCAGCGAGGTGGCGCGGCCGCGGTCAAACAGCTCGATATACGCCGATTGGGCGTCCAGCGGATCCTGAGCCACTAAATCGCGCAGGAAAACGCCCAGCGCCTGGGCATCTTCTTTGGCGAGTTTTTCCGATGACGCGAGAGCCTCGAACATCTCCTGCTGATGCTGCCATAAGGCAGCGTCAGGGTATTCGAGCAGACGCGACACAATCACGAGTTCAATCATGCGTGCGGCTCCGTTTTGCTGGTAACGTCAATAGCGTCAATGCGACGGCTGTTAAACAGGTTGAATTCGCTGTCAGAGCCGTGGCAACCATCGCCGAAGGTAAAGCCGCAACCGCTCTTCTCCGGGAAGGCATCGCGAGCCTGTTCGCGATGGCTGCTCGGCACCACGAAACGATCTTCGTAGTTGGCGATAGCCAGATAACGGTACATCTCCTGCGCCTGCGCTTCGCTCAGCCCGACCTCTTCCAGCGCGCGGGTATCGACGATGCCGTCGACGGTTTCCGCACGTTTGAAGTGGCGCATCGCCAGCATACGTTTCAGCGCCAGCAGTACCGGCTGGGTATCGCCCGCGGTCAGCAGGTTCGCCAGATACTGGACTGGAATACGCAGGCTTTCTACATCCGGCAGGATCCCGTTGCTACCCAGTTCGCCCGCATCGGCCGCGGACTGAATCGGCGACAGCGGCGGCACGTACCAGACCATTGGCAAGGTGCGATATTCCGGGTGCAGCGGCAGCGCCAGCTTCCAGTCCATCGCCATTTTGTAAACCGGCGACTGCTGCGCGGCTTCAATTACGCCCTGCGGTACGCCATCTTTTAACGCCTGTTCAATCACTTTTGGATCGTTAGGATCGAGGAAGACGTCCAGTTGACGCTGATACAGATCTTTCTCATTCTCGGTGCTGGCTGCGTTTTCAATCGCGTCCGCGTCGTAGAGCAGGACACCGAGATAGCGAATACGTCCCACACAGGTTTCGGAACACACCGTCGGCATCCCGGATTCAATACGCGGGTAGCAGAAGATGCATTTCTCGGATTTCCCGCTCTTCCAGTTGAAATAGATCTTCTTGTACGGGCAGCCGGTGATGCACATACGCCAGCCGCGGCACTTATCCTGGTCGATCAGGACAATACCGTCTTCTTCACGCTTATAGATGGCACCGCTCGGGCAGGTCGCGACGCACGCCGGGTTCAGGCAGTGCTCGCATAAGCGCGGCAGATACATCATGAAGGTGTTTTCGAACTGGCCGTACATCGCCTTCTGCATGTTTTCGAAGTTCTGGTCTTTGGCGCGTTTTTCAAACTCGCCGCCGAGGATCTCTTCCCAGTTCGGGCCGCTGGTAATTTTGTCCATCCGCTGGCCGGTAATCAGCGAACGCGGACGAGCGATCGGCTGATGTTTGCTTTCCGGCGCGTTATGCAGATTCTGGTAGTCAAAATCAAACGGCTCGTAGTAATCATCGATTCCCGGCAGATGCGGGTTGGCGAAGATTTTACCCAGCAGCATCGCGCGGTTGCCCATGCGCGGCTGCAGTTTACCGTTGATTTTACGGATCCAGCCGCCTTTCCATTTTTCCTGGTTTTCCCAGTCGTTCGGGAAACCGACGCCCGGCTTACTTTCTACGTTGTTAAACCAGGCGTACTCCATCCCTTCACGACTGGTCCAGACGTTTTTGCAGGTTACGGAGCAGGTGTGACAGCCGATGCATTTATCGAGATTCAGCACCATGCCGACTTGTGAACGAATTTTCATTTTACGCTCTCCTGTACCTGGTCATTACCTTCGCCGTCTAACCAGTTAATATTCTTCATCTTACGTACCACAACAAACTCATCGCGGTTGGAACCGACGGTGCCATAGTAGTTAAAGCCGTACGCCAGGTGGCCGTAGCCGCCGATCATATGGGTCGGTTTTGGCGTAATACGGGTAACCGAGTTGTGGATCCCCCCGCGCTGACCGGTAACTTCAGAACCCGGCAGGTTAACGATACGTTCCTGCGCGTGGTACATCATGGTCATTCCTGCCGGTACGCGCTGGCTCACTACCGCACGCGCCGTCAGGGCGCCGTTGGCGTTGAAGACTTCGATCCAGTCGTTATCCTCGATACCCAGATCTTTCGCATCCGCTTCGCTCATCCAGACGATCGGCCCGCCGCGCGACAGAGTCAGCATCAGCAGGTTATCGCTATAAGTAGAGTGAATCCCCCACTTCTGGTGCGGCGTCAGGAAGTTCAGCGCCTTCTCCTTATTGCCGTTGGACTTCTCGCCCATCACCGCTTTCACCGAACGGGTGTCAATCGGCGGACGATAGACCAGCAGGCTTTCGCCAAAGTCGCGCATCCACTGGTGATCCTGATACAGCGACTGACGGCCGGACAGCGTACGCCACGGTATCAGCTCGTGGACGTTGGTGTAGCCAGCGTTATAGGAGACATGTTCGTCTTCCAGGCCAGACCAGGTCGGGCTGGAGATGATCTTACGCGGCTGCGCCTGAATATCGCGGAAGCGGATCTTCTCGTCTTCTTTGTTCAGCGCCAGATGCGCATGGTCGCGGCCGGTAAATTCGCTCAGCGCTTTCCACGCCTTCACGGCTACCTGACCGTTAGTTTCCGGCGCCAGGGTGAGGATCATCTCAGCGGCGTCAATAGCGGTCTCCAGCTTCGGCTGGCCTTTCGCCGGGCCTTCCGCCTTGGTGTAGTTGAGCTTACGCAGCAGGTCCATCTCGCTCTGGGTATTCCAGGCGATACCTTTACCGCCGTTGCCGATGGTTTCCAGCAGCGGGCCGATAGAAGTGAAACGCTCGTAGGTCGCCGGATAATCACGCTCGACCGGAATAATATGCGGCGCGGTTTTACCTGGGATCAGGTCACATTCGCCTTTTTTCCAGTCTTTAACGTCAAACGGCTGCGCCATTTCCGCGGCGGAATCGTGCTGAATCGGCAGCGTCACGACGTCGGTTTCTTTGCCGAGGTGGCCTACGCAGACTTCAGAGAATTTCTTAGCGATACCTTTATAGATGTCCCAGTCGCTTTTGGATTCCCAGGCCGGGTCAACGGCGGCAGACAGCGGGTGAATAAACGGATGCATATCCGAGGTATTCATATCGTCTTTTTCGTACCAGGTTGCGGTCGGCAGTACGATGTCGGAGTACAGACAGGTGCTCGACAGACGGAAGTCGAGCGTGACGACCAGATCCAGTTTGCCGTCAAGACCGTTATCCCGCCATTCGACTTCTTCCGGCTTCACGCCGCCCTGCTTGCCAAGGTCTTTGCCCTGAATACCGTTCTCGGTACCCAGCAGGTACTTGAGCATGTATTCATGGCCTTTACCGGAGGAGCCCAGCAGGTTGGAACGCCAGATAAACAGGTTACGCGGATGGTTTTTACCGTTTTCCGGCTGCTCGGCCGCAAAGCGGATAGAACCCTCTTTCAGCGATTTCACGGTGTAATCGACCGGCGTCATGCCGGCTTTCTTCGCTTCGTCAGCAATACGCAGCGGGTTCACGCCCAGCTGCGGCGCCGACGGCAGCCAGCCCATACGCTCAGCGCGCACGTTGAAGTCGATCAGATGTCCGCTGTAGCGGGATTTATCCGCCATCGGCGACAGCAGTTCCTGCGCGGTGACGGTTTCATAGCGCCACTGGCTGGAGTGGTTATAGAAGTACGATGTACTGTTCATGTGGCGTGCCGGACGCTGCCAGTCAAGGCCGAACGCCAGCGGCTGCCAGCCGGTCTGCGGACGCAGTTTTTCCTGACCAACGTAGTGCGCCCAACCGCCGCCGCTCTGGCCAACGCAGCCGCAGAAGATCAGCATGTTGATCAGCCCGCGGTAGTTCATGTCCAGATGGAACCAGTGGTTCAGGCCCGCACCGACGATAATCATCGAGCGGCCATGGGTCTTATCGGCGTTATCGGCAAATTCGCGCGCGGTACGGATGATGTGCGCGCGGGATACGCCGGTGATTTTTTCTGCCCAGGCTGGAGTGTACGCCTTGACGTCATCGTAGCTGGTCGCGCAGTTTTCATCGTTCAGACCGCGTTCCAGGCCGTAGTTCGCCATGGTCAGGTCGTAAACGGTAGTCACCAGCGCGGTGGAACCATCGGCCATCTGCAGGCGTTTTACCGGCAGTTTGTGCAGCAGAATGTTTTCGAGGTCGACTTTGTTGAAATGCTCGGAACCTTCGCCGCCAAAGTATGGGAAACCGACGTTGGCGATATCATCATGGCTGCCAAGCAGGCTAAGGCGCAGCTCAATTTCTTCGCCGGTTTTACCATCGCGCTGTTCGAGGTTCCACTTGCCTTTGTCGCCCCAGCGGAAACCCAGAGAACCGTTAGGTACGGTCATTTCGCCCTTCTCGTCAAAGGCGACGGTTTTCCATTCCGAATTCTGCTCCTGGCCCAGGGAGTCAACCAGGTCGGCAGCGCGCAGCATACGGCCAGCGGCATAGTAGCCGTCGCGCTCTTCGAGCATGACCAGCATCGGCATGTCGGTGTAGCGACGTACGTAATCGGTGAAGTACTGGCTCGGTTTATCGAGGTGGAACTCACGCAGCATGACGTGGCCCATCGCCAGCGCCATCGCGGCATCGGTACCCTGCTTCGGCGCCAGCCACAGATCGCAGAGCTTGGCGATTTCGGCATAGTCCGGAGTAATTGCCACGGTTTTGGTCCCTTTGTAGCGAACTTCGGTAAAGAAGTGCGCGTCCGGGGTACGGGTCTGCGGGACGTTGGAGCCCCAGGCGATGATGTAGCTGGAGTTATACCAGTCGGCAGATTCCGGCACATCGGTCTGTTCGCCCCAGGTCATCGGCGAGGCTGGCGGCAGGTCGCAGTACCAGTCGTAGAAGCTCAGACAGGTACCGCCAATCAGCGACAGGTAACGGGCGCCGGACGCATAGGAAACCATCGACATCGCCGGGATCGGCGAAAAGCCTGCCACGCGGTCTGGACCGTAAGTTTTGACGGTATAGACGTTTGAAGCGGCAATCAGTTCGTTCACTTCTTTCCATGAAGAACGAACAAAACCGCCGCGACCGCGGGCCTGTTTAAAGCTTTTCGCTTTATCGGCATCTTCAATAATTGAAGCCCATGCCTCAACCGGATCGCTATGCTGAACTTTCGCTTCACGCCACATCTTCATCAGACGCTTACGCATCAGCGGATATTTCAGGCGGTTAGCACTGTACAGATACCAGGAGTAGCTGGCGCCGCGCGGGCAGCCGCGTGGTTCATGGTTCGGCAGATCGGGGCGGGTACGCGGGTAATCAGTTTGCTGGGTTTCCCAGGTGACCAGGCCATTTTTGACATAAATTTTCCAGCTGCATGAGCCGGTGCAGTTCACACCGTGAGTGGAACGCACGATTTTGTCATGCTGCCAACGCTGGCGGTATCCATCCTCCCAATCCCGGTTGGTTTTAAGAAGCTGGCCGTGCCCATCGGCAAAGGTTTCACCCTTCTGTTTGAAGTAGCGAAACCGGTCCAGAAATTTACTCATCGGGTTTCTCCTGATATGGAGCCTGACGGCTCTCTGATAAATCGACATTGCTGGATTTGCAGCGAAAATAGCGCCATGCCGGAAGAGGAGAATTGATGGCGATCAATGCGAAATAGCTTATAAATCCGCACCCAACCCGCAGATACCACCAAAGTAGTAATGATATTTATTAAATATCCAATTGTTTTATAAGGATTATTTTAAATATGACAGAATGTTAACCGGGTTTTATGCCACGCTTAGGTATTAAGTGGTAGATGACGTACCGATAGTTATTTCCCTGAATTCAACAACTTTGCACAAGTAAAAGTATGTTGTAACTAACAACAAATAATAAAAAGGGCGCACCCTGTGGCGCGCCCTGTCACTTCACATTAAGAAAAGACTTATTTCTGTTTACGGCCGTATACCGCCCAGGTGATTACTACGCAGGCAATATAGAAAACGAGGAAGACTTTCATTGCCCCGGCCGGCGAGCCGGTCAGATCCAGCGAAATACCAAACGCTTTCGGAATAAAGAAACCACCGATCGCGCCAATCGCCGAAATAAAGCCCAACGCCGCGGCGGTATCCGTCGCCGCTTCACGCATCGCCTGCGCTTCGCTGCCGCCCTGCGCTTTCACGCGGTCCATCGTAAGCTTACGGAAGATCACGGAAATCATCTGGAAGGTAGAGGCGCTGCCCAGCCCGGCGGTCAGGAACAGCACCATAAATACCGCGAAGAAGGCGATGAAGTTGCCGCCCTGACCATTGGTTGGCAGGGTCAGGAACAGTAACGCGCAGAAAATAGCCATCACCACGAAGTTCACCAGCGTCACGCGGGTCCCGCCGAGACGGTCGGAAATCGCCCCGCCCATCGAACGCGCCAGCGCGCCAATAAACGGACCGAAGAAGGCATAGTGCAGGATCTGCACGTCCGGGAACTGGGTTTTTGACAGCATCGCAAACCCGGCGGAGAAACCGATAAAGGAACCAAAGGTCGCCAGATACAGCAGCGCCATAATCCACAGATGCAGGCGTTTAAGTACCGGCAACTGTTCGCTCAGCGATGCTTTTGAGGCCGACAGATCGTTCATAAAGAACCACGCGGCCAGGGTAAAGATGATCAGGAATGGCACCCAGATCCACGCGGCGTTTTCCAGATACAGCATTGAGCCATCCGGCTGCTCGCTACCGCTACCGCCAAAAACGGCAAAAATAGAAATCGAGACTACCAGCGGCGCAACCAGCTGCATCACGCTGACGCCCATGTTACCAAGGCCGCCGTTAACCCCCAGCGCGCCGCCCTGCTTTTCTTTCGGGAAGAAGAAGCTGATGTTCGCCATACTGGAAGCAAAGTTAGCGCCGGCAAAGCCGCACAGCAGAGAGATAATCACGAACACGCTAAACGGCGTGGAAGTATCCTGTACCGCAAAGCCCAGCCAAACGCACGGAATAATCATGATACCGGTACTGAACGCCGTCCAGCGGCGGCCGCCGAACAGCGGGACCATAAAGGCATAAGGTACGCGCAGCAGCGCGCCGGAAAGCGCTGGCAATGCGGTCAACATAAACAGCTGATCGGTAGTGAACTGAAAACCCACTTTATTGAGGTTTACCGCGACGGCGCTAAACAACATCCAGACGCAGAAAGCCAGTAAAAGACAGGGAACGGAGATCCATAAATTGCGGCTCGCCACACGGTGGCCGCGCTGTTGCCAAAACTCAGGATCTTCAGGACGCCAGTCGGTGATGACTGAGCTGCTAGCCTTCTCCGGGATTGAAGATTGACTCATAGATACCTCTGATTATTCATATTTCCTGATGCTACCTTAGGGGTTGCTCAAGGCTGTAAGTTGATATAAATCAAAGGAAAAGCGCGAGCCATTTTGTACAAAAATAAATCATGCTCCGAAATGAGTAGATAATTATGAGAAAAAAAGTGTGGTTTTTCACGCGACTGCTGGGTTCGTGGTTATCCCTCCCACCACGGCACCTACCACCGACAATTAAGGGGTAATCCCTTAGGGGTATGGGTATACTCCAGGGGATAGTCGAGAATAAGCGCCACTCCCGGAGAGATGACCCATCAGGAGCCACCCATTCCATGTTAAAACGTTTGTTTACGCCGCTCACATTGGTTAATCAGCTGGCGTTAATCGTACTGCTCGCCACCATTATTGGCGTAGCCGGTATGGCGATATCCGCCCGCCTGGTGCATGGAGTGCAGGGCAGCGCCCACGCCATTAACAAGGCAGGCTCGTTGCGTATGCAGAGCTACCGCCTGCTGGCGGCTATTCCGCTGACGGCCAACGATCAAAAGCTGTTTAACGATATGACCGCTACCGTTTTCAGCCCGGAGTTGCAATACTCCGCGCGTCGTGACGGCCAGGAAGTACAGCTGAAAGCGCTGCAGCAATATTGGCAGTTGTCGCTGGGACCGGGCATGAAACAGGCCGTCAGGCAAAGCGACGTGGCACAGGATGTCGCCGACTTTGTCGACCGTATTGACCAGTTGGTTACCGCTTTCGACCACACCACCGAACAGCGTATCGAGCGCGTGGTCTGGATCCACCGCATCCTCGCCATCGGCATGGCGCTGCTGCTGATCTTTACCATTATCTGGCTGCGCGCCCGCCTGCTGCGGCCATGGAAACAGTTACTGGGTATGGCGCGGGCGGTCAGCCAGCGCGATTTTACCCAGCGCGCGCACATCAGCGGTCGCAACGAAATGGCGACCCTCGGCATGGCGTTGAATAACATGTCGGAAGAGCTGGCGGAAAGCTACGCCGTGCTTGAACGGCGGGTACAGGAAAAGACCGCCGGCCTCGAGCAGAAAAACGAGATCCTGGCCTTTTTATGGCAGGCCAACCGTCGGTTACACTCCAGCGCCCCGCTGTGCGAGCGCATCTCACCGGTGCTGAACGGTCTGCAGGGGCTGACGCTGTTACGAGATATTGAAGTGCGGGTGTATGACCTCGAGGATGAAGACAATCATCAGGAGTTTGCCTGCCACTCCGATATCGAATGCGATGATAAAGGCTGCTATCTATGTCCGCGCGATCTTCCCCCGCTGCCGGATGGCGGCACAACGCTGAAATGGCGACTATCAGACGCGCATAACCAGTATGGCATCCTGCTGGCCACGCTGCCGGTTGGCCGCCACCTGAGCCACGACCAACAGCAACTGGTGGATACGCTGGTGGAGCAGTTGACCAGCACCCTGGCGCTGGATCGCCATCAGGAAAAACAGCAGCAGCTCATCGTGATGGAAGAACGCGCCACCATCGCCCGTGAGCTTCACGACTCTATCGCCCAGTCGCTTTCGTGCATGAAGATGCAGGTGAGCTGTCTGCAGATGCAGGGCGATAGCCTGCCGGATGAAAGCCGGCTGCTGTTGGGGCAGATCCGCAACGAACTCAATACCTCATGGGCGCAGCTAAGGGAGCTGTTAACCACCTTCCGCCTGCAGCTTACCGAGGCGGGTCTGCGCCCGGCGCTGGAGGCCAGCTGTCAGGAGTACAGCGCGCACTTTGGTTTCACGGTACAACTGGATTATCAGTTGCCGCCGCGTTTTGTCCCGTCGCATCAGGCGATTCACCTGCTGCAGATCGCCCGCGAGGCGTTAAGCAATGCGTTGAAGCATGCTAACGCGACAGAAGTCATCGTGACCGTGTCACAACGCGATAATCAGGTACGTTTAGTCGTTGCCGATAACGGCCGCGGCGTACCGGAAAACGCGGAGCGAAGTAACCATTACGGTTTAATTATTATGCGGGATCGCGCGCAAAGCTTGCGCGGCGACTGTCAGGTGCGCCGCCGGGAGACCGGCGGTACCGAAGTCGTGGTGACATTTATCCCGGAAAAATCGTTTTCAATCCAATAAGGAGACCCCTATGAGTCAACAGGAACGGGCAACCATCCTTCTCATTGATGATCATCCCATGCTGCGCACTGGCGTAAAGCAACTGGTTAGCATGGCGCCGGACATTCAGGTTATCGGCGAAGCCAGTAATGGCGAACAAGGTATCGAACTGGCGGAATCGCTGGATCCGGACCTGATTCTACTGGACCTTAATATGCCAGGGATGAACGGCCTCGAAACGCTCGACAAGCTGCGGGAAAAATCGCTCTCCGGCCGCGTGGTGGTATTCAGCGTCTCCAATCATGAAGAGGACGTAGTGACCGCCCTGAAACGTGGCGCCGACGGCTACCTGCTGAAAGATATGGAACCAGAAGATCTGCTGAAAGCGCTGCAGCAGGCCGCTGCAGGCGAAATGGTATTAAGCGAAGCGTTAACCCCAGTACTGGCCGCCAGCCTGCGCGCTAATCGCGCCACGTCCGACCGCGACATCAGCCAGTTGACCCCGCGCGAGCGTGATATTCTGAAGCTGATTGCCCAGGGCCTGCCGAACAAAATGATTGCCCGCCGCCTGGATATCACCGAAAGCACCGTTAAAGTGCATGTGAAACACATGCTGAAGAAAATGAAGCTGAAATCACGGGTTGAAGCCGCCGTCTGGGTTCACCAGGAACGGATCTTCTAAGGCGATTCCGTCCAGGAAACGTCGGGAGCCGTAAACGTCACCAGCGGCTCGGTCAGCGCCAGTGCGATCTCATTGGAAGAGACGCGCTGACCCGATTTATCTTCAACCACCACCGACAGACGCCAGCGATTCACCGCGCCCGGCTCGCTGTTCCACACCGGCATAATGATGCTCCAGCCATCCGCACTGTTGGCATTAACCGGCGGCGTCAGGCTTAGCGCCTGAGTGTCCCCCTGCCAATGCAGCGATTTAATGCCGTGCAGGCTATTAATTTGCAACTTCAGCTGTACCGTTTCGCCGGAGTGCAGATCCCACGGCGGCGTCGCCAGATAGACCGTCAGATTCTTACGCTGTCGATACTCCACTACCGGCAGATTATCGCGTTCCGGGCTATCGTAGCGGCTGCCGCGTAGCGAGTTGCTGATAGCCACTTCATCCGCCGCCAGTTGCTGTTTCAGCGGAACCCCAAAACGATAATTCAGCTTCAGGCCGACATTATTCTGGCTGACGCCATTTTCACCCTGTTTGTGCTTAGCGGTGACCGTCACCAACGGTACCGGGGTGTAATTCAGTCCCACCGAAACCGCCACTGGATTGTGGTATCCGGTACCGGAATGAAACAGATCGACGCTATCGCCAAAGTACTGTTCGACGCTAACGCTGGTATTGATGTGCTGATAAAACGGCAATCGCGCCTGGGCAGTCACGTCATAGCCGACGGCCATCCGCTGCTCCTGGGTCTGATTTTCCCGCAACTGCCAGTCGCCAAGTGGGTGGTAATAGTTGGCCGATAAGCGCAAATACTCGCCCCAGGCTTCCGCGCCGATGCTGCCGCGCGCCAGGCTCTCGCTGAGCACTTTGTCGTAAAACGAGTTATAACCCAGCAGCCAGCTACCGACACGCCAGCGCTGGCCCAGCCCAACATTGCCAACCAGATCGTTCTCGCGCCGGGTAACCGAATATTGATTCCAGGTGAGGTAACGCTCATTGTCCTGCAGCGGCACAAACCAGCTACCCTTGCTGCCGGTGAAGTTACCCTCTTTATCCACCAACAGGTCGATATTGGCATTACCCCACGGCGACAGCCAGTTTTCCAGTTGATGGCTGAACTCATTGCCGATTTTGCTGATGGCGAACATCCGCGCCTGCTCGCCGGTGGTGAGTCCGTTATCGCTCATGCTGGCTTCGCCGAATTTCTTGGCCATCTCGGCGAAATGTTTGGCATCGTCGTCGACCTGCGGCGCTATGCCTAAATCGGGCAGCGTCGTTTGCGGCGGCATACTGCTATCGTTAGCAATCAGCGCCCAGGCGGGAGCGCCTGTCAGCAGCAGGAGAAGCGTCAGTGATGGGGTTAAGCGGTACGGCAAAGGCATCAAACGGATTAACGTAAGCTCACGGGGAATAACAACATCACGTTAGTTTATCGTTTTTTGCCCTTCCCCGCAGCCCTGTGGGCCATTCCAGGAATAAACTGAAACCGGTTGATGTTTGCTGTCCCCGATCATCAAACCGGCGTTCGGGTTTGATTTGCCGCCAGCAGCGCTTTGAGTTCCGGAATACAGGAACCACAGTTGGTGCCACACTTGAGCTTCGCGCCAAGCGCCTCTACGCTGACGCAGCCGCCGGCAATAGCCTCGCCGATCTGCCGCTCGCCGATACTAAAGCAACTACAGATAGTCTGCCCACGCGGCGCGCTGTCGCCGCCCTTACGGCCGCTGAGCAACGCATGGCGTAGCCCGGCGGTCTGCGGCGGCGTCCGAAACGCCGTATACAGCCATTCAGCATCGATTTGCGGCGGCTTAATATCGCTCCAGCAGCCGAGCATCAATTGCCCGTCGTGCCAGGCCAGTAGGTTCCACAGCCCGCCGCCCTCGGCAATTTGCAACTGCCATCCCTGCTTGCGACACCACTCGGTCAGCCAGCTTTGCGGGCCGGTATCCGCGGCCAGCGACAAATGGCTAAGCCCTACCGCCGCCCGTCGCCGCCAGTGCAGCGAGGATGGCAACGGTAAGGGCTCGCGAGATAATAGCTCCCCTTGCCACGCCGGCCGCCACGGCGCTATCGCCACCGCCGACTGCTTGCTCTCCGGCTGCCCGGAATGCGGATCGGTGACCGCCGCCAGTAAATTATTGACCCGTCCCTGACGGGCAAACTGATTATTCCAATGCATCGGCACAAAGAGCGAACCGGCGCGCTGCCCTTCGCTGACTATCACCTTCGCAATCATCACGCCGTGGCGCGACCAGACGCGAGCCAGTTCTCCCTCACGTAATTGAAAGCGACGCGCATCGGCAGGCGCCACCTCGACGACCGGTTCGGCAATGTGCTGCATCAACCGCGGTATTTCGCCGGTGCGGGTCATGGTATGCCACTGATCGCGAATACGTCCGCTATTGAGGATTAATGGATAAAATGCCTCGGTCTGCGCCCGGGTCGGCTGCGGCGACACCGGCACCATCCGCAACCTGCCGTCGCCGTGCCAGCCCTCCGTTAACCGCCAGGGCGCGGCGCTGCGGCTCACCGGCCAGCGCACCGGCGCCAGGGCATCCCACGCCTCTCGGCTGAGGTCCGCCAGCCCGCCAATATCAAACGCCCGCTGACCATCATTTTCAAACCCTGAGAGCGCCGCGTGTTCACAAAATACCTCATGCGGATGTTGCCATGAAAAAGCTCGGGCATAACCTAATTCGGCGGCGAGACGGGAAATGATCCACCAGTCGGCTTTCGCCTCCCCCGGCGGCGGCAAAAAAGCCCGCTGACGCGAAATTCGCCGCTCCGAGTTGGTCACGGTACCATTTTTTTCGCCCCATGCCAGCGCCGGAAAGCGGATATGGGCAAAGCGCCCCGTATCAGTATTGGCGGCGACATCGGAGACCATCACCAGGGGACACCTGGACAGCGCCTGACTCACCGCGTGGCTATCGGGCAGTGAGACCACCGGATTGGTCCCCATAATCCACACCGCTTTGACCTCGCCGCGTCCAATCGCGGCGAAGAGTTCGACGGCGGTTAGTCCCGGCGTCTGCGCCAGTCGCTCGCTGCCCCAAAAGCGCGCTAATCGCTGCAGGTCCTGCGGCTCAAAATTCATATGCGCTGCCAGCATCGTCGCCAGTCCGCCCACTTCACGCCCGCCCATGGCGTTGGGTTGACCGGTCAGCGAAAACGGCCCGCAGCCGCGGCGGGCAAACTTCCCGCTGGCAAGATGGACATTGATAATCGCGTTGCACTTATCGCTGCCGCTGGCGGACTGATTAATTCCCATGGTGTACAGCGTGATGGCGCGAGGCGCAGCGATAAAATCACGATAAAAGCGAGCCACTTGCTCCGGCGCCAGGCCGCAGAAAGCGGCCGCTTTTTCCACGCTCCACTGCGCGGCGATGGTCAGCGCCTGCCGCTGGTCGCGAAAACCCGCCGCCATTCCACCGCTGGCGGCAATGGCATTTAGCAGGCCGACAAATAGCCCGCCATCGCTACCGGGCGCCAACGCCAGATGATCGTCGGCAATATCGCAGGTCGCGGTGCGTCGCGGATCCACCACCACGATCCGCAACCGCGGATTATCGCGTTTCGCCTGCGCCAACCGCTGATAGAGAACCGGATGCGCCCAGGCGGCGTTGGAGCCCACCAGCACCACCAGATCGCTCTGCTCGACATCTTCATAGCTGCACGGCACGACGTCCGCGCCGAGCGCCCGCTTATAGCCGGTGACCGCCGATGACATACATAACCGCGAATTCGTATCGATATTGGCGGCGCCGATAAAGCCCTTCATCAACTTGTTGGCGGCGTAATAATCCTCAGTTAACAGCTGACCGGAAGCGTAAAACGCCACCGCCTGCGGACCGTAGCGCTCAATAATGTCGCGCAGACGTGAACCCGCCTCCGCCAGCGCCTGCGGCCAGCCGACCGCCCGGCCATCGACTTCAGGGTGTAATAACCGCCCGCTAAGCGAGGTCGTTTCCCCAAGCGCTGCCCCTTTTACGCACAAGCGGCCAAAGTTAGCGGGATGGTTTTCATCGCCGCGAACCGTGACGGTTCCACTGGGTTCAACGCGGGCGATAACTCCGCAGCCGACGCCGCAGTATGGACAGGTGGTTCGGGTTTCACTCATCAGCTCGCCTCCGCGCGCAGCAGCAATGCCTGGTTGCCGACCCACACTTTGCCCTGTTCGATCTTCACCGGCCACGCGCGCACCGACGGCTCGCCGCTGTCGTACAAGCGACCATCTCGCAAGCGAATCCGCTGTTTATACAGCGGCGAAATAACGATCGGCTCGCCGCCCGCGTCGCCTAAAATGCCGCGCGATAACACGTTGGCCTCGCTGCCGGGTTCCTGGTTATCCAGCGCATAAACTTGCTCGCCGAAGCGGAACAGCGCAATCTGCCGCTCGCCGAGGCGCGCGCCGATCCCCGCCTGCGGCGGGATCGCGTCCAGATCGCAGATCGCCTGCCACGGCCGCGACGGCAGGGCCGGTTGCCCAAGCCCTTGCGGCGCCACCAGCTGAGGCTGACCGCGTAGGATTTGCCGCTGCACCGCCTCATCGGCCTCATCGCTGTTAACGTAGGAACGGAATAGCGCCAGCCGCTGTGGATCGTTCAGGGTGGTCTGCCATTCGCACTGGTAGCTATCCACCACCCGCGCCATCTCCTGCTCCAGCTCATCGCCGATACCGAGACTATCGTGCAAGATCACCTCGCGTAGATACGCCACGCCGCCTTCAAGGTTATCCATCCAGCTACTGGTGCGCTGCAGGCGGTCGGCGGTGCGAATATAAAACATCAACAACCGATCGACGGTACGGATTAGGCTGGCGTCATCAAGGTCACTCGCAAAGAGGTCCGCATGGCGCGGTTTCATCCCGCCGTTGCCGCAGACGTAAAGATTCCAGCCCTTTTCAGTCGCAATAACCCCAATGTCTTTACCTTGCGCTTCGGCACATTCGCGGGTACAGCCCGAGACCGCCATTTTGATTTTATGCGGCGCGCGCAGCCCCTTGTAACGATGTTCAAGCCTTACCGCCAGCCCCGTTGAATCCTGAACCCCATAGCGGCACCAGGTCGAGCCGACGCAGGATTTTACCGTGCGTAATGATTTGCCGTAGGCGTGTCCGGTTTCAAATCCCGCCGCCGCCAGCTCGCGCCAGATGTCCGGCAGTTGCTCCAGCCGCGCGCCAAACAGGTCGATACGCTGTCCTCCGGTCACTTTACTGTACAGCTGGTAACGTTTGGCGATCTGGCCGATAGCGATAAGCCCGTCCGGTGTCACTTCGCCTGCGGCCATCCGCGGCACCACCGAGTAAGTACCGTCTTTCTGAATATTGGCGAAGTAGCGATCGTTGGTGTCCTGCAGCGGCAGATGCGCCGGTTTCAGCAGATACTCATTCCAGCAGGAGGCCAGTACCGACGCCACCAGCGGTTTACACACTTCACAGCCGTGGCCCTGCCCGTAACGGCTAATGAGCTGATCGAAGGTATGGATGTGGTTGACTCGTACCAGATGATAGATCTCCTGCCGCGACCACGGAAAATGCTCGCAGATATCTTTTTTAACCTCGACGCCCTGCCCGGCAAGCTGGTGCTCCATCACCTGTTTGACCAGCGCGCTGCAGCCGCCGCAGCCGGTCGCCGCTTTAGTGCAGCTTTTGATTGCCGCCATATCACCCGCTCCGGCGCTGACCGCCTGACAAATGTCCCCCTTACTGACGTTATGGCAAGAGCAAATCTGCGCGCTATCCGGCAGTGCCGCCACGCCCAGCGCTTTCGTCGTGGCCCCATCCATGGCAGGGAGGATCAGACTTTCCGGACGAGACGGTAGCGCCATGCCGTTCAGCATCATCTGCAACAGCGTCGCGTAGTCACCGGCATCGCCCACCAATACGCCGCCCAGCAGCGTTTTGCCATCAGCGCTGACAACGATCTTTTTGTAGATCTGCCGCGGACCATCGGTCCATTGATAGCTCTGGCAACCAGCTGTACGTCCGTGAGCATCGCCAAACGACGCTACATCCACGCCGAGCAGTTTGAGTTTGGTGCTCATATCGGCACCGCTAAAGCGGGCGGTTTCGCCGGCCAACTGCGCCGCCGCGGTGCGCGCCATGTGGTAGCCCGGCGCCACCAGGCCATAAATTTTGTTGTCCCACAGCGCGCATTCGCCAATCGCCAATATATCTGCGTCCGAGGTCCGGCAGTGGTCATCGATACCGATACCGCCGCGTTCGCCGATTGCCAGGCCTGCGCCGCGCGCCAGCGCATCCTGCGGGCGGATCCCGGCGGAAAAGACCACCATATCGGTCTGCAGCGTGCCGCCATCGGCGAAGTTAAGCTGCAGCCCGTCGGCGGTGCGCACTATCGCCGTCGTCGCTTTGCTGGTGTGCACGCCAACCTCAAGATCGAGAATTTTCTCCCGCAGCATCGCCGCGCCGCCGTTATCCAGCTGCACCGCCATCAGGTTGGCGGCGAACTCCACCACATGGGTCTTAAGCCCCAACTGTTTTAACGCGTTGGCGGCTTCCAGCCCCAACAGCCCGCCTCCAATGACCACCCCGCTCTGCGCAGTGGCGGCGCGGGCGGCAATGCGGTCAAGATCGTCAAGCGTACGATAGACGAAGCAGCCTTCTTCATCGTTACCGGGGATTGGCGGCACGAAGGGATAGGAGCCGGTCGCCAGCACCAGCTTATCCCAATGGGTTTCATGGCCGTGGGCATCGCGCACGATTCGCGCCGGACGATCGATTTCCGCGATCGTCTCTCCTAGCCGCAGCTCAATGCCGTACTGGCTAAAAAAGTTTCCCTCTACCAGCGATAGCGACTCTGCGCTGCGCCCGGCGAAATATTCCGAGAGATGAACCCGGTCATAGGCGGCATAGCGCTCTTCGCCAAAAACCACGATACGGTACTGCTGGTGCAGGTTCCGGCTCACGCATTGCTCAAGAAAATGGTGGCCGACCATGCCGTGTCCGACCAGCACTAATACAGGTTTAGTCATCGTCATTTTTCCTGCAGCCCGCGGCTGCGTTATAGAAGGGTCAAAAAGCCACTCCGCTGAAGGGGACCTATCGCTGCCGAGCAGCGCGGTAAGCGGCGCCGCCTGCTGGCAGTCGCCCAGCAGCAGCACGCCGTGCAACCGGCCATCGCGGATCAGCAGGCGACGGTAGTGGCGATCGATGGGGTCCCAACTGCTGTAGATCTGGTCCTGCTCGCCGGCCCGCTGTTCGCCGGCGCTAAAAAACTCGATACCGGTGACCTTCAGCCGGGTGCCGCCGTCCTGCCAGCTGAATTCTTCGCCGGGAGCCCCGCACAGGCGTTCAACTAACACATCGGCCTGGCGCAAGCAGGGAGCCACCAGCCCCCAGGTTTGGCCGTCAATCTCACAACACTCGCCGATAGCGCTGATCCCCGGCAGCGAGGTCGCCATCCGGCGGTCGACGATAATCCCCCGCTGGCAGGCTACGCCGCTGCGCGCCGCCAGACGGATATCCGGCCGCACTCCGGTGGCCAACACCACCCGGCTGGCGGCAAAAGCGCGCCCGTCCTCCAGCCGCACATGCTGCTCGTCAATAGCGGCAATTCGGCTCTCCAGCTCGCAGCGGATGCCGCGTGCCTCAAGCTGTTGTTTTAACTGTTCCGCGGCAAAAGCATCGGTAAGCGGCTCCATCAAACCGCTACCGCGATGGAGTAGCGTCACTTCCCCACCGTGACGGCGCAGCGCCGCCGCGACCTCCACGCCCAATACGCCACCGCCGATTACCACCGCCGGGCCGGGGATTGCCAGGATGTCTTTAACATCCGCCAGGGTGCGAAAGGCGAATACCTGCGGGCGCTCAATACCCGGCAGCGACGGGATAAACGGCTGCGACCCGGTGGCGAACACCAGTTCATCCCATTCCAGCCAGTCGCCGCCGACGCGCAGCCTCCGCCCCGCGACATCCACTTCGCTGACCGCCTCGCCAAGCCGCACGCGGACACCATGCTGTGCGTACCACTCCGTCGGCAGCAGTTGGATTTGCGCCGCCGTTTTTTCCCCGCCGAGTACCGGCGAGAGCTGAATGCGGTTGTAGGCCGGCTGCGGTTCATCGCCGATAAGCGTGATGATGAAACGCCCCTGCGCGCGCGCCGCCAGCTTCTCTGCCAGCCGGGTTGCCGCCATACCGTTGCCGATAATTACCAGTCGCCGCATCATTCCGCCTTAGGCCGCTTTCGGCTGCTTTTCGTAGAGGAAATGGAGGATCTGCTGACGCAGGTGGTGGTAGTGGTTATCTTCCGCCAGCTGGACCCGGTTACGCGGACGCGGCAGATTAACGTCAAGGATCTCGCCGATCGTCGCGGCCGGTCCATTGGTCATCATTAACACCCGGTCGGAAAGCAGCACCGCTTCATCGACGTCGTGGGTGATCACGACAATGGTGGTGTTCAGTTCCTGCTGGATGTGCATTACCGCGTCCTGCAGATGGGCTCGGGTGAGCGCGTCCAGCGCGCCAAAAGGCTCATCAAGCAGTAACACTTTTGGCTTCATCGCCAGCGCGCGCGCGATGCCAACCCGCTGTTTCATACCGCCGGAGATCTCCCCCGGCCGTTTGTGCAGCGCGTGCCCCATCTGTACTCGCTGTAAATTGTGTTCGATCCACTCCCGGCGCTCTGCCTTGCTCATGGTACGGCGAAACACCTGATCCACCGCCAGCGCCACGTTGTCAAAACAGCTCAGCCATGGCAGCAGCGAATGGTTCTGGAACACCACCGCCCGCTCCGGTCCCGGGCCGGAAATTTCACGGTTATCGCATAGCAGCCCGCCCTCAGTGGGCTGGGTAATCCCGGCGATCAGATTCAACAGCGTGGATTTGCCGCATCCGGAGTGGCCAATCAGACTGATGGTTTCCCCTTCGTGAATATCAAAAGAGACGTTTTGCAGCGCCAGGAACTCGCCGCTGGCGGTGTTAAAGCATTGACTGACGGCCTGTACCTGAATTAATGGTTTCATAGCGACTCCTTATTTTTCCTGCCAGCTGAAGCGGCGGGCGAGCAATATGAGCCCCTGTTCTAGCAGCAGGCCGACAACGCCGATAATGACGATGGCGATGATGATGTTTTCCACATTGAGGTTGTTCCATTCATTCCAGATCCAAAACCCGATACCCAACCCGCCGGTCAGCATCTCGGCGGCGACGATCACCAGCCAGGCAATGCCTATCGACAGCCGCACGCCGGTTAATACCGCGGGCAGCACTGCCGGAAAGAGGATTTTGCGCATCACCGTCCATTCCGACAGCTGCAGCACGCGAGCCACATTGAGATAGTCCTGCGGGATACGCCTGACGCCTTCCGCGGTGTTAATGACCATCGGCCAGATAGAGCAGATAAAAATGGTCCAGCTGGAAGCCGGTTCCGCCTTCTGGAACAGCAGCAGGCCAATCGGTAACCACGCCAGCGGACTCACCGGGCGCAGCAGCGCGATGAGCGGGTTAAACATTCGCGCAAAGAACAGCGAGCGGCCGATAAGAAAGCCCAGCGGAATACCGGCCAGCGCCGCTAAACCAAAGCCCACCGCGACCCGCTGTAGCGAAGCCAACACGTTCCAGCCGATGCCCATATCGTTCGGTCCGTCGCGGTAGAAGGGGTCGGAAAACAGCGTCAGCGCCGAATCCAGAGTGCTCAACGGCGTCGGGAAGCCTTTCGCGCCAATCGCCGCCAGCTGCCAGCCGAGCAGCAGTAGAGCCAGGCCCAGCAGCGGCGGCAGTAGACGCTGCAGCGCGGCGTTCAGCCAGCACCTGGCGGACGGCGTAGCTTTGCGCACCTGCAGCGGCGGCAGGACAATGATTTCGCCCGGCGCGGTTGAGGTCTGCGCGCGCGGCTGCGTGTTAATGGCTGGTTTCATCTCATGCCCCCTTATGTTAAATGGCGAAACTGGCGGCATACCCTTCCGGGTCGACGCCGTTCCACACTTTGCCGTCCAGCAGCGTGCTGCTGCGTAAAGTTTGCGTTGGCGCAGTGATGCCGCCCACGGCCTGCGCCGCCTCTTTCCACAGGTCGATGCGGTTGATACGCTGCGCTACCGCCTGATAATCCGGCGCGCTTTTCAGCAGGCCCCAGCGGCGGAATTGGGTTAAGAACCACATGCCGTCGGAGAGCCACGGATAGCTGGCTTCCCCCTGCTGGAAGAAGCGCATGGGATGAGCGTCGCGCCAGCGTTTGCCGATGCCATTGTCGTATTCGCCAAGCATGCGCCCGCTAAGGTACTGTTCTTTGGTGTTGAGCCACGCCCGTCTGGCGAGGATCCGCGCGGTTTCGCGGGTGTTGTCGGCAGACGCTTCAATCCAGCGCTGGGCCTCCAGCAGCGCCGCCACCAGCGCCCTTGCGGTATTTGGGTAGCGCGCCACCCAATCGCTGCGCGCGCCGAGGATTTTTTCCGGATGATCCGCCCAGATTTGCTGGCTGGTTGCTGCCGTAAAACCAATGCGATCGTTGATCGCCCGCGCGTTCCACGGTTCGCCGACGCAGAAGCCGACCATATTGCCGATGCGCATGTTCATCACCATTTGCGGCGGCGGCACGACCACCATGCGCACATCGGCGAAGGGGTCGATACCGGCGTTCGCCAGCCAGTAATAGAGCCACATCGCATGGGTGCCGGTAGGAAAGGTGTGGGCGAAGGTGTAGCTGCCCGGCGCTTTTTGGTCGATCAGCCGCTTGAGCCCATGACCATCGCTCACGCCTTGCGCCTGCAGGTCACTTGAAAGGGTGATTGCCTGACCGTTGCGGTTCAGGGTCATCAGGTTGGCCATCTGCTGCGGTTTGCCGGCAATACCAAGCTCAAGGCCATACAGCATGCCGTAGAGGATATGCGCCGCATCGAGTTCGCCGGCGACCAGCTTATCGCGCACCGCCGCCCAGCTGGCCTCCTTACTTGGCTGCAGGCTAATGCCATACTTTTTATCGAATCCTTTCAATGCCGCAATCGCCAGCGGCGCGCAGTCGGTTAGCGGGATGAATCCGACCCGCACGGTGGCCAACTCCGGCTTATCGGAACCCGCCGCCCACGCCGCCTGCATCACTCCGGGCAGCAGCATAGCGCCGCCCAGCGCCGCCCCGGCCTGCAAAAAGCGCCGTCGTGAAATGAAAACTTTATCGCCCATAGCCGCTCCAGAACGCGCAAAAAAAAGCGCCCGGCAGTGCTTTCGCACCGCAGGACGCCTTTATCCAGAGACCTTCAGACCGCCGTTGGTCCGTTGTCTCAAATTGTTGATTCACTCAAGTTCAGTAATGCAAAGCGGATGCCAATTTGTGTTATTGCCCGCCAGACGTTGTTTTACCGCTCTCCGCGTCAACTATTGCACCATCGTCAGGCAATGCCTGCCCGCTGATTGTGCATTCAATTTGACGATGAGTCCGGCAGCAGAGCTTTCACCGTCAGCAGCGCGCGGGCGATTTCGACCATCCGCTGGTTCTTATCCATCGCCATTTTACGCAACGCCTGCCAGGCCTGTTCTTCCTGCATTCCCTGATGGCTCATCAGCAGCGCTTTCGCTTTATCTATAATCTTGCGCTCCTCAAACGCGGCTTGCAGCGAGGCCAGTTGGCCGGAGAGTTGCTCAAGTTCCCACGCCTGCTGGCGGACCAGCGGCAGCAGCTGCTTATCCAGGCGCAAAGTCAGGCTATCGCCGCACTCTTCTTCAGGCCATTGCAGCGGCGGCATATCGTCTTCTCCACGTTCGAGCAGTTGCCGGGTCGCGCTGAGCAGGTCGGCAATCAACGCCTCCTCCAGACTGCGCATCTGCTCAAGCCGTTCAGTTTGCAGGCTAAACCAGCGCTGCGCCGCGGCCCCTTCGTCCGCCGAGGGCTGGCGGGTACAGGCGATGCGCCGCAGTTGCTCAATCTCGCGCCCGGCTTCGCAACCCTGCAGCAGCTCAAGCGCCCGCGGCAGACCGGAGAGCGCCTGAAAGCTGTCAAAACAGGGCTGCTGACCGTCAATGCGGTCAACCAACTGCTGACGGAGCTCGCCGTTAAATTGGCCGCGCGCGAAGCCCAACGCTCCCAGCGCGCGCTCCTGGCCCGCCAGCTCTTTACCCTGCATAAAGCTGTACAGGGCGACCATGCGCCCGGCGATCTGCGGATCGTCTATGGTGTCATTCAACTGCGGCACAATATTCAATAAATGGCGAATAATACGGCTAAAGCGCTGAGTGGCCTCCTGAGCGTCCACCGCGCGGCCTTGCACCGCCGCTCGCAGCGCCGGAAGCTGCGCCAGATACCATACCGCGCTGGCTATACGCCAACACAGCGCGCTGCTGGCGGATTCCCGCGCCGGTTGTAGCGCGGCATAAAAAGCGCTTAAGCGCGCGTCCACCAGCGCCCCGCCAGCCCGACGCTCGGCGTCATACAAGCGGCCCTCGGAAGAGAGCCACATATTGGAGGCGCCGCGCTCGCACTGCAGCATATGGACCAACCCACTTATTTCGCTCGCCAGCGTCCCTTGCTGCGTTAGCTTGCGGAGCTGCTGTTTTTGTAGCTGGCGCGCATAATGAAACCAGCCGATTGCTTCAGGCGTCATGCCGGTCGTATTATTCATACCCCCTCCCGAATTACGTCTTTAGATAAAGCTAAGCAATAACCATGCCTGATAAAAGGAGTCTTTATGCAACGTATTGTGATTGTCGCCAACGGAGCCGCTTACGGCAGTGAATCCTTGTTTAATAGCCTGCGCCTGGCTATCGCCCTGCGTGAGCAGGAGTCAGACCTCGATCTGAAGCTGTTTTTAATGTCCGATGCGGTGACCGCCGGGCTACGCGGGCAGAAACCGGCGGAAGGCTATAACATCCAGCAGATGCTGGAGATCCTCACCGCGCAGAATGTGCCGGTAAAACTCTGCAAGACCTGTACGGACGGACGCGGGATCACCCATTTGCCATTAGTAGATGGCGTGGAAGTGGGAACGCTGGTCGAGCTGGCGCAGTGGACGCTGGCGGCGGATAAAGTGCTGACCTTCTGAATTAACCGCCATTAACAGGATTAAATGTCAGGCTGGTGGGCATTGCTGATGCAAAAGTACGCCAGCTGAACGCTTTCAGGAAGATTGTCATTTTTGTTTAATCGTTATCCATTTTGTTGATCGAAATCATCATCCACACGCTCCCCCTTTGGTGTTATGCAACGAGCAAAGTGTGAACGATATCACGCGCGGGTTGATGAATTCAGAGACAGAAACGGGGTATGAAAATGGCAATGGTAAAAGCAAGTTTAACGTTATTCGGCGGTGATACGCTGGTGGTGCGCTGTTCAGAGCGCTGTCATATTCACTTAATGAGCGCCAAGGCCGCCGGCGACAGCCACGCCGATATTTTTAGCGTGCAGGACAGGGACAGCGCTTATCTCACCGTGCCCTACAGCGGCACCTGGAACGTGCTGATCGACAGCCATAGTCAGTCCCTCGAGCACTCCATTAGCTACGTTCCCGCCTGAATCTCCACGCCCGGTAAACCGGGCGTTTTATGCGAGCCCGGGTTGGCTCGCCTCGCCGACCAGATGTCGCACCTGGATAATCAGATCGTCAAGACTGGCGTCGCGCATGCCAAGCTTGCGTAATTCCTGATCCAACGAAAAGAGATACTGGGCATTGGTGCCGAGCGGCCCGCTGGCGCGGGCTATCAGCGGCGCGATGGTTTGTGCGCTGGTATCAGATTCATACAGTGGGTGGCGCGGATCCATAATAAACACCAGCGCATTCACCGTACGCCCATCGTCCAACTCAAGACGGCACCAGGTTGGCAAATAGCAGCCGGTGATCATTTCCCGCTTCCACAGAAGCGTCAGCTCTTGCTCCAGCGTCTCATCCGGCAGACGATAGGCCACGCCGGTGGTACGCCCGCCTTCCTTCAACGCCAACATCCTGCCCGGCTGATGTGCGCTGCCGCGACCGGCGGTCAGGCGCAGGCAAAACGCGCGATGCCAACCCGGCAGCGTACCGGTGCAGGATTCGCTGTATTCCAGCGCCGGGTTCCACATCAACGAACCGTAGCCGAAAATCCACACCGAACCGTTATCCGGACGACAGGCCAGAGTCGCCGCCAACGAGGCCGCCCGCTGCTCCGCCGACCACAGCAGCGATTCCTCAATCGCGCCAAACGCCGTTTTACAATCCGCATTCATTAAGAAATCACGAGTTAACACTTTCTACTACCTCCGCCACTGCCTGCTTCCCGGCGATAATCTGTGCCATCCGTGAATATTGCTGAATTATTATCCAGCTTTATTACTCAATAAGCAATTAACGGAGCGTTGACAAGGGGGCTGACAAAAAATTAGATCGCAAAAGTGATTACTTTTTCTTATGCCATTTGTCGTCATCGCCTTTTTGGTAATCATTTTTCACCGCCGCCCAGGCGACTTTATGCGCCGTCTCCTCACGGCTGGCATCATCGCGACGGTCGGCTTTATCTTTATATTGATCCCACGCGCTATTGAAAGCTTCTTTATAAATTTCCTGCGCGTGTTCCGGCAAGACGTGCTGAACGCTATCGGGAAGTTCTTGTTTACTACGGTAAGGCATAATGACCTCCAGAATCAGGGTAAAAGCTAAGTCTGGAACACAATTCCCGGGTTGGCAAATGAAAGGAATATTGAGAAATGATTTTTATTAATCATCTGAAAAGTATGTATAAAACATACGTAATAGCCTTTTTTAGCAGACCAACGCATTTCTTATGCAAGAGTGGTAAATTTAAGTAAAAATACAAATTAAACCTATCAATGTCTGTTATTTTATCAACTTACGTTATCTATAATTATAACACCTGCATAAATGGAGATGGTTCATGACACATGCACATGAGGCGGTTAAGACCCGCCACAAGGAGACCTCCCTCGTTTTTCCGGTTTTAGCACTGGTGGTGCTGTTTCTCTGGGGAAGCAGTCAATCACTACCAGTGGTCGTTGCGATTAATATTCTGGCGCTGGTCGGGATTCTGAGTAGCGCATTTAGCGTGGTTCGCCATGCCGACGTTCTTGCTCACCGCCTCGGCGAGCCCTATGGTTCATTAATTTTGAGCCTGTCAGTGGTCATTCTTGAAGTGAGCCTCATTTCCGCATTAATGGCGACCGGCGACGCCGCGCCAACGCTAATGCGCGATACGTTATATTCAATCATTATGATCGTCACCGGCGGTCTGGTCGGCTTCTCTTTACTGCTGGGCGGACGTAAATTCGCCACGCAGTATATGAATTTGTTTGGTATCAAGCAGTATCTGATCGCCCTCTTCCCGCTGGCGATTATCGTACTGGTATTCCCGATGGCGTTACCGGGCGCCAATTTCAGCACCGGCCAGGCGCTACTGGTGGCGCTGATTTCCGCCGCCATGTATGGCGTATTCCTGCTCATTCAGACCAAAACACACCAGAGCCTGTTTGTGTACGAGCATGAAGATGACAGCGACGATGACGACCCGCATCACGGTAAGCCCTCGGCGCATAGCAGCGGCTGGCACACGGCCTGGTTACTGGTACACCTGGTTGCGGTTATCGCCGTTACCAAAATGAACGCTAATCCGCTGGAAACGCTGTTGACCAGCATGAACGCGCCGGTGGCCTTTACCGGTTTCCTGGTGGCGCTATTGATTCTCTCGCCGGAAGGACTCGGCGCCTTGAAAGCGGTGCTGAACAACCAGGTACAGCGCGCGATGAATTTGTTCTTCGGTTCGGTGCTGGCGACGATTTCCCTGACGGTGCCTGTCGTCACGCTTATCGCCTTCCTTACCGGCAATGAACTCCGCTTCGGTTTGGGAGCGCCGGAAATGGTGGTGATGGTGGCGTCGCTGGTGCTGTGCCACATTTCGTTCTCAACCGGGCGCACCAATGTCCTTAACGGCGCGGCGCATCTGGCGCTGTTCGCCGCCTACCTGATGACGATATTTGCCTGACCGGGTAATCAGTAATAAAGCCCAAAAAAAAGCCTGTCGGTGGCGAAACCGGCAGGCTTTTTTACAGCTCAGCGAAACTTAGTTGCTGGTATCCAGCTCGTCGAAGCTTTTCACCAGATCGTCGATCGCTTTCATTTGCTTCAGGAACGGTTCCAGTTTAGCCAGCGGCAGCGCGGACGGGCCGTCACATTTCGCGTGATCCGGATCCGGATGCGCTTCAATGAACAGACCGGCGATACCCACCGCCATCCCGGCGCGAGCCAGTTCCGTCACCTGAGCGCGGCGACCGCCTGAAGCAGCGCCAAACGGGTCGCGGCACTGCAGGGCGTGGGTCACGTCAAAGATGACCGGCGAGTTGTTGGACGCTTTCTTCATTACGCCGAAGCCGAGCATATCAACGACCAGGTTGTCGTAGCCGAAATTAGCGCCGCGATCGCACAGGATCACTTTGTCGTTCCCGCCTTCAATAAATTTATCAACGATGTTGCCCATCTGGCCCGGGCTGACGAATTGCGGTTTCTTGACGTTGATGACAGCGCCGGTTTTAGCCATCGCTTCCACCAGGTCAGTCTGACGCGCGAGGAACGCTGGCAGCTGAATCACGTCAACCACATCGGCCACCGGCTGCGCCTGGCTGGCTTCGTGGACGTCGGTGATGATTTTCACGCCGAAGGTCTGCTTCAGCTCCTGGAAAATCTTCATCCCTTCTTCCAGACCCGGCCCACGATAGGAGTGAATGGAAGAACGGTTGGCTTTATCAAAAGAGGCTTTGAACACATACGGAATGCCCAGCTTTTGCGTGACGGTCACATAGTGTTCGCAGATACGCATCGCAAGATCGCGGGACTCCAGCACGTTCATTCCGCCAAACAGCACGAACGGCAGGTCGTTTGCTACGTTGATATCACCAATGCTAACCACTTTTTGTTTCATAAGATCGCCTTATCAGGGTGTAACCGGAATGGTTCCAGACTAATGCAATGTAATTTGTTTATGTGAAATCGTGTTGATCTGCGCACGGATCATCTCGCTAATCGGATCCTCCGGACACTGCTCAACGAAATAATTGAGATCCAACAGCGCCACGTGATCGCACTCCAGTTGGGCATAGATAAGCCCGCGGTCGCGAATTTCATACGGGTCTTCGGGATTGAACTGCAGCAGCGCTTCGCTGGCGCGTAGGGCCAGCTCCATCTGCCGCTCTTCCATCAACGCCGATTTCAGCGTATCGAGCAGTTTGCGGATCACTTCGGCGTTATCGGCCTCATCGAGATCTTCATTGAACAGTTCTGCCACCGGGCTGATATTCCCCTTCAGCCACACCTCAAGCGTGTGTTCATCAAGCGTCTCGCCGTTGAATGGGTTAATCAGCCACATCTCTTCGCTGGCTTCCGGGTCGGCGCGCAGCAGCATCTGCGTGGGGAAAATAACCGGTACCACCGGTAAATCCAGACGCTGGGCAATCCATAATAGAATCGCCCCCAGCGACACGGCGCTCCCCTGGCGATTCACCAGCACTTTATCCAGCCATAACGCATCGGACAGACGATAAATGCCCTGCGACGCGCCGAAGCCCCACTCGTGATAGAACAATTCCAGCAGCCGGTCGAGCTGACGCTCCTGATCCCAGGAGGTGGCAATCTCTTCCTGCGCCAGTGTTAACAACCGCTGCAACTCATCCTGCACAAAGTGCGTCGGAAAGTCGTCGCGGATCAATTCAGAAATGAGGACCATGCCTTCGCATAATGGCGCTTTGTTAAATTCGAAATCAGCTAATGACCTCATGCCTTACCCCAGTAACGGTATTCTTGTGATGGCGAGTTGAACGATGAAGAACAACACCACCAGCGCCAGCAGAAAGGCGATGAACCGGGTCTGCTGGCGGCGCGGGCGACGTCGGCCCAACGCAATAAATCCTAATGCGATGTAAATGATAACGCCAAACAGCTTTTCAGTCAGCCATGCGCCATCTTCGGTAAACGGCAGATAGTGCGTAATCGCCATTAATCCCGCGCCGCTGAGAAACAGCAGCGTATCGCTACAATGCGGCGCGATACGCACCCAGCGCTGGTTGAGCATCGCGCTGCCGCTGTAGGTCCACCAGTAACGCAGCACGAAAAGCCCGACGGATGTCACCACGCAGGCAATATGCAAATAGAGTACTGCAGTAAATAAATTCATTCGCCGGCTTGCTCCTTGTGCGGCCAACGCCCGAGAGTCAGACGTTCGTTATCGCCATAATCGCGGCAGGTCTCGACATCGAGATAACCTGCTTCATTAAACAATGCGCGTACCGCCTCGCCCTGCTTCCAGCCATGCTCCAGTAGCATATAAGCGTTGGGTAACAAGTACTGACGCCCTTCACGGATGATATGCGCTAAATCGGCCAGCCCCTGGTCGGCGGCGACCAATGCCGTTCTCGGCTCAAAGCGGACATCGCCCTCGGCAAGATGCGGATCGGTTTCATCGATATAGGGGGGATTACTGACAATCATCGCGAACCTCTGCCCCTTGAGCGCGCTAAACCAGTCGCTCTGCAGCACGGTCACGTTGTTGAGAGCGAGATGGGCGGCATTGCGCGCGGCGAGCGCCGCGGCGTCAGGCATAAAATCAACGGCAGTGACCTTGCAGTCCGCCCGCTCGCTGGCCAACGCCAGGGCGATAGCGCCGGTGCCGGTGCCAAGATCCAGGATACGGCAGGCCGTCTGCGGCAAGCGTACCAGCGCCTGCTCGACCAGGCATTCGGTGTCGGGCCGCGGGATCAGCGTCGCCGGCGAGACAAACAGCGGCAGCGACCAGAACTCGCGCTGACCAACCAGATGAGCCACCGGCTCGCCGTTGAGGCGGCGCGCCAGCAATGCTTCCAGCTCCGCCAACTGTTCCGCCGTCAATACGGTTTCGTCAAAAGCGAGGATCCAGGTCCGCGCTTTGCCGGTGACGTGCCCCAGTAAGATCTCGGCGTCGCGACGCGGGCTGTCGCTCGCGCCGAGCCGGGCTATTGCCTGAGTAAGCCACTGTCGAAAGGTCATCATTCCTGCTCGGAAAGCGCCGCCAGCTGGTCAGCCTGGAATTCCTGCACAATCGGTTCGATCAGCATATCCAGTTTGCCTTCCATGGTTTCATCCAGACGGTAAAGAGTCAGGTTGATACGGTGGTCGGTCACGCGCCCCTGTGGGAAGTTGTAGGTACGATTGCGGTCGCTGCGGTCGCCGCTGCCCAGCAGGTTACGGCGGGTAGACGCTTCCGCCTGCTGACGCTTGGCGACTTCGGCGGCGCGAATACGCGCACCCAGCACCGACAGCGCCTTGGCTTTGTTTTTATGCTGTGAACGTTCGTCCTGACACTCAACGACGATACCGGTCGGCAAGTGGGTAATACGGATAGCGGAGTCGGTGGTGTTGACGTGCTGACCGCCCGCGCCCGAGGAGCGGAAGGTATCAATACGCAGGTCCGCCGGATTGATATCCGGCATTTCGGCTTCCGGCAGCTCCGGCATCACCGCCACGGTACAGGCGGAGGTGTGGATACGCCCCTGGGATTCGGTCGCCGGAACGCGCTGGACGCGATGGCCGCCGGATTCAAATTTCAGCCGCCCATAGACGCCGTCGCCGCTGATCTTGGCAATCACTTCTTTAAATCCGCCATGTTCGCCTTCGTTGGCGCTCATGATTTCGACCCGCCAGCGGCGGGCTTCGGCGTAGCGGGTGTACATGCGGAAGAGATCCCCGGCGAACAGCGCCGCTTCATCGCCGCCGGTACCGGCGCGAACTTCGACAAAAGCGTTACGTTCATCGTCCGGATCTTTCGGCAGCAGCAGCACCTGCAGCTGTTGTTCCAGCGCTTCGCTTTTTTCTTTGGCATCGCGCAGCTCTTCCTGCGCCATTTCGCGCATTTCCGGATCGTCGAGCATCATCTGCGCGGTTTCGATATCGTCCTGCACCTGGCGCCAGTCGGTATAGCAGCGGGCAACATCGCCAAGCTGCGCATATTCGCGCGACAGCGCGCGGAAACGGTCCTGGTCGGCAATGGTGGCGGCGTCGCCAAGCAGCGCCTGAACTTCTTCATGGCGTTCGTACAGAGCTTCCAGTTTAGCAACAATAGAAGGCTTCATAGGCGTGAATTCACCCTGTCTTTAAATAGAGAAATGTGCGCTATTCCAGCCCGAGGCTGTTGCGCAGAATATGCAGGCGTTCATCATCCCCGTCACGGGCAGCCTGCTGAAGAGATTTGGTTGGAGCGTGGATCAGGCGGTTGGTCAGCTTACGGGCCAGATCTTGCATAATTTCCTGCGCATCGCCGCCCTGCTCCAGCGCGGCAAGCGCTTTCGCCGTCAGCTCCTCGCGAACCTGCTCGGATTGGGAACGATATTCGCGGATAGTCTCGCTGGCGCTTTGGGCGCGCAGCCAGGCCATAAATTCGCTGGTTTCCTGCTCGACGATCGATTCCGCCTGCACCGCCGCGGCCTTACGCTGCGCCAGATTGTGCTGAATGATATTTTGCAGGTCATCAACGCTGTACAGATAGGCGTTGGCCAGCTTGCCGACTTCCGGCTCGACGTCGCGGGGCACCGCGATATCCACCAGCAGCATCGGCTGATTGCGGCGCGCCTTCAGCGCGCGCTCGACCATCCCTTTGCCGATGATCGGCAGCGGGCTGGCGGTAGAACTGATAATAATATCGGCGTCTTTTAAACGCTCGTCGATATCGCTGAGGGCGATAACTTCCGCGCCGACTTCATCCGCAAGCGCCTGGGCGCGTTCACGGGTGCGGTTGGCAATCACCATTTTGCGAACGTTATGTTCGCGCAGATGGCGGGCGACCAGTTCGATAGTTTCCCCCGCGCCAACCAGTAACACCGTGACGCTGGAGAGCGATTCAAAAATTTGTCGCGCCAGCGTACAGGCAGCGAAGGCAACGGAAACGGCGCTGGCGCCGATATCGGTTTCGGTACGCACGCGCTTAGCCACCGAGAACGATTTCTGGAACATGCGCTCCAGTTCGCTGACGTTCAGATGGCCGCGGCTGGAATCCGCAAACGCTTTTTTCACCTGCCCGAGGATTTGCGGCTCGCCAAGCACCAGCGAATCCAGGCCGCTGGCGACACGCATCAGATGGCTGACGGCGTCGTTATCCTGATGCCAATAAAGACTTTTACGTAGGTCTTCTTCATTCAGGCCGTGGAAGTCACATAGCCAGCGGATCAGCGCTTCCTGCAGGTTGTCCTGCTCTTCAACGCTGAGATATAGCTCCGTGCGATTACAGGTTGATAACACCACCCCGCCCTGCACCATCGGCTGAGCCAATAAGCTCTCCAGCGCCTTGTCGAGCGTATCCGGCGAAAACGTTACGCGTTCTCGCAGCGCTACCGGAGCTGTTTTGTGGTTGATGCCAAGAGCTAAAAGGGTCATGGTGAGGGAATAGTACCAGCGTTGCTAAGGTTAGTCTGAGCGCATCATACAGGATGCGCGTACTCAATAAAAGAGACGCCCCCCTTTTGGAGTAATAGTCAGGGCTTAATAGCCACTAACGGTAATTTTTTGATTTCAGACAACTTGAACGTAGACGCTATCGGCCAGCGACGCTAGCATTAAGGGTTATTATTGCAACCCGCTACACAAATCGGTGTGCGAACCATCAGTCGCCGCATTTCACTGTAGACATCAAGGATTTGTCATCATTATGAATCGACTGTTCCGCCTGCTGCCGTTGGCAAGCCTCGTTCTGACCGCCTGTGCAATCAATACTCCGCCGCAAGGGCCCGGCAAAAGCCCGGACTCCCCGCAATGGCGCCAGCACCAGCAGGATGTCCGCAACCTTAACCAGTTCCAGACCCGCGGGGCGTTTGCCTATCTTTCCGATGAGCAGAAAGTGTATGCCCGTTTCTTCTGGCAACAAACCGGCCAGGACCGCTACCGCCTGCTGCTGACCAACCCGCTTGGCAGCACCGAACTGTCATTAACCGCGCAGCCGGGCGGCGTCCAATTGATTGACAACAAAGGCCAGACCTACAACGCCACCGATGCCGAAGAGATGATTGGCCGCCTGACCGGCATGCCGATCCCGCTTAACAGCCTGCGTCAGTGGATTATCGGCCTGCCGGGCGATGCCACCGACTATTCGCTGGATGACCAGTACCGCCTGCGCGAACTCAACTACACGCAGAACGGTAAAACCTGGCACGTGACCTACAGCGGCTACACCAGCGACACCAAACCCACCCTGCCGTCAAATATGGAACTCAACAACGGCAGCCAGCGCATCAAGCTGAAAATGGATAACTGGATTGTGAAATGATGAGTCGCTGGCCCGCCCCCGCAAAATTGAATCTGTTTTTGTATATCACCGGTCAACGCGCCGATGGTTATCACACGCTGCAGACGTTGTTTCAGTTTCTCGACTATGGCGACACGCTGACCATTGAACCGCGCCGCGACGGCAAACTGCGGTTGTTAACGCCGGTCGCCGGCGTGCCGGATGAAGAGAACCTGATTATTCGCGCCGCCAGGCTACTGATGGCGGCGGCGGAGTCTCACGGTCAACTCCCCGCAGGCAGCGGCGCGGATATCAGCATCGACAAACGCCTGCCTATGGGCGGCGGCTTAGGCGGCGGCTCTTCTAACGCCGCGACGGTGCTGGTAGCCCTCAATCATCTGTGGGGCTGCGGGCTTAGCGAAGACCAGCTGGCGACGCTTGGGCTACAGCTCGGCGCCGATGTCCCGGTTTTCGTTCGCGGTCACGCGGCGTTTGCCGAAGGGGTTGGCGAGATTCTCACCCCGGTCGATCCGCCGGAAAAATGGTATCTGGTCGCCCACCCGGGCGTAAGTATCCCGACGCCGATCATTTTTCGCGATCCGGAGTTACCACGAAATACCCCGAGCAGGTCAATTAATACCTTACTAAACTGTGAATTCGGCAACGATTGCGAGGTTATCGCAAGAAAACGTTTTCGTGAGGTTGATGCAACGCTTTCCTGGCTGTTAGAATACGCGCCGTCGCGCCTGACTGGCACAGGAGCCTGTGTGTTTGCTGAATTTGACACCGAATCCGCCGCTCGTCAGGTGCTGGAAAAAGCCCCGGAATGGCTGCAAGGCTTTGTTGCGCGAGGAATAAATGTCTCGCCGCTGAAGCAAGCCCTACTGAAGTAATTCTGCTTTTTGCATGAATAACGGCAAGTTTGCCGGGCAAACAGAGTATCGGTGACAACGTCACCCTGTTCCAGACGTTGCATCGTGCTCTTTAATACACCGCCTGGATGAGATGGCGCCGGCCCGCACAGTTTAATGGCCCGTTTCATCCACCACTGGACGCATGCCTGAGGTTCTTCTCGTGCCTGATATGAAGCTTTTTGCTGGTAACGCCACCCCGGAACTAGCACAACGTATTGCCAACCGCCTGTACACTTCTCTTGGCGACGCCGCTGTAGGTCGTTTTAGCGACGGCGAAGTCAGCGTACAAATCAACGAAAACGTACGCGGTGGTGATATTTTCATCATCCAGTCCACTTGTGCTCCCACCAATGACAACCTGATGGAATTGGTTGTTATGGTTGATGCCCTGCGTCGCGCTTCTGCAGGTCGTATCACCGCTGTTATCCCTTACTTCGGCTATGCCCGCCAGGACCGTCGCGTACGTTCCGCTCGTGTGCCAATCACCGCTAAAGTCGTCGCTGACTTCCTGTCCAGTGTCGGCGTTGACCGCGTACTAACCGTTGACCTGCACGCTGAACAGATTCAGGGCTTCTTTGATGTTCCTGTTGATAACGTATTCGGTAGCCCAATTCTGCTCGAAGATATGCTGCAGCTGAATCTGGACAACCCGATCGTGGTTTCTCCGGACATCGGCGGCGTGGTTCGCGCTCGCGCTATCGCGAAGCTGCTGAACGATACCGACATGGCGATCATCGATAAACGCCGCCCGCGCGCTAACGTTTCTCAGGTGATGCATATCATCGGCGACGTCGCTGGCCGTGACTGCGTGATGGTTGATGACATGATCGATACCGGCGGTACCCTGTGTAAAGCAGCGGAAGCGCTGAAAGAACGCGGTGCGAAACGTGTCTTCGCCTACGCGACTCACCCGATCTTCTCCGGCAATGCTATCCAGAACATTAAAAACTCTGTGATTGATGAATTCGTCGTCTGCGATACCATTCCGCTGACGCCGGAAATCAAAGCGCTGGACAAAGTCCGCACCCTGACCCTGTCAGGTATGCTGGCCGAAGCGATTCGTCGTATCAGCAACGAAGAATCCATTTCCGCTATGTTCGAGCACTAATCGAGCCCAGCCGAAAAACCCGCTGCGGCGGGTTTTTTTGTCTCTGGTTCATATTTGTATGACTAATGCCTCCTTCACCTGCCATTCAGTTGACAGATGATGCGCTCATGGATGAAACATTATTGTGAATAGATTATTTTCCTCACATGTGATGCCTTTCCGCGCCCTCATCGACGCTTGCTGGAAAGAAAAATACACCGCATCGCGCTTTACCCGCGATCTCATCGCCGGGATAACCGTCGGGATCATCGCTATCCCGCTGGCGATGGCGTTAGCAATTGGCAGCGGCGTAGCGCCTCAATATGGACTCTACACCTCGGCGGTGGCGGGGATTGTCATCGCCCTGACCGGCGGTTCGCGCTTTAGCGTTTCCGGCCCCACCGCGGCCTTCGTGGTGATCCTCTATCCGGTGTCACAACAGTTTGGCCTGGCCGGCTTGCTGGTGGCGACGCTAATGTCGGGTATCTTCTTAATCCTTTTCGGCCTCGCCCGCTTTGGCCGTCTGATTGAATATATCCCGCTTTCAGTCACCCTTGGCTTTACCTCCGGTATCGGCATCACCATCGGTACCATGCAAATTAAAGACTTCCTTGGTCTGCAGATGGCGCATGTCCCAGAGCACTATCTGCAGAAAGTCGGCGCGCTGGTGATGGCGCTGCCGACAATTAACGTTGGCGATGCCGCCATCGGTATCGTGACGCTGGGTATTCTGATTTTCTGGCCGCGTTTGGGCATCCGCTTGCCGGGGCACCTGCCGGCGCTGCTGGCGGGCTGTGCGGTGATGGGCATCGTTAATTTACTCGGCGGACATGTGGCGACCATCGGCTCGCAGTTCCACTATGTCCTCGCCGACGGCAGCCAGGGCAACGGTATCCCGCAATTGCTGCCGCAGCTGGTGTTGCCGTGGGATATGCCGGGCTCGGAGTTCACCCTGAGCTGGTCGTCGCTGCGCGCGCTGCTGCCTGCCGCCTTCTCTATGGCGATGCTGGGCGCCATTGAATCACTGCTCTGCGCGGTGGTGCTCGACGGTATGACCGGCACCAAACACAAAGCGAATAGTGAGCTGGTCGGCCAGGGCCTGGGCAATATCATCGCGCCATTCTTTGGCGGCATTACCGCCACCGCGGCGATTGCTCGCTCCGCGGCTAACGTGCGCGCCGGCGCGACCTCGCCGATTTCCGCGGTGATCCATGCCCTGCTGGTGATCCTCGCGCTGCTAATCCTCGCCCCGCTGCTCTCGTGGCTGCCGCTGTCGGCCATGGCTGCCCTGCTGCTGATGGTAGCGTGGAATATGAGCGAGGCGCATAAGGTGATTAACCTGCTACGCCACGGGCCAAAAGACGACATCGTTGTGCTGCTGATGTGCATGTCGCTGACCGTGCTGTTCGATATGGTCATCGCCATTAGCGTCGGTATCGTGCTGGCTTCGCTGCTGTTTATGCGCCGCATCGCGCGCATGACGCGACTGGCGCCGGTCAACGTTGAAGTGCCGGACGATGTACTGGTGCTACGGGTGATCGGCCCGCTGTTCTTCGCCGCGGCGGAAGGATTGTTCACCGATTTGGAAAGCCGGATTGCAGGCAAGCGCGTGGTGGTGCTGAAGTGGGATGCGGTGCCGGTGCTGGACGCCGGCGGTCTTGACGCTTTCTTGCGCTTTGTGAAGCGCCTGCCGGAAGGCTGCGAGCTGCGGGTATCGAACCTTGAGTTCCAGCCGCTGCGTACTTTGGCGCGCGCAGGGGTCCAGCCGATTCCGGGACGCCTGAGCTTCTACCCTGACCGTACCGCGGCGCTGGCGGACATTGAATTAGCGCAATAAAAGGGAGCTCGCCGGAAAACATATCCGGCGAGCTGAATTCAGTTAGCTGTGACGATGCTGGTCGCGACGGCAGCGTTTATCGTAGTGGCGTACCCACCAATAGCGGTCGGAGACTCTTTCATGACCACCAACGCGAGCGCCCGCCAGCCACAAAACGGCGCCGACGAAAATACTCAACACCGCGCCATGAGCAAAGAATTGCGGCAGGTTAAATTGTGGAAGCTGGTTTAAAATAGAGTAACCAACGCCGACCACCATCACAACCAACCCTAAACCCATCAGTATGTTACCGAGTAACGAAGCGTTTCTGCGTTTCATATGTCACCTCCGGACCTTGGGCTACATGGGAATATCCCCAAAATTTATAGGTTAAGTATAGACAATAGGGATATGAGTGATTGCGTGAGTGATCACATTCGGGAACATCTGATCAACAAAAGTTTACAAATAAGCCACTGAACAACATCAAATTCTAATGGTTCAAAGTGGAAATTATCAGTAACGGTAGCGTTTCGCTGGCAGAATTTTGTCAAGCGCCGACGCAGGCAGTACACTACGCGGCAAAGAAAGACCCATGCAGGAATAAAAAGTGACGATAAAACTGATTGTCGGCCTGGCTAACCCCGGAGCGGAATACGCGGCAACGCGCCATAACGCCGGCGCCTGGTACGTAGATTTACTGGCGGAGCGCCACCGCGCGCCGCTGCGAGAAGAGAGCAAATTCTTCGGCTATACCTCGCGCCTGAACCTGGCGGGGGAAGACGTGCGCCTGCTGGTGCCGACCACCTTTATGAATCTCAGCGGCAAAGCCGTGGCCGCGATGGCTACCTTTTACCGTATTAATCCGGATGAAATTCTGGTCGCCCACGACGAGCTCGATTTACCCCCCGGCGTCGCTAAATTCAAACTTGGCGGCGGACACGGCGGTCATAATGGCCTGAAGGACATTATCAGCAAGCTGGGTAATAACCCAAACTTTCACCGCTTACGCGTCGGAATTGGCCATCCGGGCGATAAAAATAAAGTTGTCGGCTTTGTGCTGGGTAAACCACCGGCCAGCGAACAGAAGCTAATTGACGAAGCGGTTGATGAAGCGGCGCGCTGTACCGAGGTGTGGCTGAAAGACGGTTTAACCAAAGCAACCAACCGTTTACACGCCTTTAAAGCGCAATAAGCGTCCGACGTGCGGAATTTTTGCCGCACACCGTGTATAATAGGCGAAGCTATTTACTTTTCTACAGTCTGTTATTCATAACAGACTGATTATCCAAAGATTAAGGTGATTTAAATCATGGGATTCAAATGCGGTATCGTCGGTTTGCCCAACGTCGGCAAATCCACCCTGTTCAATGCGCTCACCAAAGCAGGTATTGAAGCGGCCAACTTCCCGTTCTGTACCATTGAGCCGAACACCGGTGTCGTACCGATGCCCGATCCGCGTCTGGACAAACTGGCTGAGATCGTCAAGCCGCAGCGTATCCTGCCGACGACCATGGAATTCGTTGATATTGCCGGTCTGGTTAAAGGCGCGTCCAAAGGCGAAGGCCTGGGTAACCAGTTCCTGACCAATATTCGTGAAACCGAAGCCATCGGCCACGTAGTGCGTTGCTTTGAAAATGACAACATTATCCACGTCGCGGGTAAAGTCGATCCGGCGGAAGATATTGACGTTATCAACACCGAGCTGGCGCTGTCCGACCTCGACACCTGCGAACGCGCCATTCACCGCGTGTCCAAGAAGGCCAAAGGCGGCGATAAAGACGCTAAGGTTGAACTGGCCGCGCTGGAAAAATGCCTGCCGCAGCTGGAAAAAGCAGGCATGCTGCGCGCGCTGGATCTGAGCAAAGAAGAGAAAGAAGCGATCCGCTATCTGAGCTTCCTGACCCTGAAGCCGACCATGTACATCGCCAACGTTAACGAAGACGGTTTTGAAAACAACCCGTATCTCGACCAGGTTCGCGCTATCGCTGAGCAAGAAGGTTCCGTGGTGGTTCCGGTTTGCGCCGCCGTTGAATCCGACATTGCCGAGCTGGACGACGAAGAGCGTGACGAGTTCATGGCCGAGCTGGGCCTTGAAGAGCCGGGCCTGAACCGCGTGATCCGCGCAGGTTACGCTCTGCTGAACCTGCAGACTTACTTCACCGCTGGCGTCAAAGAAGTTCGCGCATGGACTATTCCGGTTGGCGCTACCGCGCCACAGGCTGCCGGTAAAATCCACACCGACTTCGAAAAAGGCTTTATCCGCGCCCAGACCATCGCCTATGAAGATTTCATTGCTTATAAAGGTGAACAAGGCGCGAAAGAAGCCGGTAAAATGCGTGCGGAAGGGAAAGACTACATCGTTAAAGATGGCGACGTAATGAACTTCTTGTTCAACGTCTAATCCCGGACGATAAAATCCGCGCTCCGGCGCGGATTTTTCATTTCAAAGCCTCGCAGGTTTTATGACTCGCGAGGCTTTAAATTATCTGAATGGCGCATCTAACGGAATTTCTGCGTCAGGCTCGTGGGTAATTCGGTTACGCAGATCGCGACGAATCATTTCAATTGCCCAGAACCAAAAAATATGGCCAAGCAGTTCAGAAATATATTCATCAGCCGGAATGTTTAATAACGACGGCGTAAGTCCTAATAGCGGAAATGAAATCCAGTGTACCGCAATGGTGGCGACAATCCCGGCCCATACTCCCTGCCATAATTTAACTTTTGGGAATATCTCCGCCACCACGCAATAGCCAATCGCGAACACCAGCGAAAAGATGATATGCGTGACCATTACCGGATTGATGATATGCTCAGAGAAGGTGTACACGGTATGTGTAGGATCAATGCCAAGATAGTCGCGTAAAAAGAGATAAGGAGGATTAAATTCATCACGCCCACCGGAAAATGTTCGCGGCGGCAGAGGTACTTCCGCCCCCCACTTAACGAATGCCGACATAATTCCGGCAATAACCCCAACTAATAATGCGACGCCATAGCGACGCCGACCTAGTGCAGTTTGTACAAAAAAGTCCTTAATTGCCATAAATCCCTCGCCATGAATAATATTGTTACAGCATTGCAATATTCTTTAAGTCCGCGCGGGTATGGCTTGATCAAGATCACACTTTTTGTTCAAAAGATAAACAAAGCTAATATTTTTATGTCATCGCGGAGCATCAATTAATGCCCCGCGTGGCATTCTTTTAATCACGCCACCCCATTGCCGGTGCAACGTGCTTCAGAATAGACTCAATCACGTGAGCGTTATAATCCACGCCCAGCTGATTCGGCACCGTCAGCAATAAAGTATCCGCTTCTGCGATCGCCTCATCCTGTTTCAGTTGCTCGATGAGCTTATCGGGTTCAGCGGCATAGCTGCGGCCGAAAATGGCGCGGGTTTTCTCATCAAGAAAACCAATACTGTCGCTGTTATCCCGGCTGGAGCCAAAATACATCCGGTCGCGATCGTCCATCAGGGCAAAAATACTCCGACTGACCGATACCCGCGGCGTACGCGTGTGCCCCGCCTCCGTCCAGGCCTGACGATAAGCGCGGATCTGTTTCGCCTGTTGAATATGAAATGGTTCGCCCGTCTCATCATCTTTCAGCGTCGAGCTCTGCAGGTTCATACCGAGCTTCGCCGCCCACATCGCCGTGGCATTAGAGCCCGCGCCCCACCAGATACGCTCGCGTAGTCCGGCGGAATACGGCTCAAGGCGCAGCAATCCCGGCGGGTTGGGGAACATCGGTTGCGGGTTAGGTTTAGCGAAACCTTCGCCGCGTAGCACGTCCAACAGTACCTCAGTGTGGCGCCGCGCCATATCAGCGTCGGACTCGCCATCCTGCGGTTGAAAACCGAAATGACGCCAGCCATCAATCACCTGTTCCGGCGAGCCCCGGCTGATGCCAAGCTGTAAACGCCCACCGGCTATCAAATCTGCAGCGCCGGCATCCTCCGCCATATATAGCGGGTTTTCGTAGCGCATATCGATAACGCCGGTGCCAATCTCAATCTTTTTAGTTTTCGCGCCGATAGCGGCCAGCAGCGGGAACGGTGAACTGAGCTGGCGGGCGAAATGGTGCACCCGAAAATAGGCGCCGTCCGCGCCTAACTCTTCGGCGGCAACGGCCAGATCGATGGATTGTAAAAGCGTGTCGGCAGCGGAACGAGTCGCCGACTGCGGCGATGGCGTCCAGTGGCCAAATGACAAAAATCCAATCTTTTTCATGAGGATAGCCCCTGATTTGGCAAAACATTCAGCAGACGCGGAGATACTATTCCGCGTCTGTTTGTGGTTCCCCCTACTCTACCCCTTAACCAAAATGTATAAATGGCGTTTATTTAACAGAATGGTTCAAATAAATTGACCAAATATAACGATGGTTATTTCTGCATCAGCGCAAAAACGCCCCAACCGAAATATTCCCGGGTATTGGTGACGTGGCGAAGCGGTGCGGCATTGAGCTCCGCACGTACCTCAGCCGCAAATTCATCGTCGGGATTCGCCAGCAGCCAACGGCGCATCGTTAGCCATTTAGCGGCTTCATAACGGTCCCACCCTTCGCGGTCAGCCAGCACCATCTCAACAATGTCATAGCCCAGTTCGCCAAAAGTGGCGACCAGCGCTGGAAGCGGCAACAAATCGGCCACCGCAGAAACGCCGCAGGCGCGCGCCTGTTCTTCTGTGGCGGGCACCTTACGCCACCAGGGTTCCCCGATAAGTAGCATACCGCCAGGCTTAAGGCTGCGGGCTAACTGCGCCACGGTTCCAGCGACGCCGCCGGCTATCCACGTCGCGCCGATACAGGCCGCTACATCGTATTGCCGTTCGGCAACGTAACCTGCCGCATCGCTATGGAGAAAAGTGACGCGATCGCTAACGCCAAGCGCTGCGGCGCGTTGTTTAGCCTGCGCGGTAAACAATGGGCTCATATCAATGCCCAGACCGCCGATAGCATGGTCCCGCGCCCAGGTGCAGAGCATTTCACCAGAACCGCTGCCAAGGTCGAGGATCTGCGCCCCTGCCTGCAGGCGAAGTACGCGGCCAAGCGTGGCATATTTTTCCGCCGTGAAGGGGTTATGGATACGATGTTCACTTTCGCTGATGGTAAAGATACGTGGGATATCGATAGTTGTGGTCATGTCACTCTCCTTAGCGGTTATCCGGCTGGGCGCGAACGTTATTCAGCCCGCTGGTGTTGATGCGGTATGGTTGGCCGTTAACGGATTTAATCAGTTTTTTAGTGCGGAGCTTTTTGAAAACGGCGAGCGTACAGTCGCTGAGCAGTAGGCCTTCGCGGCTATAGCACTCCACGGCGATGACGCGGCCTGAGGTATCGCGAATGTGCGCAATACGTCCGCCTTTCGCGAGAACGTGTAAGGTACGTTGTTCCTGACGGGATAAATTCATACTGGAAAACCTGTTTAATCATCATGTGCAAAACGTGCAAACACGCAGCGGTGTCCGCATTCGATTTCAGCGCAGTGATAACCAGCCCGGCCTGAAAGGTCGGCAAACTGATTATCAGATGATTACATTCTCCAGCATCAAAGCCTCGGTAGAGTTGAAAGGTATTTACCGGCTGGATGATAACATCCAGTGACAGAAAGGATATTTATAAACGGGAAAATTGTGATCGGTATCTGAAATTGCGCCCCCGCCCCATGACGAAAGGCGCACAATGAATGGCAGCAACGCATTGCTCCTGATTACCACATCAAATCATCAGGTACTTTAAAGTCAGCGTACGGATCGTCTTCGTCCTCTGCTTCCTGGCTCAGGGCGCTGTTCAACACAATACTCTCGGCGTCGCGCTGGGCGATTTTATCCGCCACGCTGGCAGGAATAATCGCGTATTCATATTTACCGTTATTATCAACAGCAAGGCGGGCAATCGCCAGACGGCCGCTAATGAGCTGCGCCTGGGTGGTTTTATCCACATCAATGTTTTTGATGAGATTATTATCCGTAAAGTTAAAAGCGATATGGCCTTTCGCAATCGTGATTCGGTTCATTTCGATCAGCTGCTTAACCTGCGCTTTATACTCTTTTGCTAAAGCCGCTTGCTTTTGCTGCTCGCTGAGCTGCTTGTCGCGCTCAAGCTGGGCTTTTTTGTTTTCCTCAACGGCCTCGCGGGCTTCACGCGCCTGAACACGTGACTTTTTCGCCGTTCTCTGAACCTTAGCCATCTTTTTACTGGTGACCAGACCCGCTTTCAGCATCTGCTCTTGTAAGGTAAGTTTTGTCATCGTCGTTTCTACAATCGTTTGAATTATGATTCGGATACGGAAAATCAGGGTCAGACTTTAAGGAGCTTCACCGTGGCGTCGATGTCGATTTCATCTTCAGAGAAGATGAGCGTGGTGCCCTGAAAGGTAGTGATCGCCAGCTTTTTCAGCGTACGCATTTCACCCGGCTTCACGCTCGCTTTGGGCTTGATGCTGTTCATCAGCAGCCCCACGGAGAGCACCGCATTTTCCTTGTCGATACGCGTATCTGCTGGCACTTCCTCACTGTAGACCAGGTAAGACTTAATCGATGTCAGCTTCAGGCGCTCACCGGCAATATACAGATGTTTGCTTTCCGGGATGACCTTCACCGCGTAAGCCGATAGGCCTTTATTATTGGTCGTAGGTTCAAACGTGACCGCCGCATCTTTCTTAATCAGCTCCGGATTGGCGACCTTAATCACGTGAAAATAGCGGTTATCACCATTTTCATCTTTGATAAATCCGAAACCTTTATCTTTAAACCACGTTGTGATCGTACCGTTCATCGCCATTACCGCCTGATTAATCGTTTATCTACTCAATTTTGCAGCGCGCAGTTTAAAGCACAATGTCAGCGTAGACCATGCCTTTGCTCTAAGTGTTACCCGATATCGGCAATTGATCCTGGCTTTTGCCGAAAATTTGATTCATTAATGAGTACGGTTCATTCAGGAGAATGCATGATGCCTAATCTACCCTCCATTGCGTTGCTAGGTCCTGGCGCTATCGGCACGACCATTGCCGCCGTACTGCATGAAGCGGGCCGCAAACCGCTGCTCTGCGGGCGCACCGCGCATCAACGGTTGGTTTTGCGCCACGAAGACGGCGAAACGATCATTCCAGGACCAGTATTGACCGATCCACATACGCTGGAACACCCGATTGAGCTGCTGTTTGTGGCGGTGAAAACCACCCAGGTAGCGGATTGCGCGGGCTGGCTTACCGCGCTGTGCGATGAAAACACGGTGGTCTGCGCACTACAGAACGGCGTTGAACAGGAAAGTCTGCTTAAACCCTATGTTAACGGCGCAAAGGTGTTGCCTTCGGTCGTCTGGTTTCCGGCACAACGTGAGGCGGATGCTTCGGTATGGTTACGCGCCAAACCACGCCTGACGCTACCCGATACGCCGCAAGGGAAGAAGATAGCCGAGGTTCTCGACGGTACCCGCTGCACGGTTGAGTTGACGGCAGATTTCGCATCGGTCGCCTGGCGAAAACTGCTGCAAAACGCCGTCGCTGGCCTGATGGTGCTGGCGAATCGCCGCGCCGGGATGTTTTCGCGCCAGGACATCACCGGGCTGGCGCTGGCCTATCTACACGAGTGTCTGGCGGTGGCCCGCGCCGCAGGGGCGGTACTCGCCGATAGCGTGCCGCAGGAAATTGTTGATGGGTTTCATCAGGCGCCGGCGGATTTAAGCACCTCAATACTTGCCGACCGTCAGGCCAATCGTCCGCTGGAATGGGACATTCGCAACGGAGTTGTACAGCGCTATGGCCGAACGCTGGGCGTTGCCACCCCCATCAGCGATGTCGTCGTGCCGCTGCTGGCGGCTGGAAGCGAGGGGCCTGGCTAAGATTGCTTCAAAAAAATTACCGTATTTGTTATAGTGTTACTCACTGATTATTTACCTCTGCGGTGCCAAAAAGAACAAGATTCACCGCAACCCAGGACAAGAAAATGTTAGATTACCGCTTCCCGACAGCTTTGCAGATGGTTCTCAGCGTAGCGATGGCGGAGCAATTGGGTGAACGTTCGACGAGTGCGATCCTGGCCTACGGCCTGGAAGCCAACCCGAGCTTTATCCGTAAACTCATGGTTCCGCTCACCCGCGACGGCATCATCGTCTCCACGCTTGGCCGCAACGGCTCTATTCATCTTGGCCGTCCTGCCGATCAAATCACGCTGCGTGATATCTATCTTTCCGTTATTGAAGATAAAAAACTGTGGGCGTCCCGCCCTGATGTCCCGGCTCGCTGCGTGATCAGCGCCAACGCCTGCTGGTACTTTAAGTCCGTAGCCGATGAAGCCGAGCAGGCGTCGCTCGCGGTGTTAGCTCGCCATACCGTGGCAAGCGCCCTGGAAGAGGTCAAAAAAGCCGATACCAGCGGCTGCGATCCGCTGCCTGAGCTGACTGCCCGCTATAAAGAAGCGCATTAACTTTTCTTGTTGCGAAAAAAAACCGCCTTAAACGAAAAGGCGGTTTTTTGTTATTAGCAGCGACCTACTCAGGCAGGACGTCCCTAACCGGTTCGCCGCGCGTCACCAGTTTTCGCAGCGTCACGTAAAACACCGGCGTCAGGAACAGCCCAAACAGCGTCACGCCGAGCATACCGGAGAACACCGTGATCCCGGTGACGCCGCGCACTTCCGCCCCCGCGCCATGGCCAAGAATCAGCGGAATCGTCCCGGCAATAAAGGCAATCGAGGTCATGATAATCGGACGTAAACGCAGACGACAGGCTTCCAGCGCCGCTTCCATAATCCCTTTGCCCTGAATTTCCAGTTCGCGGGCAAACTCGACAATCAGAATCGCGTTTTTACACGCCAGCCCCATCAGCACCACCAGCCCTACCTGCACAAATACGTTATTGTCGCCGCCGGTCAGCCAGACGCCAAACAGCGCGGAGAGCATGGTCATCGGGACGATAAGGATCACCGCCAGCGGTAGCGTCCAGCTTTCATATAGCGCCGCCAGCACCAGGAATGCCAGCAGGACCGCGACCGGGAAGACGATCAGCGCCGTATTGCCCTGCGTAGCCTGCTGGAAGCTGAGATCCGTCCACTCAATATTCATCCCATTCGGCAGTATCTGCTTAGACATGCCTGCCAGCTGCGTCATCGCCTGGGTGGACGAGAGCACGCGGGGATCGGCATCGCCAATCAAATCCGCCGCCGGATAACCATTGTAGCGAATCACCGGATCCGGTCCGTAGGTGGTATTAATATTCACCATACTGCCAATCGGCACCATTTCGCCCTGATTATTGCGGGTGCGTAAATTAGCAATATCTTCCACGCTGTCGCGGAACGGCCCGTCAGCCTGCGCCATTACGCGCCAGGTACGCCCAAACTGGTTAAAGTCATTCACATACGATGACCCCAGATAAGTTTGCAGCGTCCCGAAAAGGTCGGTCAACGACACGCCCTGCGCTTTCGCTTTATCTCGATCGACCTGCACATCCAGCTGCGGCACGTTCGCCTGATAGGTCGATATCGGGAAATGCATCCCCGGCGTCTGCATAATCGAACCCGACATCGCGTTCACCGCGTTTTGCAACGCGCCATAACCCAGACCGGCGCGATCCTGAATATACAGTGAATAGCCGGAACCCTGACCCAGCCCTAAAATCGGCGGCGGCAGAATCGAGAAACCAAAGCCCTGCTGAATTTGCGCGATTTTGGCATTAATCTCGGCATTAATTTCCGCTGCGGTGTGTTTTCGCTGATCGAACGGTTTCAGACCAAAAAAGACCGTCCCGGTGTTCGGCGTATTGGTGAACTGCAGCGCATTAAGCCCCGGAAAAGCCACCGCATAATCCACGCCTTCGGTATTCATACCGATTTCGCTCATTTTGCGGATCACGGCGTCGGTGCGCGCCAGTGAAGAGCCTTCGGGCATTTTCACGCCGCCAATTAAATACAGTTTATCCTGCGTCGGAATAAACCCGCCGGGTACGACTTTAAACATCACGCCAGCGGCGCAGAGCAGCAGGACGTAGACCACAAACACCGCGCCGCGTCGCACGAGCGTTTTGCCTACCAGCCCCTGATAGCCGTTTGAGCTACGATGGAAAAAACGGTTAAACGGACGGAAAATCCAGCCGAACAAGCGATCGATAAGCCGGGTCGGGAAGTCTTTCGCCGCGCCGTGCGGTTTTAACAGCAGCGCAGCCAGCGCTGGCGAGAGCGTCAGGGAGTTGATGGCGGAGATCACCGTCGATATCGCAATCGTCACCGCAAACTGCTTATAAAACTGCCCCGTTACCCCGGAGAGGAACGCCATCGGCACAAACACCGCGCACAACACCAGCGCGATAGCGATAATCGGCCCGGAGACTTCGCGCATCGCCTGATGCGCCGCCGCTAGTGGCGCCAGCCCCTCTTCGATGTTTCGTTCGACGTTTTCCACCACCACGATGGCATCATCCACGACGATACCGATCGCCAGTACCAGCCCGAACAGACTCAGGGTATTCAGCGAAAAGCCCAGCAGATAAAGAATGCTGAAGGTACCCACCACCGATACCGGCACCGCGATAAGCGGAATAATCGACGCACGCCACGTCTGCAGGAACAAAATCACCACCAGCACCACCAACACTACCGCTTCCAGCAGCGTTTGCACCACCGCGCGAATCGAATCGCGCACAAACACGGTCGGATCGTACGGCGCCGCCCATTTCATATCTTCCGGGAAACGGGTGGAGAGTTCGTTCATTTTCGCGCGTACGGCGTTAGACAAATCGATAGCATTCGCCCCCGGCGACTGGAAAATACCAATCCCGACCGCGTCTTTATTGTTAAGCTGGGAACGTAACGCATAGCTACCCGAGCCCATTTCGATACGCGCCACGTCGCGCAGGCGCACCAGCGAACCGTCTTGCGCCGTTTTCAGAATAATATTGCCAAACTCTTCTTCCGTATGCAGACGCCCCTGGGCGTTAATAGAGATCAAAAAATCGCTCTCTTTCGGCAGCGGCTCGGCGCCCAGCTGTCCGGCGGAAACCTGAACGTTTTGCTCCTGCATCGCAGTCACCACATCCGATGCGGTTAACCCGCGCGCCGCAACCTTATTGGGATCCAGCCAGATGCGCATCGCATATTCACCCGAGCCAAAAATCTGGATCTGTCCGACGCCGGGCAAACGCGCGAGTTCATCTTTGACTTTCAACGTGGCGTAGTTACGCATATACAGTGAATCGTACTTACCGCCGGGTGAAAACAGATGCACCACCAACGTCAGCGTTGGCGATTGCTTCTGGGTGGTGATGCCTAAACGGCGGACATCTTCCGGGAGACGCGCCTCGGCCTGCGAGACCCGGTTTTGCACCTGAACCTGCGCCTGATCGGGGTCGGTTCCCGGACGGAAAGTGACGGTAGTAACCAATACGCCGTCAGAGCCTGCGACGGACTTCATGTACATCATATTTTCGACGCCGTTGATGGCTTCTTCCAATGGCGTCGCCACGGTTTCGGCGATCACTTTCGGGTTGGCGCCGGGATATTCCGCCCGCACCTGCACGCTAGGCGGTACGACATCAGGATATTCGCTGACCGGCAACAGCGGAATGGCGATCAAGCCGGTGATAAAAATCAGAATCGACAGCACGGCGGCAAAAATCGGCCTGTCGATAAAAAAGCGGGAAAAGTCCATATGGCGGATTCTCAGATAAGGGATCAGTTGAGGGCGGCGCTGGTGGTCATGGCAACGGTCTTCGCGTTAACCGGCATTCCCGGCATAAACACTTTTTGCAAACCATCGACGATGACTTTATCCCCAGGGTTCAGCCCCTGCTTGACGATACGTAAACCGGCAGCCAACCGCCCCGGCGCAATATCGCGACGCTGGGCTTTACCCTCTTTATCAACGATATAGACATATTTACGGTCCTGATCGGTCAGTACCGCTTTGTCGTCGATAAGCGTGGCTTTGAATTCAGCGCTACCCGGCAAGCGGACACGGGCAAAGAGTCCCGGCGTGAACAGACGCTGCGAATTGTCCAGCAGCGCGCGCATGCGGATCGTACCGGTGCTCGGCGTTAACTGATTATCCAGAAAATCCACTTTGCCCTGATGAGGGTAGCCCTCTTCGCCCACAAGGCCGATCTCAACCGGTAATGCCTGGTGGCTGCTGGAGGCCCCCTGCCCCCTGCGGGCAAGATTTTGGTAGTGAAGATAGGTCGACTCATCCACGTCAAAGTAGACATAAACCGTTTTCTGCGACACCAGCGTGGTAAGAACGCTGGCGGTATCACCAGCGGTGACCAGATTACCGCTGGTGATTAACGCGCGGCTGGCACGGCCATCAATAGGCGCGGTCACTTTGGTGAAGTCCAGATTAAGCTGCGCGGCATCAACCGCCGCCTGGGCGGCGCGAATATCCGCTTGCGCCTGGACCGCAGCGGAGCGGCGCTGCTCCCACTCTTCACGGGAAACCAGATTGGTATTGATTAATTTATCGGTGCGGTTTGCTTCACTGCGCGCCAGGCTGGCTTGCGTTTTCGCTCTCGCCAGGGTTGCCTGCGCCTGTTCCAGCGCCGCGCGATAGGTTCGATCGTCAATGGTGAATAACACCTCCCCCTTCTTCACCTCCTGACCGTCGGTGTAATTCACTTTATCAATATAACCAGAAACGCGGGGACGGAGCTGCACGCTTTCCACCGCCTCAATCCGGCCATTAAAGCTATCCCACTGGCTAATGGATTTCACCACCACCTCAGCGGCGCTGACGGCAGGCGCTTGCGGCGCGGCGTTTTGCGCGACGCCTTCATCGCAGCCGGCGAGCAGCGCCGAGAGTAGCACCATACCTACTGCAGTCAGATGACGTTTTCCCCAGGTTTTTTGCAGGCTCATTATTTTTATTCCGGTAATTGTCGCCGCCGGGCAAGACGCTGCGGGAGACGCTGCGCCACTTCCTTTGTCCGGGCAGGCTTAAGGCCATTTGTGTCGTTCATCGCCACAAAACTGTAACAGTTGCGAATACACTATCGCGGCGATTGTAGGAAGGCGCTAAACTAAGTGCAAGAATAATTGTTGCACTTTATGTGCTATTCATCTGGATCGAAAAAAGCCCATTTCAGGCAGGGAATTAATTGCAACAATAAAACTTGCAATTAATGCTAAAACGAGCCACCTTAAATGCAACAATTAAAGATGCTTTTATTATCTGCGTGGAGCAACAAGATGAACACTGCTGCGGTTATTCACGATCTACTCGATTGGATCGACAACAATCTCGAGAGCCGTCTGGATATTGAGACCGTTGCCAGGCGTGCGGGCTATTCGAAATGGCACCTGCAGCGGATCTTCAAGGAGCACACCGGTTACCCTCTCGCTGAATATATTCGCATGCATAAGCTACAAAGATCGGTCGAACGCTTAGCCAACAGCGACGAGCCTATTTTAAACGTGGCGATCGCACTGGGTTTCGACTCCCAGCAATCCTTTAACCGCAGCTTCAAGCGCCAGTATGGTCAGGCGCCCGGCGCCTGGCGACGCAGTATCTGCGGTGCAGAAACACAGCATTTACGCTAACCGTCGTGATAATCGTCCTCAGGGAATCGGCGAGCGAACAGTAGAAGCACCTATGTTTAGCAGCTATCAGGGCGTAGCGCCTACCGTTATGATTGGCACATACCAAACAAACAAGGACGCGTTACCATGCTGAACAAATCGCCGTTGGTGTTGTTATTGTTCCCTTTACTGCTGGCAGGTTGTCACCATCATCAGCCCACGCCGCGCGCGGCGGCGAGCGCCACTGAAGTAGACGATCTGTTCGCCAGCTTCCCTTCGTCGAAACCATCAAGTCGGGCGACCTACGCCCGACAGATAATGACCGCCATCAGGGCAAAAATGCCTGATTCCGTGGAATATCCCGGGCAAACCTGTCGGATTCGTTTGTCGCTGCAGCGTGATGGCACCGTGAATTCCGCGACCGTGGAAAAAGGGGATGAAGAACTATGCAACACTGTTGTATCCGCATTTATGCAAGCCGACATTCCCGCCGCGCCGGATGATGACGCTTATCAGACGTTTAAAAATACCAGTATCGATTTTAAAGCAAAAGACTAGCGCTTTATTACCAGCGCCACGGCATTCAACCGGCCGTAATTCGTAGTATATTAAAAGCAATCTCTGTTATCAGGTATACGGAATGTCTTACTCCATCGGCGAATTTTCCCGTCTTTGCGGCATCAATGCGACCACGCTGCGGGCCTGGCAACGCCGATACGGCCTGCTTAAACCCGAGCGTACCGATGGAGGCCACCGCCTGTACAACGATGATGATGTCCAACTGGCGCTAAAAATTCTCGACTGGGTAAAAAAAGGCGTGCCTGTAAGCCAGGTTAAACCGCTATTGACCCGCCCTGACGCGGGCCCTGGTGATAACTGGCTTGTCCTGCAGGACAATATGCTGCAGCGGCTGAAAGAGGGAAAAATCGAATCCCTGCGCCAGCTGATCTACGATGCCGGTCGGGAAAATCCCCGGCCTGAGCTGGTTTCCAACGTATTGCGCCCGTTACGCAGTAAAGTATCGGCTAATGTGCCGGCGATGCAGACCCTGCGTGAGATCCTCGACGGCATCATTATCTCCTACACCTCTTTTTGTCTTGAAGGCGATAAACGCGCGCCGGGCGATAACTCTCTGATTACCGGCTGGCACCTGAGCGACCCATGTGAAATCTGGCTGGAAGCGCTCATGCGTACCGGACAAGGTCATCGCATCGATGTGCTACCGATGCCGTCCACCGCGCTGGCCCCGGAAATCTTTCCTCAACGCCACTGGTTGCTGGTGACCACGGGCCAGCTCACCGCCGCACGCCAGAGACAGATAGATCTCTGGCGTCAATTGGTGATTTCTCTGGACGTTATCTCCTTGTAAAAAAGCTTTGCTCCCCTACGCCATGTTCTCCGCTAAAAAAGCACGCCAAAAACTTGGACAAAAATACGTGATTGTGTAAGTTTAATGTATCGGGCTAAACGTTTTTGCGCGATGGCCCATCCAGTGAGAACAAAGCGAGGAGTACGCCATGAATAAGCAACCTGTCATTGGCATCAGCGGCTGTTTAACCGGCTCGTCCGTGCGCTTTGATGGCGGACATAAACGATTGCCATTTGCGATGGATGAACTGGCGCCGTGGGTAACCTTCAAACCCATTTGTCCGGAAATGGCCATCGGTCTCAGCTCTCCTCGTCCGGCTCTGCGCCTGGTGCGGACCGACGAAGGTGAGATTCAGATGCGTTTTAGCAGCGAGCCGCACGACGATGTCACGGGCAAAATGGCGGACTTTACCGCCGGTTACCTGCCTGGGCTTGGCGAATTAGCAGGTTTTATCGTCTGCGCCAAATCACCTAGCTGCGGCATGGAACGCGTGCGCCTGTATGATGAAAAAGGCAACCGCGGGCGCAAAGAAGGAACCGGCCTGTTTACCCACGCGTTGATGGAAGCCTATCCGTGGTTGCCGGTAGAAGAGGATGGACGACTGCACGACCCGCAGTTAAGAGAGAATTTTGTCGAGCGTCTTTTCGCCCTGCATGAACTGAATACGCTGCGGGCCAATGGCCTGACCCGTCGGGCGTTAATGGATTTTCATAGCCGCTATAAACTGCAGCTACTGGCGCATCATCAGGCCGGCTATCGCGAAATTGGCCCTTTCGTCGCGTCGATGCATCAATGGCAAGACCTGGATGCCTTTTTCGTCGCCTACCGCGATAAGCTGATGGCGATCCTGAAAAACACCGCCTCCAGGAAAAACCACACCAATGTGCTGATGCATATTCAGGGCTATTTCCGCGAACGGTTGAATAGCCGCCAGCGCGGCGAGCTGCGTGACGTGATACTGCATTATCGCGCGGGGCTGCTCCCAATCCTGGCGCCCCTTACGCTGCTTAAGCATTACCTGGCCGAGTATCCTGATCGCTATCTGCAGACGCAAAACTATTTTGATCCCTACCCGCAGGCTTTAGCCCTGCGCCTGGGTGTTAATTAACCGCCAGGCGGTGTGCAATTACGACGAAGCGTGACTACTTCTTCTTGTTCATCATGGCTTTTAAATCGGCAAAAGGATTGTAGGTGGCTTCACCGACATCCTTTTGCGCATCTTCACCGGCCACCACTCTGGTACCGTACTGGTCGGCCTCAGTGTACTTGGAGTGCTCATGATCGTGGCAATAGAGGCACAATAGCTCCCAGTTGCTGCCATCTTCCGGGTTATTGGTATGATCGTGATCGATGTGATGTACCGTCAGTTCACGCAGGTTGGAGTAGACAAATTCGCGCGAGCAGCGTCCGCATACCCATGGATAAATTTTAAGCGCCTTCTCGCGATAGCCACTTTCCAGGCGGGCGTAGTTTTTGGGGATCAAAGCCATGGCAGATGTTACCTGTGATAAAGAGAGAATTTACGATAATAACGCCAATATAGCGTAAAACGGAGCAGGAAAGGAAATCGATGCGCTGAGGTGGCGGGGGCAAAATCCCGGCGTGGCGCCGGGAAGATGATTATTAATGGCTGGTCACTGCCGCCGCCGCGACCGGATGATCCGCTGAAGCGACAACCGTGGTACGCGCCACAGGATGGCGACCGTTATCGCTGGTTGCCGCCGCCACCGCCACCGGATGGTCCGCTGTGGCGACAGCCGTAGTACGCGCCACCGGATGGTTGCCATTATCGCTGGTTGCCGCCGCGACCGCCACTGGATGATCGGCTGAGGCTACAGCTGCGGTCCTTGCGACCGGATGGTAACCCGCGAAGGCAGAAATACTTGCTGATGCTAATACCAGGGTCAGAATAATCTTTTTCATAATATCACCTCTAATAATAATAACCTGAAAAAAACCAGGCAAAATATGGCAATAAATACAGCCAATGGATGATTTACCGTAGCAAGCGGTAGCGGGCATGAATAGCTCACTGTTATTTAATTATGGATAACCCGGTACACAACAAATAAAAACGGGAACCCTTAGGCTCCCGTTTCGCATTAATACAGAAAAATGGATTACATGTTTTTGATGATCGCGTCGCCGAACTCAGAGCATTTCAGCAGTTTCGCGCCTTCCATCAGACGCTCGAAGTCATAGGTCACGGTCTTGGCGGCGATGGCGCCTTCCATGCCTTTAACGATCAGGTCTGCGGCTTCGAACCACTGCATGTGGCGCAGCATCATTTCTGCAGATAGGATAATGGAACCTGGGTTCACTTTGTCCTGGCCGGCATACTTCGGCGCGGTACCGTGGGTGGCTTCGAACAGCGCGCACTCGTCGCCAATGTTGGCGCCCGGCGCGATACCGATACCGCCAACCTGCGCCGCAAGGGCGTCAGAGATATAGTCGCCGTTCAGGTTCATACAGGCGATAACATCGTATTCAGCCGGACGCAGCAGGATTTGCTGCAGGAACGCATCGGCGATCACGTCTTTAACCACGATCTCTTTGCCGGTCTTCGGGTTCTTGATTTTCACCCACGGGCCGCCGTCGATCAGCTCACCGCCGAACTCTTCGCGAGCCAGCTGGTAACCCCAGTCTTTGAACGCGCCTTCGGTGAACTTCATGATGTTGCCTTTGTGCACCAGGGTCACGGAATCACGATCGTTAGTGATCGCATATTCGATAGCGGCGCGTACCAGGCGTTTGGTCCCTTCTTCAGAGCACGGCTTGATGCCGATACCGCAATGTTCCGGGAAGCGAATTTTCTTCACACCCATCTCATCGCGCAGGAATTTGATAACTTTGTCAGCTTCGGCAGAGTCTGCTTTCCACTCGATACCCGCATAAATATCTTCGGAGTTTTCACGGAAGATAACCATATCGGTCAGCTCCGGGTGTTTAACCGGGCTCGGGGTGCCCTGATAGTAACGTACCGGACGCAGGCAAACGTAGAGATCCAGCTCCTGACGCAGCGCCACGTTCAGAGAACGGATGCCGCCGCCAACTGGCGTCGTCAGAGGACCTTTAATAGCAACACGGTAATCACGAATCAGATCGAGGGTTTCAGCAGGCAGCCAGACATCCTGGCCGTAAACGTGGGTAGATTTTTCACCGGTGTAAACTTCCATCCAGGAAATTTTACGCTCGCCTTTATAGGCTTTCTCAACGGCGGCATCAACCACTTTCAGCATCGCTGGGGTAACGTCAACACCGATACCGTCGCCTTCAATGAACGGGATAATCGGGTTATGAGGGACGTTCAGTTTGCCGTTTTGCAGGGTGATTTTCTGACCTTCCGCCGGAACTACTACTTTGCTTTCCATTAACCTCTCCTTCGAGCGCTTCTGGTTCTGCTCTTCCCTCTTCACGCGAGCCTGGTGTTGGCTTAGTCGGCCTACTCCTGAGTACCGGGTTGCCCCGCTAACCGGAGATTCGCGTCCGTGTTGCCTTCCTGCCTGTATTGCGAATCGGTTTGAGCAATTTTTTGTTAATAATTTGTAATGAGCATGTCAATACTACCTGAATGTTTGCGTCCATGAAAGGCATTCGTAATTAGGCTATAATGCGGCAATTGAGAGAGCCTGAAAATACCATGCAGAAAACTTCATTTAGAAAACATCGCGTTGAGCGATTCAGCACACAACAAGTGACCAGACAACGTAAAGAACGCCAGCTTAAAACTGTGATCTTGTTCAATAAACCCTACGATGTGTTGCCGCAGTTTACCGACGAGTCCGGGCGTCGCACGCTGAAGGATTTTATCCCTGTCGCCGGCGTTTACGCTGCCGGTCGCCTTGACCGCGACAGCGAAGGTCTGCTGGTGCTGACCAACGACGGCGCGCTACAGGCAAAACTGACCCAGCCCGGCAAGCGCACCGGCAAGATTTATTTCGTTCAGGTGGAAGGCGAACCTACAGAAGAAGCGATCCGCGCGCTGCGCGACGGAGTGACGCTAAACGATGGACCCACCCTACCCGCCGGCGTGGAGCTGGTGGATGAACCCGCCTGGCTTTGGCCGCGCAATCCGCCGATTCGCGAGCGTAAATCGATTCCCACTCGCTGGCTAAAAATCACCCTCTATGAGGGACGCAACCGTCAGGTTCGCCGGATGACCGCCCACGTCGGTTTTCCGACGCTAAGGCTAATTCGCTACGCCATGGGCGGCTATACGCTTGATGGTTTAGCCAACGGCGAGTGGCGTCAAACCGAATAACCGCATTCATAAGGAAGCTCGATGTTTAAACCGCACGTCACCGTCGCCTGCGTGGTACACGCCAAAGGCAAATTCCTGATTGTTGAAGAGACGATTAACGGCAAAGCGCTATGGAACCAGCCAGCCGGTCATCTTGAGGCCAATGAGACCCTGGCGCAGGCCGCCGAGCGCGAACTGTGGGAAGAGACCGGTATTCGCGCCGCGCCGCAGCACTTCATCCGCATGCACCAGTGGCAGGCCCCGGATAATACGCCATTCCTGCGCTTCCTGTTTGCCATTGAGCTTAACGATACGTGCGCTACTGAACCGCACGACAGCGACATCGATCGCTGTCTGTGGCTCAGCGCTGAGGAAATTCTTAACGCTAAAAACCTGCGCTCGCCGCTGGTGGCGGAAAGCATTCGCAGCTATCAGCAGGATCCGCGGCATCCGCTGTCGCTGATTGCGGAATTTAACTGGCCGTTCACAGGGGGTGCCTGAACGGTTGACGCGTGCTAGAATACGCCGCCTTGAAGTTCAATGTGGTGAGTATTCCAATGTCAGAAAGTCCAAAAAAAGTGATCGTCGGCATGTCCGGCGGCGTCGATTCCTCTGTTTCCGCCTACCTTCTGCAACAGCAAGGGTATAAGGTGGAAGGCCTGTTCATGAAGAACTGGGAGGAAGACGACGGTGAGGAATACTGCACCGCCGCTGCCGACCTCGCCGACGCGCAAGCCGTCTGCGATAAGCTCGGTATTGAACTGCATACCGTCAACTTTGCCGCAGAATACTGGGATAACGTCTTCGAGCTGTTCCTCGAAGAGTATAAAGCAGGCCGTACGCCGAACCCGGATATCCTGTGCAACAAAGAGATCAAATTCAAAGCCTTCCTTGAGTTCGCCGCAGAAGACCTCGGCGCTGACTACATCGCCACCGGTCACTACGTGCGCCGCGCCGATGTCAACGGCAAAAGCCAACTGTTGCGCGGGCTCGACGGCAATAAAGACCAGAGCTATTTCCTCTACACCCTCAGCCACGAACAAATCGCGCAAAGTCTGTTCCCGGTCGGTGAGCTGGAAAAACCGCAGGTGCGTAAAATCGCCGAAGAGCTGGATCTTATCACCGCGAAGAAAAAAGACTCTACCGGCATCTGCTTTATCGGCGAGCGTAAGTTCCGCGACTTCCTGGGCCGCTATCTGCCTGCGCAGCCGGGCAAAATCATCACCGTCGACGGCGATGAGATCGGCGAACACCAGGGGCTGATGTATCACACCCTCGGCCAGCGTAAAGGGCTCGGCATCGGCGGCACCAAAGAAGGTAGCGAAGATCCGTGGTACGTGGTCGATAAAGACGTGGAAAACAACGTGCTGATCGTCGCCCAGGGTCACGATCACCCGCGTCTGATGTCCGTCGGCCTGATTGCCCAGCAGTTACACTGGGTCGATCGTCAGCCGCTGCAGGGCACCCTTCGCTGCACGGTGAAAACCCGCTACCGCCAGACCGACATCCCCTGCACCGTGAAGGCGCTGGATGACGACCGCATCGAGGTTATCTTTGATGAACCCGTCGCCGCCGTGACGCCGGGACAGTCGGCTGTTTTCTATAGCGGCGAAGTGTGTCTCGGCGGCGGAATTATCGAACAGCGTCTGCCGCTGGCGTCTTGATCGACCATTTTCCGCCGGATGCCTGATTAACGCCCGGCGGGTTACAAGGAGTAAGCGTGGCGAAGAATTATTATGACATCACTCTGGCGTTGGCGGGCGTATGCCAGGCGGCGCGGCTGGTTCAGCAACTGGCGCATCAGGGGCATTGCGACAGCGACGCCCTGCACGTTTCGCTGAACAGCATCATCGATCTCGACCCGGATTCAACGCTGGCGGTATTCGGTGGGAGTGAAGCCAATCTTCGTCTCGGGCTTGAGACTCTGCTCGGCGTGCTGAATACCAGCAGCCGTCAGGGCCTCAACGCGGAGCTCACCCGCTACACATTAAGCCTGATGGTGCTGGAACGTAAACTCGCCGCCAGCAAAGGGGCGATGGATACCCTCGGCAACCGCATCGGCGGCCTGCGCCGTCAGTTAGAACATTTTGATCTACAATCTGAAACGCTGCTCAGCGCGATGGCCGGCATTTACGTTGACGTCATCAGCCCACTGGGGCCGCGCATTCAGGTCACAGGTTCCCCTGCCGTGCTGCAAAGCCCGCAGGTTCAGGCGAAAGTCCGTTCTACCCTGCTCGCCGGCATTCGTTCCGCCGTGCTATGGCATCAGGTTGGCGGCGGACGTCTGCAGCTCATGTTTTCTCGCAATCGTCTGGTTAACCAGGCAAAACAAATTCTTGCTCATTTAACCCCGGAGTTATGATTTATGGAATTATCCTCACTGACCGCCGTTTCCCCCGTAGACGGCCGCTACGGCGATAAAGTCAGCGCGCTGCGCGGTATCTTCAGCGAATTCGGTTTGCTGAAATTCCGTGTACAGGTAGAAGTCCGCTGGCTGCAAAAACTGGCCGCGCACGCAGCGATCAAGGAAGTTCCTGCTTTTGCTGCCGACGCAAACGGTTTCCTTGATAAAATCGTTGCCGACTTCAGCGTAGAGGACGCGGAGCGTATCAAAACCATCGAACGCACCACCAACCACGACGTGAAAGCGGTAGAATATTTCCTCAAGGAAAAAGTCGCCGATATCGCCGAGCTGCACGCGGTGTCAGAATTCATTCACTTCGCCTGTACTTCTGAAGACATCAACAACCTGTCGCACGCGCTGATGCTGAAAACCGCACGTGACGAAGTGGTGCTGCCGTACTGGCGCAAGCTGATTGACGCGATTAAAGATCTGGCGACCCAATACCGTGACGTGCCGCTGCTTTCTCGTACCCACGGTCAACCGGCTAGCCCGTCCACCATGGGCAAAGAGATGGCCAACGTCGCCTACCGTATGGAGCGCCAGTACCGTCAGCTGAATCAGGTGGAAATCCTCGGTAAAATCAACGGCGCGGTCGGTAACTACAACGCCCACATCGCTGCCTATCCGGAAGTTGACTGGCACCAGTTCAGTGAAGAGTTCGTTACTTCGCTTGGCATTCAATGGAACCCGTACACCACCCAGATCGAGCCGCACGACTACATTGCCGAACTGTTCGATTGCATGGCGCGCTTCAACACCATCCTGATCGATTTCGATCGCGATGTGTGGGGCTACATTGCGCTCAACCACTTCAAACAGAAAACCATCGCCGGCGAAATCGGCTCTTCGACCATGCCGCATAAAGTGAACCCGATTGACTTCGAAAACTCCGAAGGCAACCTCGGCCTGGCGAACGCCGTGATGCAGCATCTGGCCAGCAAACTGCCGGTTTCCCGCTGGCAGCGCGACCTGACTGACTCCACCGTGCTGCGTAACCTCGGCGTAGGTATCGGTTATGCGCTGATCGCGTACCAATCCACGCTGAAAGGCGTGAGCAAACTGGAGCTGAACCAGGATCGTCTGCTGGACGAACTGGACCACAACTGGGAAGTGCTGGCTGAGCCGATCCAGACCGTCATGCGCCGCTACGGTATCGAAAAACCGTACGAGAAGCTGAAAGAGCTGACCCGCGGTAAGCGCGTTGATGCCGAAGGCATGCAGCAGTTCATCGACGGCCTGCCGCTGCCGGAAGCAGAAAAAATCCGCCTGAAGGCGATGACCCCGGCTAACTACATCGGCCGCGCGACCACCATGGTCGACGAGCTGAAGTAACCGGCCTGACTCAGGTAGCATGGGCAATCTCTTCGCGCATGCTACCTGGCAATCCCCCGCTTTCCACGCAGAAAAACGCGCTCTCCCGCCTGGTTTAAATAATGTTTACCCCCAGCCCCACATAATGGCGTTAAACTATTAAAATCGAAAATGAAATGGAGAATGGGCATGCGCGTACTCGTCGTTGAGGATAATGCTCTGCTGCGCCATCACCTCAAGGTCCAGCTACAGGAATTGGGGCATCAGGTGGATGCTGCGGAAGATGCAAAGGAAGCAGACTACTACCTGGGCGAGCACATCCCGGATGTCGCCATCGTTGACCTCGGCCTACCGGATGAAGACGGTCTGTCGCTAATCCGCCGCTGGCGCAGTCACGACGTATCGGTACCGGTACTGGTGCTGACCGCCCGTGAAGGCTGGCAGGATAAAGTTGAGGTGCTGAGCGCTGGCGCCGATGATTACGTCACCAAACCCTTCCATATCGAAGAGGTCGCCGCCCGCATGCAGGCGTTGCTGCGTCGCAATAGCGGTCTGGCCTCGCAGGTTATCTCGATCCCGCCGTTCCAGGTGGATTTATCGCGCCGCGAGTTATCGGTCAATGAACAGCCGATCAAGCTCACCGCCTTTGAGTACACCATCATGGAAACGCTGATCCGTAACCGCGGCAAAGTGGTGAGCAAAGATTCGCTAATGCTGCAGCTCTACCCGGATGCCGAACTCCGCGAAAGCCACACCATCGATGTGTTGATGGGGCGGCTGCGTAAGAAAATCCAGGCGCAATATCCGCAGGACGTGATCACCACCGTGCGCGGCCAGGGCTACTTATTCGAACTGCGCGGATGAAAAGCGTGTTACGACATATTCTTCCGCTTTCTCTGCGCGTCCGCTTTCTGCTGGCGACCGCCGCCGTGGTACTGATCCTGTCGTTGGCGTACGGCATGGTTGCGCTGGTAGGCTACAGCGTGAGCTTTGATAAAACCACCTTCCGCCTGCTGCGCGGCGAGAGCAACCTGTTCTACATGCTGGCGAAGTGGGAAAATAACCACATCGATGTCGATATCCCCGAACACCTGAACATGCAGAGCCCGACGGTGACGCTGATTTACGACGCCAAAGGTAAACTGCTGTGGGCGCAGCATGACGTCCCGTGGCTGGTGAAGCGGATCCAACCTGAATGGCTGAAAAGCAACGGCTTTCATGAAATAGAAGCCGATGTTGGCAGCAGTAGTCTGCTGCTGCGCAATAATGATGAAATGCGCGAACAGCTTGACGCCATCCGCGAGGAAGACGACTCCTCGGAGATGACGCACTCGGTGGCGATTAATCTCTATCCAGCCACCGCGACGATGCCGCAATTGAGTATTGTGGTGGTCGACACCATTCCGGTGGAGCTAAAACGCTCTTATATGGTGTGGAGCTGGTTTATTTACGTGCTGGCGGCCAACCTGTTGCTGGTCATTCCGCTGCTGTGGCTTGCCGCCTGGTGGAGTTTACGCCCTATCGAATCCCTGGCGAAAGAGGTCCGCGAGCTGGAAGAACATCATCGCGAGAGGCTCGATTCTCACACCACTCGTGAACTTACCGGCCTGGTCAGTAACCTCAATCGCCTGCTGAAAAGCGAGCGTGACCGCTATGACAAATACCGAACCACCCTCACTGACTTAACCCACAGCCTGAAAACGCCGCTGGCGGTGCTGCAAAGTACCCTGCGCTCGTTGCGCGGCGAGAAAATCAGCGTCAGCGAAGCTGAGCCGGTAATGCTGGAGCAGATTAGCCGCATCTCGCAGCAAATCGGCTACTATCTCCACCGCGCCAGCATGCGCAGCGGCAATGCGCTTCTCAGCCGGGAACTGCACCCCATCGCCCCGCTGCTGGATAGCCTGACCTCTGCTTTAAATAAGGTCTACCAGCGTAAAGGGGTCAACATCACGCTGGATATTTCGCCGGAGATAAGCTTTGTCGGCGAGCAGAACGACTTTATGGAAGTGATGGGCAACGTTCTCGATAACGCCTGCAAGTACTGTCTGGAGTTTGTCGAAGTCTCGGTACGCCAGACCAACGACAACCAGTTGCATATTCTGGTGGAGGACGACGGCCCCGGTATCCCCCGCAACCAACGCACGGCGGTGTTCGATCGCGGCCAGCGCGCCGATACGTTGCGTCCGGGTCAGGGGGTAGGCCTGTCTGTCGCCCGCGATATCGTCGAACAGTACGACGGCGATATCCTGACCGGCGACAGCCTGCTCGGCGGCGCCTGCATGGAAGTTATCTTTGGCCGCCAGCTTCCTGATGATAAAGAGAGCTAACGCAACAGTTTTTTAACGGCGCCTGCATCGCCGCGGCGCCGCATCCGTTATAATCCCAGACAGACACCTGCTGTGGAATATAAATATGGACTATCAATTAACGCTTAACTGGCCCGACTTCATCGAACGCTACTGGCAAAAACGCCCGGTAGTGTTAAAGCGCGGCTTCGCCAATTTCATCGACCCAATCAGCCCGGATGAACTGGCCGGCCTGGCCATGGAGAGTGAGGTCGACAGCCGCCTGGTGAGCCATCAGGACGGAAAATGGCAGGTCAGCCATGGTCCATTTGAAAGCTACGATCATCTTAGCGAGAACAACTGGTCGCTGCTGGTGCAAGCAGTAAACAACTGGCACGAGCCGACGGCGGCATTGATGCATCCCTTCCGCGCCCTGCCGGACTGGCGTATCGATGACCTGATGATCTCTTTCTCCGTTCCCGGCGGCGGCGTGGGTCCACACCTTGATCAATACGACGTGTTTATTATTCAGGGCACCGGGCGCCGGCGCTGGCGCGTGGGCGAAAAGGTGCCGATGAAGCAGCACTGCCCGCATCCCGATCTGCTACAGGTTGATCCATTCGAGGCCATCATCGATGAAGAGATGGAACCTGGCGATATTCTCTACATTCCGCCAGGATTCCCACATGAAGGCTATTCTCTGGAAAATTCGCTTAACTATTCGGTCGGCTATCGTGCGCCGAATGCCCGCGAGCTGTTCAGCGGTTTTGCTGACTATATTTTGCAACGAGAGTTGGGCAGCCAGCGCTATGCCGATCCGGACGTGCCATCCCGCGACCATCCGGCCGATATTCTGCCGGTTGAACTGGATCGCCTGCGTGAGATGATGCTGGGGCTGATTAACCAACCTGAACACTTTAAGCAGTGGTTTGGCGAGTTCATTACCCAATCCCGCCACGAGCTTGACGTAGCGCCGCCGGAGCCGCCATACCAGCCGGATGAAATTTACGATGCGCTGCAGCAGGGCGATAAGCTCGCCCGCCTTGGCGGCCTGCGCGTGCTGCGGATCGATGGCGAAGTGTTCGTTAACGGCGAGAAAATCGACTCTCCGCATCGCCCGGCGCTTGACGCCCTGGCAACGCATCTGTCGCTACGCGCCGAACATTTCGGCGATGCGCTGGAAGACCCATCTTTCCTCGCCATGCTGGCGGCGCTGGTCAACAGCGGATACTGGTTCTTCGAGGACTGAGTCGACACCCTGCCCGGTGGCGCTGCGCTTACCGGGCCGACAAACGGCATCAACCCATACCCCGCCCGGTGGCGCTACGCTTACTGGGCCGACAAATGGCATCAACCTACACCCTGCCCGGTGGCACTGCGCTTACCGGGCCTACAAACGGCATCAACCCGCATCCTGCCCGGTGGCGCTACGCTTACCGGGCCTACAAACGGCATCAACCTACACCCTGCCCAGTGGCGCTGCGCTTACCGGGCGTACAGGACCGGGCTCTGGGTTTAACGTTTTGCCGTCAGCTCCGCAATCCGCACAATCACCTGCACGGCTTTCTCCATGCCCTCCAGAGTGACAAACTCGTGCTTACCGTGATAGTTGTAGCCGCCGGTAAATAGGTTCGGGCACGGTAAGCCCATGAAAGAGAGCTGGGCGCCGTCCGTACCGCCGCGGATTGGCTTTATCTGCGGCTCGATATCGCAGTCCACCATCGCCTGACGCGCGATGTCCACTACATGCGGATGGGCAATCACCTTCTCATGCATGTTGTAATAACTATCTTCGATCACCAGTTCGATGTAGCAATCCGGATGTAGCCCTTTACCGACCTTTTTGGCGATCTCCATCATTTTGCGTTTGCGCGCTTCAAACTGCTTGCGATCGAAATCGCGCAAAATGTAGTGCATCTCCGCCCGGTCGACGCTGCCCTTGATGCTGGTCAGGTGATAAAAGCCTTCATAACCGTCGGTAGTTTCAGGCGCTTCATTGGCGGGCACTTCGGCATGAATTCGCGCCGCCAGCGATAAAGCGTTAACCATCACCCCTTTCGCGGTGCCGGGATGCACATTATTGCCAACGATTTTGATAGTGACCGACGCGGCATTGAAGTTTTCAAATTCCAGCTCACCGACCCCGCCGCCATCCACGGTGTACGCCCAGCGGGCATCAAATGCGGCGACGTCAAAGTGCTTCGCGCCTTTGCCGACTTCTTCATCCGGCGTAAAGGCGACGCGAATATCGCCGTGAGGGATCTTTTTCGCCTGCAGCGTCGCCAGCGCCGTCATGATCTCTGCGATGCCCGCTTTATCGTCGGCGCCGAGCAGCGTTTTACCATCGGTGGTAATCAGGGTCTGGCCTAACAGCTGATGCAGGACCGGGAACATCACCGGCGACAACACTTCATCGCCGATGCCGAGGGCGATATCGCCGCCGCGGTAGTTTTCGACAATTTGCGGATTCACGTTCTTGCCGCTGAAATCCGGCGAGGTATCAACGTGGGAAATAAAACCGATGGCCGGGATTTCGCCTGCGACGTTGGCCGGCAGCGTCCCCATCACCGTGCCCTTTTCACTTAGCGTCACGTTGACCAGCCCCATCTCTTCCAACTGGCTCTGCAGCAAACGCAGCAGCTTCCACTGCCCTTCGGTACTGGGAACCTGACGCACGCCAGGCTTCGATTGCGTATCTAAAGAAACATACTGCAGAAAACGCTCAAGCAATTTATCCATGTGGCCACCCTCTTTTTTTGTGACAACATTATCAATAAGGGCGAAAAGACAAATATTGCGTCAGGTCATTTTTAGCCCGTAAACCAAAATTTAATACATTTACATGCATTATGTGTAAAGGTGGTACACCGCGGTACAACAATGATTGGCGATTACAATCGTTTGCCGTAAAATGCTGGCCCTTATTAATTATGTGCAACCCCAAAGGTGGTTAATCACAAACCCCGCAGCGATCCCTTTTCCGTTGCGTCTACATGGGACAGAGTCAAAAATTGAATATACAACCGCGTTCGCTTTCTCCGCTGGTACAACTGGCGGGAATTCGCAAAAGCTTTGATGGTAAGACCGTTATCTCCGATCTCAACTTAACCATCAATAATGGTGAATTTCTCACCCTGCTTGGCCCCTCTGGCTGCGGTAAAACAACCGTTCTTCGTCTAATCGCTGGTCTGGAAAGCGTCGATGTCGGACGTATCCACCTTGAAGACCAGGATATCACCCATGTTCCGGCGGAAAACCGCCACGTCAATACCGTATTCCAAAGCTATGCGCTTTTCCCGCACATGACCGTGTTTGAAAACGTCGCCTTCGGCCTGCGGATGCAGAAAACCCCGGCGGCAGAAATCACCCCGCGGGTGATGGACGCTTTGAAAATGGTACAGCTGGAGGCGTTTGCCCAGCGTAAGCCCCACCAACTCTCCGGCGGCCAGCAGCAGCGTGTCGCCATCGCCCGGGCGGTGGTCAACAAACCGCGTCTGCTGCTGCTTGATGAATCCCTCTCGGCGCTCGACTACAAGCTGCGTAAGCAGATGCAGAACGAACTCAAAGCGCTACAGCGCAAGCTCGGCATCACTTTTGTTTTCGTCACCCATGACCAGGAAGAAGCCCTGACGATGTCCGACCGCATTGTGGTGATGCGCGATGGCAAAATCGAGCAGGACGGCACTCCGCGTGAAATCTACGAAGAGCCGAAGAATCTGTTCGTCGCCAGTTTTATTGGCGAAATCAACATCTTCAACGCGACCGTCATTGAACGTCTGGATGAACAGCGCGTGCGCGCCTGCGTCGAAGGCCGCGAGTGCAATATCTACGTCAACTTCGCCGTTGAAAAAGGGCAACAGCTGAACGTACTGCTGCGGCCAGAAGATCTCCGCGTGGATGAAATTCATCACGGCAGCGAAGCTGACGGCCTTATCGGCTACGTGCGCGAGCGCAACTACAAGGGGATGACCCTTGAGTCAGTTGTTGAGCTGGAAAACGGCAAGATGGTTATGGTCAGCGAATTCTTCAATGAAGACGATCCGGACTTTGACCACTCGCTCGACCAGAAAATGGCGATTAACTGGGTAGAAAGCTGGGAGGTTGTGCTGGCCGATGAAGAACACCAGTAAATTCCAGAATGTGGTGATCGCCACTATCGTGGGTTGGCTTGTGCTGTTCGTTTTTTTGCCCAACCTGATGATCATCGCCACCAGCTTCCTGACCCGCGACGATGCGAACTTCGTCAAAATGGTCTTCACGCTGGATAACTACTCGCGGCTGCTGGATCCGCTCTATTACGATGTGCTGCTGCATTCGTTGAATATGGCGCTGATGGCGACCCTCGCCTGCCTGGCGTTGGGCTATCCGTTCGCGTGGTTCCTGGCGCGCTTGCCGCAAAAGATACGCCCGCTGCTGCTGTTCCTGCTGATCGTCCCGTTCTGGACGAACTCGCTAATCCGTATCTATGGGCTGAAGATTTTCCTCAGCACCAAAGGCTATCTGAACGAGTTCCTGCTGTGGTTGGGGGTTATCGATACGCCGGTACGCATTATGTACACGCCGTCAGCGGTGATCATCGGCCTGGTCTATATTTTGCTGCCGTTTATGGTGATGCCGCTCTACTCCAGCATTGAGAAACTGGATCGCCCGCTGCTGGAGGCGGCAAAAGATCTCGGCGCCAGCAAGCTGCAGACTTTTATCCGCATCATTATTCCACTGACCATGCCGGGAATTATCGCCGGCTGTCTGCTGGTGATGCTGCCGGCAATGGGGCTCTTTTACGTCTCAGACCTGATGGGCGGCGCCAAAAACCTGCTGATCGGCAACGTTATCAAGAGTCAGTTCCTTAATATCCGCGACTGGCCGTTCGGCGCGGCGACCAGTATTACCTTAACGCTGGTGATGGGGCTGATGTTGTTGATTTACTGGCGCGCGGCGCGTCTGCTGAATAAAAAGGTGGAGCTGGAATGATCGGTCGACTGCTGCGCGGCGGCTTTATGACCGCCATTTACGCGTATCTCTACATCCCTATTATTATTCTGATCGTTAACTCGTTTAACCGTTCACGCTTTGGTATTAACTGGCAAGGCTTCACCACCGACTGGTATAGCCTGCTGATGAATAACGATAGCCTGCTGCAGGCCGCCCAGCACTCGCTGACCATGGCGGTGCTGTCGGCAACCTTCGCCACGCTTATCGGCTCGCTCACCGCCGTGGCGCTGTATCGCTACCGTTTTCGCGGTAAGCCGTTCGTCAGCGGAATGCTATTCGTCGTGATGATGTCCCCGGATATCGTGATGGCTATCTCCCTGCTGGTGCTGTTTATGCTGATCGGTATTCAATTGGGTTTCTGGTCGCTGCTGTTTTCGCATATCACCTTCTGCCTGCCATTCGTGGTGGTGACCGTGTTCTCTCGCCTGAAAGGCTTTGATGTGCGCATGCTGGAAGCGGCGAAAGATCTCGGCGCCAGCGAGATGACCATTCTGCGCAAAATCATCCTGCCGCTGGCGCTGCCGGCGGTAGCGGCCGGGTGGCTGTTGAGCTTTACCCTGTCGATGGATGACGTGGTGGTCTCTTCGTTTGTCACCGGTCCGGGTTATGAAATCCTGCCGCTGAAGATCTACTCCATGGTGAAGGTCGGCGTTTCGCCAGAAGTGAACGCGCTGGCGACGATTCTGTTGGTTCTTTCGCTGGTGATGGTTATCGCCAGTCAGTTAATTGCACGTGATAAAACTCAGGGGACGTTAAAATGAAAAAATGGTCACGCCACCTGCTCGCTGCGGGCGCTCTGGCTTTGGGCATGGGCGCCGCGCAGGCGGACGATAGCAAAACGCTCTACTTCTATAACTGGACCGAATACGTGCCGCCAGGCCTGCTGGAACAGTTCACCAAAGAGACCGGCATCAAGGTGATCTATTCGACCTACGAGTCGAATGAAACCATGTACGCCAAGCTCAAAACCTATAAAGACGGCGCTTACGATCTGGTGGTGCCATCAACCTATTTCGTCGACAAAATGCGCAAAGAAGGCATGCTGCAAAAGATTGATAAGAGCAAGCTGAGTAACTTCAGCAACCTCGATCCGCAGATGCTGAACAAACCTTTCGACCCAAATAACGACTACTCGATTCCCTACATCTGGGGCGCGACGGCAATCGGCGTCAATAGCGATGCTATCGACCCGAAAACCGTAACCAGTTGGGCCGACCTGTGGAAACCGGAATATAAAAGCAGCCTGCTGCTGACCGATGACGCCCGCGAGGTGTTCCAGATGGCGCTGCGCAAACTGGGCTATTCCGGCAACACCACCGATCCAAAAGAGATTGAAGCGGCTTATAACGAACTGAGAAAGCTGATGCCAAACGTCGCGGCGTTCAACTCCGATAACCCGGCAAACCCGTATATGGAAGGCGAAGTGAACCTTGGCATGGTCTGGAACGGTTCCGCTTATGTCGCGCGTCAGGCAGGTACCCCGCTGGAAGTGATTTGGCCAAAAGAAGGCGGCATTTTCTGGATGGATAGCCTGTCGATTCCGGCGAATGCCAAAAACGTTGACGGCGCGCTGAAGTTGATTAACTTCCTGCTGCGCCCTGATGTCGCGAAACAGGTAGCCGAAACTATCGGCTATCCGACGCCAAACCTGGCAGCGCGCAAAATGCTCAGCCCGGAAGTCGCCAACGATAAATCGCTGTATCCGGATGCCGCCACTATCGAAAAAGGCGAATGGCAAAATGACGTCGGCAGCGCCAGCGCCATTTATGAAGAGTATTACCAGAAACTGAAAGCCGGGCGCTAACCCCGTAAGGCGGAACCCTGGTTCCGCCTTTTTCCCCCTACCCGCCTGATGCTGTAGACAATGCACAGACTCAGCGGTGGTCATCTTTCCTCGCGCATTAAAATCTGGCCGTACTCGTCACGAAGGCGATTCTTCAGCACCTTACCGGTGGCGCTAACCGGCAACGCATCGATAAAAATTATGCGGTCGGGGATCTGCCATTTCGGCACCCGCTCCTGATACCAGGCCAGCAGATCGGCCTCTTCGACTTCGCCCCCTTCAGCGCGGACGCATAGCAGCACCGGGCGTTCATCCCAACGCGGATGACGTGCGGCAATCGCTGCGGCGCTGCGCACCGCTGGATGGGCGATGGCGATATTCTCCAGCTCGACGGTCGAGATCCACTCCCCACCAGATTTAATAATATCTTTCGCCCGATCGTGGATAACCAGATAGCCGTTAACGTCGAGGGTGCCGATATCGCCGGTATCAAACCAGCCATCAGCGGTCAGCGCACTCTCATCGCGACCAAAATAGTGATCGACCACCCAGTGGCCGCGAACCTGCAAATATCCCTGACTTTTGCCATCACAGGGTAGCGGTTTCCCGTCGATATCCACCACCCGTAGATCGATGCCGAAAATCGGCCGTCCCTGCCCATCACTCTGCTGACGCTGCTGCTCCGCCGGGAGTGCGGCGTGCTTACTGAGCAGCGTATTGATCGTGCCGATGGGCGACGTTTCCGTCATCCCCCAGGCATGGATCAGCTCAATATCATAATCGCGCTTAAACGCTTCTCTCATCGATGGCGGTAACGCCGAGCCACCGACGAAGGAGCGCTTGAAATAAGGCAGGCGAAGATCCGATTTACGCAGCGCCGCCAGCAGTCCGGCCCAAATCACCGGCACGCCAAAAGCCACGCTGACCTTCTCGGCGCTCAGCAGACGCAACAGGCTATCGCCATCCAGGTGCGGCCCCGGCAACACCAGCCGCGCGCCGACCATCGCGGCAATAAACGGCGTTCCCCAGGCGTTGACGTGGAACATCGGCACTACCGGCAACAGCGAATCTTGCGCTGAAATGCCTGCACCGTCCGGCTGGTTGCCGCTTAGCGCATGCAGCACCAGCGAGCGATGGGTATTCAGTACGCCTTTCGGCCTGCCGGTGGTCCCTGAGGTATAACAAAGCGAAGCAGGCGTCAGCTCATTCAACCCAGGCCAGCAATAGTCGGCATCCCCCTGCTGCAACAGCTGGTCAAAAAAGCGTAACGACGGCAGCAGATCCTGCGCGTCTTCACTATGCGGCTCCATCAATACGATATGTTTAACCGTCGGTAGCTGTGGCTGCAGTTGCCGTATTAATGGCAGGAAAGTCTGGTCAATAAACAGCACCTCATCGGCGGCATCATTGATGATATACAACAGATGTTCGACCGACAGCCGCGGATTGATCGTGTGTGTCACCCAACCGCCGGACACGACGGCGAAATAGATTTCGAGATGACGACGGTTATTCCACGCTAACGTACCGCAGCGGGCGCCAGCGGGCAGGGCCAGCGTCGCCAGCGCCGAGGCCAGCCGTCGGGCGTTGCGGGCCACTTCTCCCCAACTGCTACGTTCTATTTCTCCGGCAGTACTCACCGAGACGATTTCCGTCTCGCGATGATACTGCGCCGCATGTTCGAGTAGCGCTGAGGTAGTTAAGTGCTGATAAATCATCGGCGAAGGCATCACTGAAGCTCCTGGACAGGCTGAGGATATAGCTGCTGGGATTATCGGAGTTAAAGCTGGTGCCTTTAAATCTGGTTCAGATTCGCCGCTGCGCGCAAAAAAACGTACGGAAATCAGCGCTAACGCACAAAAATTTGAGTTACCGGGGAACGATTGAGGGATTACGCAAGAGTAAAACCGCGGGCAATGAACCAGAAAGCCGCGCCCGTAGTAAAAGGCGCGGCGTATGACCGCTAAAGTCCTTTCAGCAGCTTATCAATGAACTCGGGCACCACTTCGCTTGCCAGCCCGTAATGTTTCTCAGCGAATTCGCTGCCGACCTGGCTGGGTTCAAGGTTTAGCTCGACGGTATGCGCGCCGTGCAGACGGGCTTCATGGACGAAACCCGCCGCCGGATAAACGTGACCAGAGGTTCCAATAGCAATAAAGATATCGGCCTCGGCCAGCCCGCTGTAGATCTCATCCATCCCCAGCGGCATCTCGCCAAACCATACCACGTGCGGGCGCAGCGCCGCCGGGAACTGGCAGCAGTGGCATTTGTCATCCACCGTCACGTCACCGGTCCATTCCAGCACCTGCCCGCTCCACGAACAGCGTACTTTCAGCAACTCGCCATGCATATGGATAACCCGGCGGTTACCCGCGCGCTCGTGCAGATTATCGATGTTCTGCGTCACCAGCAGAAAACGATCGCCAAGCACCTCTTCCAGCTTCGCCAGCGCCAGATGCGCGGCATTGGGCGCGATCTCCGCACTCTGCAACTGGCGGCGGCGGGCGTTATAAAACGCCTGTACCAGCGCCGGGTCGCGGGCAAAACCTTCCGGCGTCGCCACGTCTTCCACCCGGTGTTCTTCCCACAGGCCGTCGGCGGCGCGGAAGGTTTTAATCCCCGACTCAGCCGAAATACCGGCGCCGGTTAACACCACCACCCGTGGTTTGTCTATTGCCTGCGGCGGCGTTTTGTCTTCGCCGAAGAAGACACGTTGCCGTAAGCGATCGCGTAACTGACGTTTTTTACGGCGGAAACGGCTTAAGCGATGTAAGCGGCGCGACAGCATAGCTACCCCTGTAATTAATGAGTCAAATGAAGGAAGGCCGCACCGCGCATACCTCCGGCGTCGCCGTGACGCGCGCGCTCAATGCGCGGCACCCGGGCGACCGGAAGCAAATGACGCGGCAGGCGCTGCGCCAGCCCTTCGGTTATAGCAGTAAAATTAGATAATCCGCCACCCAACACCAGCAGATCCGGATCGACAATGGTGAGGATATTGCCCAGACAAACGGCCAGTAGATCGAGATAACGCTCGACGTGCTCCCGCGCCTGCGCATCACCCTGCAGCCACAGGTCGACGATCTGCGGCGAAGTTAAGGATTGCTGATAAAAATGCTGATACAGCCAGGCGAATCCGCGGCCGGAAAGATAGTTCTCGATGCAGCCGAGCTGGCCGCAGCCGCAACGGGTCAGCGGAAAATCGCGCCCCACCACTTCCAGGGCGTCTACCGGCAGACGAATATGGCCGAACTCGCCGGTGATGTAGCTGTGACCGGTTATCGATTTACCGTTAAGCACGATCCCGCCGCCCACGCCGGTGCCGAGGATTAATCCCATCACCAGCGGATATTGAGTAAATTCATCATCCCACGCTTCAGATAACGCAAAGCAGTTGGCGTCATTATCAAGACGCACTTCACGCCCCAGGCGCGCGCTGAGATCAACGCGCAGCGGTTGGCCGCTGGCGGCGGGTACGTTGGCGGCATACAGCTTGCCGTCCGCGGTTTCCGGCATGCCGGGGATACCAATACCGACCGCGCCCTCCACGCCAAAGCGCCGATCGGCTTCGCGAACCAGCGCTTCAATCGCCTGCAGGAAAGCCTCATAGCTTTCCGTTGGAGTGGGGACGCGTTTTTCCCACTGCAGTTGCCGGGCGTTATCAAATACGCCCAATGCTATCTTGCTGCCGCCAATGTCAAATCCGTAGTACATTTCAGCCATTCCTCTTATTGGCCCCAACCCCTCATCCTTTGGGCTGTATCTGCTTTCACAGCACTGGCCTAAGGGATGCGGCGTTTGACGGGCCACGACGATAAATTACTGGCCACTCAGCACCCTCGCCGGGTCAATACGACTGGCGCGGCGGGCGGGATACCAGCTGGCCAGCAAACTCAGCAACAGTGCTGTCACCAGCACATAAACGACATCCAGCCAGTGCAATTCAGACGGCAGGAAGTCAATAAAATAGATGTCGCCGGAAAGGAATTTATGCCCGATCAACGCTTCGATACCGTTGATAATCGATGTCAGCTTCAGCGCGGCTATCACGCCGATCACTACCCCGATCAGGCTCCCGACCGAACCGGCCAATAAACCATACCATACGAAAATCGCGCGGATTAAGCCGTCTTTCGCGCCAAGCGTGCGCAGCACCGCAATATCGCCGCTTTTATCTTTCACCGCCATCACCAGCGTCGAGACAATGTTGAAACAGGCGACGCCGATAACCAGTACCATGGCGAGATACATAATGGCGCGGATCATCTGAATATCACGGTACATATAGCCATAAGTGCCGATCCAGCTCTTGATATAGACGTAGCTGTTGGTCACTTCGCCGGCGTCGCGTACCAGCGTATTCGCGTGAAACACGTCGGTGACTTTGATGGCGATGCCGGTCACGCTGCTGCCCATATCCAGATACTGCTGGGCGTCCGCCATTGGGATCATCGCGAAGCTATGGTCCAGTTGGCCGCTCAGTTGCAAAATCCCGGTCACGTGTAGCCTGACGCGTTTCGGCTGCAACAGCTGGTGCTCGGAATCTGAATTGGGAATCATGATCGACACCCAATCGCCCTGCTTCACGTGCAGCGCATCGGCGACGCCTTTACCCAGAATTACCTGTTGCTCGCCGGCCTTAAAGTTGGCCCATGCGTTGTTCTGCACAAAGTTTGGTAGCGAACTCAGGCGGCTCTCCTGCTGCGGATCGACGCCTTTGACCTGAATAGCGCGCATATTGCTGCCGCTCTCCACCAACCCGGTAAAGTTGATATAAGGCGCAGCGGCGACGATGCCTTTCACTTTTTCAACTTTCGTCAGCGCTTCGTTCCAGTTATTCCACGGCTGGTTAACCGGCTCGATTTCGCCATGCGGCACCACCGCCAGAATGCGGTTGTTGAGCTCGCGCTCGAAACCGTTCATCGCGCTCAGGCCGACGATCAGTACCGCCACCCCTAATGCGATGCCGATAGTAGAGATGACGGAAATCAGCGAGACCATACCGCCGCGGCGTCTGCCGCGGCTAAAACGCAGCGCAATCAGTAACGATAACGGTGAAGCCATTACTGGGCCCCCATCAGGGTCAGGTCAGCCGTCAGGCGGCCATCGCGCATCTCCAACTGGCGGTTCATGCGTTTCGCCAGCTGCAGGTCATGGGTCACCACCAGGAAAGCGGTACGCTGCGCCACGTTGAGCTCGCCCAACAGCTCAAAAATACTGTCGGCATTGCGGGCGTCGAGGTTGCCGGTCGGTTCATCCGCCAGTACCAGCCGCGGTTTGTTCACCAGCGCGCGAGCAATCGCCACGCGCTGGCGCTCGCCGCCGGAAAGCTCAGACGGACGATGGTGGCTACGGTGTTCCAGGCCGACCGCCTGCAGCATCGCTTTCGCCTGGCGTTCGATATCCGCCGCTTTTTTCTTGCCAATCAGCAGCGGCATCGCCACGTTTTCCAGCGCGGTAAAATCCGGCAGCAGATGGTGGAACTGATAGATAAACCCGAGTTCGCGGTTACGCAGATCGGCGCGAGCCGCGGCGGAGAGCGAACTCATCGGCTGACCGGAGAAAATAACATCGCCGGAGGTCGGCGTATCCAGCCCGCCAAGCAGGTGCAGTAGCGTACTTTTGCCGGAGCCTGAAGAGCCGACAATCGCCATCATTTCACCCTCTTGAATGCTGAAGCTGACATCGTGCAGCACATCGGTTTGCACGTTGCCTTCCTGATAGCGTTTGCACAGGTTGTCGCATTGCAGCAGGATCTTATTCATAACGTAAAGCCTCAGCGGGTTGGGTGGCGGCAGCGCGCCAGGAAGGATACAACGTAGACAGCAGGGCCAGCGCCATCGCCACCAGAGCGATAATAATCACCTGCAGCGGCTCAATCGCCACCGGCAGGGCCGCGCCGTCCAAAAACGCGCCGATAATCGGCATTAAATTATTCAGCTGGCTGGCCAACAGCACGCCGAGCAGCGCGCCAAGCAGCGCGCCCACTATCCCGGCGCTGGCGCCCTGTACCATAAAGACGGCCATGATCTGCCGCGGCGTCAGCCCCTGGGTCTGCAGAATAGCCACCTCGCCCTGCTTCTCCATCACCATCATGCCAAGCGAGGTAATAATGTTAAAAGCGGCAACGGCGACGATCAGGCTCAGCAGCAGCCCCATCATATTTTTTTCCATCCGCACGGCCTGGAACAGCTCGCCTTTACGCTCACGCCAGTCCTGCCATTTGGTGCCATCAGGCAGCTTCTGTTGACTGAGCGTATCAACCTGCAGCGGTTGGCTGAGCCACAGACGCCAGCCGGTAATATTGCCCAGCGGATAGCGCATCAGGCGGGAGGCGTCATCAATGTTGGTCAGCATTTGATAGCCATCGACTTCGCTGTTGGCGGCAAAGGTGCCGATGACGTTAAACAAACGCTGGCTCGGGACACGGCCCATCGGGGTAAACTGGCTGGCGGAAGGCACCATCACGCGAATTTGATCGCCGCGGTTAACCCCCAACTGACCCGCCAGCTGTTCGCCGAGAATGACGTTATATTTGCCGGCCTGCAAATCGCTTTGTTTCACGTTCACCAGGTAAGGCGTCAGCGGATCTTTTTGCGCCGGGTCAATACCCAGCATCACGCCGACGGCGACGCTGCGGGCGCTTTGCAGCACCACATCACCGGTGGTGATCGGCGCGACGCGCGTCACGCCCTGCAGCTTAACGGCGCTTTCCGGCATTTTTTGCGGGTTGATAGAGCCCTGCTGGGCGCTAATGATAGCCTGCGGCATCAGCCCCAGGATGTTGTTTTGCAGCTCGCGCTCAAAACCGTTCATCACCGACAGGACGGTCACCAGCGCCATCACGCCAAGCGTAATGCCGATGGTCGAAAGCCAGGAGACGAAACGGCCGAAGCGGTCGGCTGCGCGCCCGCGCATGTAGCGAAGGCCGATAAATAGTGCGGCAGGTTGGTACATGTAATCCATCTGGTTGCTGATAGCCGATGTTCGAGTATATATGGCATAGCCCAACGCGTAAATCGCTGATACGGTAGATTTTTTCGCCAAAATAACAAAATAATAGTTTTAAATCAGAAAGTTAATTTAGAGTGTATATATTTATCAATCGCCACGCGCTGTAGAAAACATGGCGCAGAAGGCCATTCGGGTTGGCGAAATCAGACCAATTGCGGATAATCAGAGACATTGAATATCAGCAATTTGCCCCTACATCGAAGAGCGAGTTGGCCGACTGCGGCCAAACAGTACACACAATCGCCTGATGGGATAGGCGCTAAGGGATCCTGACAACCGTTATGCCTGAACAATATCGCTATACTCTGCCGGTCAAAGCCGGCGATCAGCGCCAGCTTGGCGAACTCACCGGCGCCGCCTGCGCCACGCTGGTAGCCGAAATGGCCGAACGCCATCATGGCCCGGTGGTGCTGGTGGCGCCTGACATGCAAAACGCCCTGCGTTTGAATGATGAAATCAGGCAATTTACCGATAGCATGGTGATCGGCCTCGCTGACTGGGAAACCCTGCCCTACGATAGCTTTTCGCCACATCAGGATATTATCTCTTCGCGCCTTGCGACTTTATACCAGTTGCCAACCATGCAGCGCGGCGTGCTTATCGTTCCGGTCAGCACTCTGATGCAGAAGGTCTGCCCGCATAATTATCTGCACAGTCACGCGCTGGTAATGAAAAAAGGGCAGCGTCTGTCGCGCGATGCGCTACGCACGCAGTTGGACAGCGCCGGTTACCGCCATGTCGATCAGGTAATGGAACACGGCGAATACGCGACCCGCGGCGCCCTGCTCGACCTCTTCCCGATGGGCAGCGAGCAGCCCTATCGCCTCGATTTCTTTGATGACGAAATAGACAGCCTGCGGTTATTCGATGTTGATAGCCAGCGTACTCTGGAAGAAGTCGAGGCCATCAATTTGCTGCCGGCGCATGAGTTCCCAACCGACCAAGCGGCGATCGAACTGTTCCGCAGCCAGTGGCGCGATCGCTTTGACGTGAAGCGCGATCCGGAACATATCTACCAGCAGGTAAGCAAAGGTACCCTGCCTGCCGGGATCGAATACTGGCAACCGCTGTTCTTCAACGAGCCGCTGCCGCCGCTGTTTAGCTATTTCCCCTCCAGTACGCTGATTGTGAATACCGGCGATCTGGAGCACAGCGCCGAGCGTTTCCAGAATGAAACCCGCGCCCGCTTTGAAAACCGCGGCGTCGATCCGATGCGCCCGCTGCTACCGCCGGAACAACTGTGGCTGCGCAGCGACGAACTTTTTAGCGAGCTGAAAAAATGGCCGCGGGTCCAGTTAAAAACCGAGCGTCTGGCGGAGAAAGCCGCTCATACTAATCTCGGCTATCAACCCCTGCCCGAGCTGGCGATTCAGGCGCAGAATAAAGCGCCGCTGGACAATCTGCGTCGCTTCCTTGAATCCTTCAGCGGCCCGGTGATTTTCTCCGTTGAAAGCGAAGGCCGCCGCGAGGCGCTGGGCGAGATGCTGGCGCGCATCAAAGTTGCGCCAAAACATATATTGCGCCTGCAGGAAGCCAGCGGCAATGGTCGTTTCCTGATGATCGGCGCCGCCGAGCACGGATTTATCGACAGCCAGGCTAATCTGGCGCTGATTTGCGAAAGCGATCTGCTGGGCGAACGCGTCGCCCGCCGTCGTCAGGATTCCCGCCGTACCATCAACCCCGATACGCTCATTCGCAACCTGGCGGAACTGCATATCGGACAGCCGGTGGTGCACCTTGAACATGGGGTGGGTCGTTATGCGGGGATGACCACCCTCGAAGCCGGGGGCATCAAAGGCGAATATCTGATGCTGACCTACGCCAACGACGCCAAACTGTACGTCCCGGTATCGTCACTGCATTTGATTAGCCGCTACGCCGGCGGCGCGGAGGAAAATGCGCCGCTACACAAACTGGGCGGCGATGCCTGGGCGCGGGCAAGGCAAAAAGCGGCGGAGAAAGTGCGCGACGTGGCCGCCGAACTGCTGGATATCTACGCCCAACGCGCGGCCAAAGAAGGCTTCGCCTTTAAGCATGACCGCGAGCAGTATCAATTATTCTGCGACGGTTTCCCGTTCGAAACCACACCAGATCAGGCGCAGGCAATCAACGCCGTTCTCAGCGATATGTGCCAGCCGCTGGCAATGGACCGCCTGGTCTGCGGCGACGTTGGCTTCGGGAAAACCGAAGTGGCGATGCGCGCCGCCTTCCTCGCCGTCGAAAACCACAAACAGGTGGCCGTGCTGGTGCCGACCACCCTGCTCGCCCAGCAGCACTACGATAACTTCCGCGACCGCTTCGCCAACTGGCCGGTACGCATTGAGATGCTATCGCGTTTCCGCAGCGCCAAAGAGCAGGCGCAGATCCTCGAACAGGCGGCAGAAGGTAAAATCGATATTCTGATCGGCACCCATAAGCTGCTGCAAAATGAAGTCAAGCTGCGCGACCTGGGGTTATTAATCGTCGATGAAGAACACCGCTTCGGGGTGCGTCATAAAGAACGCATCAAGGCGATGCGCGCGGACGTCGATATCCTGACGCTGACCGCCACGCCGATCCCGCGTACGCTGAATATGGCGATGAGCGGAATGCGCGATCTGTCCATTATCGCCACCCCGCCAGCTCGCCGTTTGGCGGTAAAAACCTTTGTCCGCGAATATGACGCGCTGGTGGTTCGCGAGGCGATCCTGCGTGAAGTCCTGCGCGGCGGTCAGGTTTACTATCTGTATAACGATGTTGAAAATATTCAGAAAGCGGCGGATCGTCTGGCTGAACTGGTACCGGAAGCGCGAATTGCCATCGGTCACGGCCAGATGCGCGAACGCGAACTGGAACGGGTGATGAATGATTTCCATCACCAGCGTTTTAACGTGCTGGTCTGTACGACAATTATTGAAACCGGCATCGATATCCCGACCGCCAATACCATCATCATTGAGCGCGCCGATCACTTCGGCCTTGCCCAGCTGCACCAGCTGCGCGGCCGTGTGGGCCGTTCGCACCATCAGGCCTACGCCTGGCTGCTCACCCCGCATCCGAAAGCGATGACTACCGACGCGCAGAAACGCCTGGAAGCTATCGCTTCGCTGGAAGACCTCGGCGCCGGCTTTGCCCTCGCGACCCACGATCTTGAAATTCGCGGCGCCGGCGAACTGCTGGGAGAAGGTCAGAGCGGACAGATGGAAACTATCGGCTTCTCGCTGTATATGGAACTGCTGGAGAACGCCGTCGATGCCCTGAAAGAGGGTCGCGAGCCGTCGCTGGAAGATCTCACCAGCCAGCAGACGGAAGTGGAGCTGCGCATGCCGGCGTTGCTGCCGGATGACTTTATTCCCGACGTGAACACCCGTCTGTCGTTCTATAAGCGTATCGCCAGCACCAAAAACGAACACGATCTGGATGAGATCAAAGTCGAGCTGATCGATCGCTTTGGCACATTGCCGGATGCGGCGCGTAATTTGCTGGATATCACGCGCCTACGCCAGCAGGCGCAAAAGCTGGGGATCCGTAAGCTGGAGTGCAATGAAAAAGGCGGCGTGATCGAGTTTAACGAGAAAAATAATGTGAACCCGGTCTGGCTTATCGGTCTGCTGCAGAAGCAGCCGCAGCATTACCGGCTGGATGGGCCAACTCGTCTTAAATTCTTCCAGGAGCTGGATGAGCGTAAAACACGTATGGACTGGGTACGCCAGTTTATGCGTCAGCTGGAAGAAAACGCCACCGCTTGATAAAAAAGAGATGCGGTTGTCAGAACCGCATCTCTTTACCTGTCACAGTTAGCAAACTTTACAAACATTTTGCAATCCACCTGGATTTCCCAACACTCTCCCGCGCCATAATTGACATTGATTATCTTATAAAAATAACCATTTGTTTATTGTGGAATTATGGTAATGATAAATATCTCGCGTGTTTCAACCTGGCTTACGGCATTCGCTCTCGCGGCGACGCTGGCCCTTCCCGCCCGCGCCAATACCTGGCCGTTACCGCCGAGCGGTAGCCGTCTGGTCGGGCAGAATCAGTTTCATGTAGTGCAGGATAACGGCGGATCGCTGGAAGCGATTGCCAAAAAATACAACGTTGGTTTTCTCGCGCTGCTGCAGGCTAATCCCGGGGTCGATCCTTATGTGCCGCGCGCCGGTAGCGTGCTGACCATCCCGCTGCAGACGCTGCTGCCTGACGCCCCCCGTGAAGGTCTGGTGCTCAATATCGCCGAGCTGCGCCTGTACTACTATCCACCTGGACAGAATAGCGTGACCGTTTATCCGATAGGTATCGGCCAGCTTGGCGGCGATACCCTGACCCCGACGATGGTCACTACCGTTTCCGATAAGCGCGCCAACCCCACCTGGACACCAACCGCCAACATCCGCGCGCGATATAAAGCGATGGGGATCGATTTGCCGGCCGTAGTCCCTGCCGGGCCGAATAACCCGATGGGACATCACGCGATTCGTCTCGCGGCCTACGGCGGCGTCTATCTACTGCACGGCACCAACGCCGATTTTGGTATCGGGATGCGCGTCAGTTCAGGCTGTATCCGCCTGCGCGATGCTGATATAAAGTCTCTGTATAACAAAATCACGCCGGGCACCAGGGTGAATATCATCAACGAACCTATCAAAGTTTCGGTAGAGCCAAACGGTACCCGTCTGGTGGAAGTCCACCAGCCGCTGTCCGAACATATCAATGACGATCCGCAGACGCTGCCAATCGTCCTGAATGCCGGCATGAAGAACTTTAAACAGGCACCGCAGACCAATCAGCAGGTGATGGAATACGCGATGGAGCTGCGCTCCGGAATGCCGGTCGATGTGACCCGCCATCAGCTTCCCGCTGAGCAAGCCATGTAGTGCATTTCCGGATGGTAGAATGTAAAAAACCCGCCAGGCACGGCGGGTTTTTTTGTGGCAATCGCCAGCTTCGCTGACGAGGTTTCGCGGGGCGCGGTCCCATGAAGGGGTGTGGACCGCGTCGCGAGAGTGGCATAACAAAGGGAACGACTTTTACTGCTTACTACACGCGTTCTGCTGAAGGGGGTCAGGAACGCGTTTTGTCAGTGGCATGACAGGGGTTACAACATTTATTTATAGATAACTGCGGTACCGTGCAGGGTATTAGGACCGGTTACCGAGGTAATACGGTAAGAGGTCGCCCCCATCTCGTCGGCTTTCTGCGCCAGCTGCTCTTCAAGCGAACCCAGATTGGTGCCGGCGGATGCGGAAACGGTACCGATTTTATGTTGACCTGCTGGGGTGGATTGCACCTCAACAGCGGCGAAACTTGCGAATGAGAGTGAGCTCAGTACGGCAGCAAGTGCCAGTTTTTGGACGTTTTTCATGATTATTATACCTATGCAGATGATTTTTATAGTAGGGTCGCAAGAATTAACTTAACGATCGATAGGTAAATGATAATGTGATCCAGGTCACAGGTCAACTCATTTTTATAACGATCATTTAACTATTTATAAAATGCTTAATTTTCATACATATATGAATTATTTATTTTTGGACTTCTGCCGCTGGTAGCGTGACGCGTTTATTTTTATAATGGCCGTTCAACAACCCAACATAGGTACAACGGCATCATGACAACTGACGTTCAAAGTTGCGCAAAAAAAAGCCGTGGCCGACCTAAAGTGTTCGACAGGGACGCGGCGCTGGACAAGGCCATGACACTTTTCTGGCAGCACGGCTATGAAGCAACTTCGCTGGCCGATCTCGTCGAAGCGACCGGTGCGAAAGCCCCGACGCTATACGCCGAGTTCGTGAACAAAGAAGGCTTATTCCGCGCGGTGCTGGATCGCTACATTTCCCGCTTCGCCGCCAAACACGAAGCCCTGCTATTCGATGACCACAAAACCGTCGATCAGGCGCTGCGCGACTATTTCACCGCTGTCGCCACCTGCTTTACCAGCAAAGATACCCCGGCAGGCTGTTTTATGATTAACACCTCCGCGGCGCTGGCCGCCTCTTCAACCGATATCGCCAACACCATTAAGTCGCGGCACGCGGTGCAGGAACAAACGTTGACGCAATTTTTACAGCAGCGTCAGCAACGCGGCGAACTCCCTGCACAGGGAAATGTCTTGCAGCTGGCGCAGTTTTTAAACTGCATGCTGCAAGGAATGTCGATCAGCGCGCGCGAAGGCGCTGATTTTGCCACCCTGAAACAGATTAGTGACACGACGCTGCGCCTGTGGCCGCAAATCCTGCAACCTTAATCCCCTACCGGCGACCGTCGTTCGCCGGTTTTTTCCCTTCTGCTGAATACCCTTACTTTTCTCAACATTTTCATTATGTTGATTTGTTGTAAATGATATTGATAACGATAATCAATATGTGCAAAATTCGCATTTGTCTTTCTATATGTTTCACGCTGTAACAGCCGCGCCTGTGGCTGAAAAAAATAACAACAGTAATGACTAACTCATATCAAGGAATGCGAATGAACAAGCGCCTCTGGCTGCTCAATCCTCTGCTGCTGGCCACCGCCCTGCCAGCCTTTACCGCGCAGGCCGCCGATGAAGATGATATTATCGTCAGCGCCAACCGTAACCACCGTACCGTCGCCGAGATGGCGCAAACCACCTGGGTGATTGAAGGCCAGGAGATTGAGCAACAGGTTCAGGGTGGTAAAGAGTTTAAAGATGTCCTCGCGCAGCTGATCCCCGGGATAGATGTCAGCAGCCAGGGGCGTACTAACTACGGCATGAACATGCGCGGACGCGCCATCGTCGTGCTCATCGACGGCGTGCGTCTCAATTCATCGCGTACCGATAGCCGCCAGCTTGATGCCATCGATCCGTTTAACATCGAACATATTGAAGTTATTTCCGGCGCCACGTCGTTATACGGCGGCGGCAGTACCGGCGGTCTGATTAATATCGTCACGAAAAAAGGCCAGCAGGAACGCCAGGTGGATCTAGAGCTGGGTGGTAAAACCGGCTTTGCCAATAGCAACGATCATGATGAACGAGTAGCGGCGGCCGTCAGCGGGGGTACCGATCATGCTTCCGGCCGATTGTCGGTGGCCTATCAGCGCTTCGGCGGCTGGTATGACGGCAACAATGACGCGCTGATCCTCGATAATACGCAAACCGGCTTACAGCATTCGGACCGACTCGACGTGATGGGTACCGGAACCATCGAAATTGATGACCAGCGCCAGCTCCAGCTTGTCACGCAGTACTATAAAAGCCAGGGCGATGATTATGGTCTGAATTTGGGCAAAGATATGTCTGCGGTACTTGGCGAAAGTAAAGCCTGGACCTCTAACGGGCTTAACTCCGATCGCGTGCCTGGTACCGAGCGTCATTTGATCAGTCTGCAATACTCCGACGCCGACTTCTTCGGCCAGAATCTGGTCAGCCAGATTTATTACCGCGACGAATCACTGACCTTCTACCCCTTCCCGGCCCTGAGCAAAGGGCAAATCAGCAGTTTTTCCGCTTCACAGCAGGATACCGATCAGTACGGCGCTAAGATCACCTTCAACAGCCAGCCGCTGACGGGATGGGATCTGACCTGGGGCGTTGATGCCGACCATGAAACCTTCAACTCCAACCAAATGTTCTTCGACCTGGATAAAGCAATGGCTTCCGGCGGCCTGAATAATCAGTCAGCCTACACCACCGGCCGCTATCCAGGCTACAGCATCACCAATCTCGCGCCGTTCCTGCAAACCAGCTATGACCTGAACGACATCTTCACCCTTAGCGGCGGCGTGCGCTATCAATGGACGGAAAACCGCGTCGATGATTTTGTCGGCTACGCGCAGCAGCAGGATGTCGCTAAAGGCAGATATCAGTCGGCGGATGCCATTCCTGGCGGTAAGACCGATTATGATAACTTCCTCTTTAATGCCGGGATCGTCGCCCACATTACCGAACGCCAGCAGACCTGGTTTAACTTCTCTCAGGGCGTCGAACTACCGGATCCGGGCAAATATTACGGTATCGGCAGCTACGGCGCCGCGGTCGACGGCCATCTGCCGCTGGTCTCGAGCGTTAACGTCGGCGACTCGCCGCTACAGGGGATCAAAGTTAACTCCTGGGAGCTGGGCTGGCGTTACACCGGCGACAACCTGCGCACCCAGCTTGCCGCTTATTACTCGACATCAGACAAAACCATCGTAGTTAACCGCAGCGATATGACCATTGATGTGCAATCGGATAAACGACGCATTTACGGCGTGGAAGGCGCGGTGGACTACTTCGTGCCTGATAGCGACTGGAGCCTGGGCGCTAACTTCAACGTGCTGAAATCGCAAGTAAAAACCGATGGCAGTTGGCAGAAGTGGGACGTCACCCTGGCCTCGCCGTCGAAAGCCACCGCCTGGGTCGGCTGGGCGCCGGACCCGTGGTCGCTACGCGTGCAAAGCCAGCAGGTATTTGATTTAAGCGATGCCAGCGGCAATAAGCTTGATGGGTACAATACCGTCGATTTTATCGGTAGCTATTTGCTGCCGGTGGGTAAACTGACCTTTAGCATCGAAAACTTGCTGAACGAAGATTACGTCACCATCTGGGGACAGCGCGCGCCGCTATTGTACAGTCCAACCTATGGCAGCGCCGGGCTGTACGAATATAAAGGCCGTGGCCGGACCTTCGGCCTGAACTACGCGTTAACGTTCTAATAAAAAAAGCCCCTCAGCCTGAGTGATTGAGGGGCTAATAGCTTAAAACTGCTGTTTTACGCTTTGTTATTCAGAATCAGCTGACCGTTGCTGTCCAGCGGGATTTGCGCCCCCGGCTGGTGGTCCATGCGGATTTTGCCCTGCTGGTCGCCGATTTTATAGGTGACATCATAACCGAGCATTTTTTCCGACTTGTCGTAAACCGTCTTACAGCGCTGCTGGGTGGTGGTATAGGTGTCGTTATCCTGCATCGAGCCCTGAATTTGGTTACCGGCATAGCCGCCGCCCAGCGCGCCAACCACGGTAGCGACATCACGCCCTCGCCCGCCGCCAAACTGGTGGCCAATCACGCCCCCGGCGACCGCGCCGAGAACGGAACCGGCAATACGGTTTTCATCCTGCACCGGACGACGATGGGTAACGGTCACGTTACGGCATTCCTGGCGCGGCGTTTTTATGCTTTCTTTTATCGGCGTACTGGACACCACTTGCGCATATTGCGGGCCACGATCTAATACATTGAGACCGGCAACGGCGGCGACGCCCAACGCGGCGGCAACGCCAATCCCAATACCCGCCAACATTGATTTATTCACGGGAATTCCTCCTTCATTGCTGTTACTAGCAATTCTGCGTGCTGCTCAGGGGGTATGCAAATCAGAAAGCGGATGAAAAATGCGGGAACCTACGGCAAATCAAGGGGATTCAGAGGATTCCTAACAGGAATTAGCGATTCTGGCAGAAGGATATGCTGTGTTTTCAGGATAGCGCCGCGATGGCGCTATCCTGATTGCTGACAGCTTAGTGCAGCTTGAGACGCGGACGAATGATGCGGTTAATACGTCCTACCAACATCATCAGGCCGGTCTTGAAATAGCCGTGTAACGCAATCTGATGCATGCGGTACAGCGAGATATACACGAAGCGCGCAATTCGCCCTTCAACCATCATCGAGCCACGCATCAGGTTACCCATCAGGCTGCCAACGGTGGAGTAGTTCGACAGGGAGACCAGTGAACCGTGATCTTTATAGACATACGGTTTCAGCGCTTTACCTTTCATCTGCGCCAGAATGTTATTCAACGCGCAGGTCGCCATCTGGTGCGCCGCCTGGGCGCGTGGAGGTACAAAGCCGCCTTCCGGACGAGCGCATGAGGCACAATCGCCGATAGCGTAGATATCCGGATCACGCGTTGTCTGCAGCGTCGGCTCCACCACCAGTTGGTTAATGCGGTTGGTCTCCAGGCCGCCAATCTCTTTCATGAAATCAGGCGCTTTGATGCCCGCCGCCCACACCATCAGGTCGGCATCAATAAATTGACCATCTTTAGTGTGCAGGCCGTTAACGTCTGCGCTGGTCACCATGGTCTGCGTCAGGACACGTACGCCAAGCTTAGTCAGTTCATTGTGCGCGGCGCCGGAAATGCGCGGCGGCAGCGCCGGAAGAATACGTTCGCCGGCTTCAACCAGCGTCACGTTCAGCGCTTCGTTGGTCAACCCTTTGTAACCATAGCTATGCAGCTGTTTCACCGCATTATGTAGCTCGGCGGACAGCTCAACCCCGGTAGCCCCGCCGCCAACGATGGCGATATTGACCTTACCGTTGGCGCCGAGGTTTGCAGAATACTTGAGGAACAGGTTAAGCATTTCCTGATGGAAACGGCGCGCCTGGTGCGGGTTATCAAGGAAAATGCAGTTTTCCTTCACCCCTGGCGTGTTAAAGTCATTGGAGGTACTACCCAGCGCCATCACCAGCGTGTCGTACGGCAGCTTACGCTCGGCAACCAACAGCTCGCCTTTCTCGTTGCGCAGTTCCGCGAGAGTAATGGTCTTTCCTTCGCGATTGATATCCACCACCGATCCTAACTGGAACTGGAAACCGTGGTTACGCGCATGCGCCAGGTAGCTCAGCGCATCAACGCCCTCATCCAGAGAACCGGTCGCCACTTCATGCAGTAGCGGCTTCCACAGGTGGCTATGGTTGCGATCCACCAGCGTAATTTTCGCTTTTTTGTTGCGGCCCAGCTTTCTACCCAACTGAGTAGCCAGTTCCAGTCCGCCGGCACCACCACCTACAATAACGATTCTTTTCAATGGCGTAGTCACAAGACCCCCTAAAAGTATTAACCAATTGTTAATTAAAAGTTATCCAAATAGCTCTTAGTTAACAACAAGTTGCAGCAATGAAACCATTCAGCAGGACCGAGAATAGCATGAACGGAACATTGGTCATACCAAAATTGATGTGCATCAAGTTTTACCGCATATTTTTTAAACGAACAACGTCAATTATGGACAAGAAAAAGCCCGCGGCGTTTGCACGCGGCGGGCTGAGAAAGGGAAAACAAGGTTAGCCGAGGGTCTTAAAAGCCTTTATTCGCTGCAGATGCGGTGAAAGACTTTTAAATTTGTGCGTCTGTTCTTCATCCCAGATGATTTCGTAATAATGATGCAGCACTTCAGCCGAGCGTTGGCTATCCAGCGCCTCATCATGGCGTGATAGCATCACCAGGCAGCGGTCGCGATTTTTTTCGCGGAAGTTGTTCACGCACTTGGTGGCGATATCCTGATACTCTTCCGGCCTGTCGATTTTCCCTTCCATGTTCTCGTAGGGGAACAGGTTCGGGTTGAACACGGCCTGCCGAATATCGCAGAGGAAACCGATCCTTTCCGCCCAGTAACCGCCTAACCCGACGCCGCATATGAGCGGCCGATCGTCGGCAGTGAGCTGCAGCATTTTGTCGACTTCCTTCAACAAATGCTGCATATCATGTTTTGGATGGAGCGTACTGTAGCTAATCAACCGCACGTCAGGGTCGATAAACTGCAGCTGCAGCACCTTTTCATGGTTACCGGGGCTGTTAGAGTCAAAACCGTGTAAATAGATAATCATCGTATCCTCACCAGACAACAACGCCCTTCAGGTTAACTACGCAGACTTCGCTTCTTGCCAGCGCGCATGGAGCTGTTCCAGCTGTGCGCTTACCGTTTGCCAACGAGCGGAATCTCGCAGTTCCTGACGGGTAAATGAACCTTTATGATACAATTTTGTAACACGCTCTGCTTTGATCGGGGACAGGTTATCCAATACGCTCACCGCGCCTTTACGATTATTGCAGACCAGGATCATATCGCAACCGGCATCGAGCGATGCCTGCCCACGTTCAGCATAGCTGCCCATGATCGCCGCCCCTTCCATCGACAGGTCGTCTGAGAAAATGACGCCATCAAAGCCCAGCTCGCCGCGCAGCACCGTTTTCAGCCAGTATTCTGAACCACTCGCCGGGCGCGGATCGATGTCAGAGTAAATCACATGCGCCGGCATAATCGCATCCAGGCGTTGTTCATCGATCAGGCTCTTGAACACCGCCATATCTTTAGCACGGATTTCCGCTGCCGGACGCGGATCAAACGGTGTCTCTTTGTGTGAATCCGCCGTCACCGCGCCGTGGCCCGGGAAGTGTTTACCGGTGGTTTTCATACCGGCGGCATGCATACCGTCAATGAAATGACGCGCCATCACCAGCGCCTTTTGCGGGTCTTCATGCCATGAGCGTTCGCCGATCGCAGCGCTGATGTGCCCCACATCCAGCACCGGCGCGAAGCTGATATCAATATCCATGGCAATCATTTCGCTGGCCATCAGCCAACCGGCTTCTGCGGCGAGCTTACCGCCCTCTTCCACCCCCAGCAGCGCGGCAAAAGACTGCGCGGCCGGCAGACGGGTAAAACCTTCGCGAAAGCGCTGCACACGCCCACCTTCCTGATCCACCGCCACCACGAGATGATTACGCGAGGCCTCGCGGATTTGGCGTACCAGTTCGCGCAACTGCGCCGGATCGTGGTAGTTGCGGGTAAACAAAATTAAGCCGCCGACCAAAGGATGAGCCAGAATCTCACGCTCTTCCGCATCCAGTTCAAAACCTTCGACATCCAACATTACCGGACCCACACAGACCTCTCTTATCCTTTATTTTCTGTTTTTAACTGACGCCATGTCGCATCCGCCAGTGCAATAAATTGCCGGTCGCCGCTCTGCTGCCAGCGCCGCTCATACCAGCCCGCCATCAATATAAGTACCCACGGCCGCCAACGCTGTATTTGCCGCCGCAGTTGCTGCTTATCAATTCGGGCAAAGCGCGAATACTCATTGAGCAGCTGGCAACGCGTATTGGCATTGCACCATACCGCCGCCAGTTCAAGCGCGATATCGCCATCTCCCGCATACTCCCAGTCAATCAAGCGCAGACCGTCGCGGCTATGAATAATATTACCAGCGTGGACGTCCATATGCAGAGGCGCTAAACGCAACGGCCGCGGTTCACGCTGGCGCAATAACCGTTTATGCCAGCGCAGCCAGAAAACGGTGCGCCTGGTCGGATCGCACTGCTGCCAGTACAACTCAAGCAACGGCGCCAGCTCGATGCGCCAGCCAAAACGCGGCTGTTGGTGCAGATGATACAATAACCCGGCAAGCGAAGGGCACTCCGGCAGCGCGCTTTTCACTTCTCCTGCGCAATACTCCACCACCATCCAGCGTGGCGAAAAGAACACCGGCGCCGGCGAAAGCGACGCCGGAAGGTGCTGAAGCGCACGGTACTGGCGCAGAAAATGGCTGAGCGGCGCCAGCGGATCGTGAGGCTGGCGCAACACCAGCCGACGGACGCCATCGCTGATAACGCAACTGCTGCCGCTAAGACCGTTTTCAGTCAAGGCGGCGACAGGTGAATAGCGAGGAAAGAAGCGCGACAAGAGCTCGTCGCGCGTAAGCTTATTGTTGCTGAACCGCACCTTTGCCTGACCAGATAATCTCGCCGGACTGCACCAGCATCAGCTGCATTTTCAGCTCCGGCGCATTCACGTTGCCGGTGGCGTTGGAATACAGCACGTACTGTGCGCCAACGGTGCGCGCAATCCCCATCGCTTTGCTGCGGCTGCCGAGACTATCCTGCGCCGACAGGCCCAGCTGTTGTTTAGCCACCGCAAGCTGCTGAGTCGATACCAGCGTAAACTTGCCGTTGCCCGCCAGCGCGTTGCGCAGCGCGGAGGTCGCTTCGGCCGCATTCAGCGATCCGTTGGTACGGTTATTGACGCTATCCACCAACAGAATGCTGCCAGCGTTCACTCCGCCGGCCTGCAGCATCTGGCCGACCATTGGTTGTACGGCGGCGTCCCAGTTGTAGTGACGAACGCGCGGAGCAGGCTGAGACGGCTGCGATGGCTGTTCGCCGCCGTGTTCGATCGGCCCCGGCTGCGTTGGTACCGTCGGCACGGCAGGCACCGTCGGCTGCGGCTGCGCAGGTTGTTCCGGCTTCGGCTTCGCCTCCTCGACCGGCGCAGGTTCATTACGTTGCCCCACACAGCCAGCCAGGAATATCGCCAGTGCTGTGATTAACGCATAGCGACACATTTTAATCATTATGATGACCTCTTAAAGATAAAGATAAAGGCGGGCTTTGTGCGCCCCGAGAATATTGGCACTGCCGTAGAGCACGACGGACGAGCGTGCTGGAACCGTCACGCTACGCGCAGGGTCCAGCGGATGCATCTCAAGCCCATGGGCGTCATACCAGAAAAAACGGTAGTGCACGGTAATGGGCTCTTGCCGTTCATTAAATAATCTTGAGGTAGCGGTGGCCTGAATTTCCGAAGCGGTCACCGACGGCGGATCGGCGCTGATGCCAGCCGCCAGAACGCTGGATTCCATCACCAACGTCTGCTGCTCGCCAACCGGAATTTCCGGGTGCGAGCTACATCCGGCCAACAGCGCCGCCAGAACCAGGACGCCTGAATAAGCAGCACGCATCGATTTAGCCTTTATGCGCCAGCATCGGGCCCAACGGACGGCCGCCCAACAGGTGCATATGAATATGGTAAACTTCCTGCCCGCCGTGGCGGTTGCAGTTAACGATAAGACGGTAGCCGTCGTCAGCCAGACCTTCATCACGGGCAATCTTCGCCGCGACGGTCATCATTCGGCCTAGCGCCTGTTCGTGTTCGGCGGTGACGTCATTTACGGTTGGAATCAGGATATTCGGGATAATCAGAATATGGGTCGGCGCCTGCGGAGAGATATCGCGAAAAGCGGTGACCAGTTCATCCTGATACACAATATCCGACGGGATTTCCCGGCGAATGATTTTGCTGAAAATCGTTTCTTCTGCCATGACTGATTCCTTATTAGTTTTATACCGTGCCCCGGCCTGCCTCTGCAGATAAACACGAATGCACAGGATCAGCTAAGAGTATGAGCGACTTCCTCCCTCTCTTTCAACCTGAATGCAGTTTTTCTTATTCAACTATAGACTTAGCCGCTGAGGGAATAAGCATTTCCCCCATTTTCCGGGTATTGCCAAACAATGACCAGAATACCAACGTAAAAAAGGCAGCCATTTGGCTGCCTTAGTCTCCCCACACTACGTCTTAGCTATTGCGGATGTACTCATCCATCTCGGTTTTCAGGTTATCGGACTTGGTGCCGAAAATAGCCTGAACGCCGGAACCTGCAACAACTACGCCAGCAGCACCCAGTTTTTTCAGGCCAGCCTGATCAACTTTCGCTACGTCAGCCACGCTTACGCGCAGACGAGTAATACATGCGTCGAGGTTTGTGATGTTCTCTTTACCACCGAAGGCGGCAATCAGCGCCGGCGCCATTTCACTGGTCGCAGCGGATTTGCTGTCTTCAGTTGCATCTTCACGGCCTGGAGTTTTCAGGTTCAGCGCTTTAATCAGCACGCGGAAGACCACGTAGTACACGATCGCATAGCAAATACCGACAATCGGGAACAGCCACAGCTTGCTGCTGTTGCCGGAAAGAACGATAAAGTCGATCAGACCGTGAGAGAACGACGTCCCGTCACGCATACCCAACAGGATACAGATCGGGAATGCCAGGCCTGCAAGAATCGCGTGGATGATATACAGGATCGGCGCAACGAACATGAAGGAGAACTCGATCGGCTCGGTAATACCGGTCAGGAACGAGGTCAGCGCCGCGGAGATCATAATACCGCCGACTTTGGCACGGTTTTCTGGTTTAGCAGAGTGCCAAATCGCGATAGCTGCAGCCGGCAGGCCGTACATTTTGAACAGGAAGCCGCCAGACAGTTTACCCGCAGTCGGGTCGCCTGCCATGTAACGAGGGATGTCGCCATGGAACACCTGACCTGCAGCGTTGGTGTATTCACCAATTTGCATCTGGAAAGGTACGTTCCAGATATGGTGCAGACCAAACGGTACCAGGCAACGCTCGATGAAACCGTAGATACCGAACGCCACAACCGGGTTCTGGTAAGCAGCCCACTGAGAGAAGGTCTGGATGGCGGAGCCAATCGGCGGCCAGATGAAGGACAGGATCACGCCGGTGAAGATAGCGGCGAGACCAGAGATAATCGGCACAAAACGCTTGCCCGCGAAGAAGCCCAGATATTCAGGCAGCTTGATACGGTAGAAGCGGTTGAACATGTAGGCTGCAATCGCACCGGAGATAATACCGCCAAGCACGCCGGTATCAGCCAGGTGTTTGGCTGCGATTTCCTCAGCAGGTAAATGCAGAACCAGCGGCGCGACTACCGCCATGGTTTTCACCATGATGCCGTAAGCTACGACTGCAGCCAGTGCGGATACACCGTCGTTATTGGTGAAGCCAAGCGCAACACCGATTGCGAAGATCAGCGGCATATTGGCGAAAACTGAACCGCCTGCTTCCGCCATGACGTGGGAGACCACGGCTGGCAGCCAGCTGAAGTTGGCAGAACCGACGCCCAGCAGGATACCTGCAATAGGCAGTACGGATACTGGCAGCATCAGCGATTTACCGACCTTCTGCAGGTTAGCAAATGCATTCTTAAACATAATTGAGAGTGCTCCTGAGTATTTGGTACTTTTTTACGCTTTCACGCATTGGCCCGGGGGGAGAACCGTGCCGTGGACAGGACATCTAAGCGCCCTTTATTTATTACACAGAGTAAAATAATTAACGCGGACATTGTTTGACGGCTATCACGTTTCATTCAGTCAACATATAAAAATTTACACTGATTTACATAATGTGTATCTGTATGTTGCAAAAATGCGCTCACCGCCTCTGTCGCGGCGGTGAACTTTACTCGCTTTAACTATTAATTACGAGCCTTAAAATAATAGAAAGATCAGGCGGGTTGCAGTCTGGCAGGGTCGATGTGGAACAAGCTGGCAAAGTTATCGGTGGTTTGTTGCGCGAGCTGCTCCAGCGACACGCCCTTCAGCACCGCCATGTATTCAGCGATATCGCGCACCATCGCCGGCTGGTTCTCTTTACCGCGATGTGGTACCGGCGCCAGATAAGGCGAATCGGTCTCTACCAGCAAGCGATCGAGCGGAACATAGCGCGCGGCATCTCGTAGCTGCTCCGCGTTACGGAACGTGACGATACCGGAAAACGAAATATAAAACCCCATGTCCAGCAATTTACCCGCTGTCTCCCTGTCTTCAGTGAAACAGTGTAGTACGCCACCGCAATCCGTCACCTTTTCTTCCTGTAAAATCGCCAGCGTATCGGCGCGCGCATCGCGGGTATGCACAATCACCGGCTTATTCAATTCGCGGCCAATGCGGATATGCTGGCGGAAAGACTCCTGCTGGCGGAGTTTCGTTTCCGGGGTATAAAAATAATCGAGCCCGGTTTCCCCCATCGCCACTACGCCCTCTTCCGCAGCCAGCGAACGCAGCTCTTCGAAGTCATACGCTTCATCCTGGTTCAATGGATGAACACCGCAGGAAAAGACGACATTTTCTCGCTGGCCGACTAACTCGCGCATCCCGCGATATCCCGGCAGCGTGGTGGCGACTGCCAGGCAAAACTTAACATCACGCGCGGCGGCTTTCGCCAGCACATCATCGACATCTTTATGCAGCGTTTGATAATCCAGGCCATCAAGATGGCAGTGGGAATCGACTAAAAACATGTTCTTATTCTCAGAGATGTGAGACGGGCAGAACCGCCCCGGGTTGCAGGTAATGTTCCCAGCGCAGGAGGCGCTCGGTGAGTAGTAGTTCGCGGTTGACGCCGACCACGCTCAGCAACTGCTCGCGACAGGCGCTAACATCGCGCGTGATAGCTTCAAGACGTGGGCCCGAAAGTGTTTGCGCCTGTTGGTTAACCAGCGTCCAGGCATCTGGATTACTCAGAAGCGTAATCCCCTGTTGCCGCTTCTGCGCATCCAGCAACAGCGATGCCAGCCAGTGCAGACGCACCGGGGCCTGTTCGTGATTCAGAACCGGCAATAATGACAGCCAGTCACCGCTGGTTAACGCGCTGGCTAACGCCTGGCAAAGCTGTTGTCGCGGAGCCCAGTTAGCCTCTTGCAGTAACTCCAGCGCTGCCGCGGGTGCGTTAGCGCTGAGGCGCAACGCGGCCAATAAAGCTTCTTGTGACATTGTCACTTCACGTGCTAACCACCCTAACGCCCAGGCTTCAGAAGGCGGAGTAAGGTGATATGAGAAGCACCGGCTGCGCAAGGTGGCGAGCAGACGCGCCGGCTCCGGGCAGGCCAGGAAAAACCAGGTATTTTCCGGCGGCTCTTCCAGCGTCTTCAGCAAAGCATTGGCGGCGGCATCGGTTAACAACGTCGCATCGTTGATCCACACCACCTTCGCGCCGCCGAGACGCGCACGCTCATAGAGTTTTTCAGTGATGCCGCGCACCGCATCGATGCCTAGCGCGCTCTTGCCCTTCTCCGGAACCAGAGTGTAGTAATCAGGATGGGTCCCCGCCTGCATAAGCTGGCAGCTATGACAATGGCCACAGCTTTTATGCCCTTCCGGCTGGCGGCACATCAGGAAACGGCATAACGCGTAGATAAGCGCATCGCCCCCCATCCCCGGTAATGCCTGGAGTAATAACGCATGGTGACCCCGTCCTGCCTGATAGCCAGACACTAGCTGCTCGAAGGACGGGCGTAACCACGGATACCATTTCATGCGCGTTGCTCCGCAACCCATTGAGTGATAACGGCGCGAATGTCGCGCTCAACCGCTTCCAGAGGCTGCGTCGCATCCACCGTGCGGATAGTCGGATCCTGCGCCGCCAGTTCAAGGTAGCGCGCGCGGGTACGATTGAAGAAATTCATCGACTCCTGCTCAATCCGATCCAGATCGCCTCGCGCGCGGGCGCGCTTAAGGCCAACTTCCGGCGTCACGTCAAGATAGAGTGTTAAATCAGGGCGAAAATCACCGAGTACCGCATCGCGTAGCGTCGCCAGCATCCCCTGATCGATACCGCGCCCCCCGCCCTGGTAGGCCTGAGTTGAGAGATCGTGACGGTCGCCAATGACCCATTGACCGCGAGCCAGAGCAGGCTTAATCACCGTTTCCACCAGCTGTACGCGGGCGGCGTAAAACATCAGCACTTCCGCTTTATCGTTAATGACTTCATCGCCGGTAGACTGGATATCCAGCACCAGGCTGCGCAGTTTTTCAGCCAGGATGGTACCGCCCGGTTCACGGGTAAACACCATATCGCGGATACCCAGCTGTTCCAGAGCCTCAACGACCAGATTGCGTGCGGTGGTTTTCCCCGCCCCTTCCAGGCCTTCGATAACGATATAGTTACTGCGCATTTTTTTCCTTAAGTACTTTTAAATAGTCCTGAACCGAACGGTTATGGCTGGCCAGATTGGTATTGAACGTATGGCCGCCTTTGCCGTCGGCAACAAAATAGAGGTACGGCGTTTTCGCCGGATGGGATGCCGCATTGAGAGACGCTTCGCCCGGCACGGCGATTGGCCCTGGCGGCATACCGCTAATCACATAGGTGTTATAAGCGGTCGGCGTCTCCAGATCTTTACGCGACAGTTTACCATTATAGCGCTCTCCCATGCCGTAAATTACGGTAGGGTCGGTCTGCAAACGCATGCCAATGCGTAGACGGTTGATAAAAACCGACGCCACGCGATCGCGCTCGGCAGGAACCGCGGTCTCTTTCTCAACGATAGAGGCCATGGTCAGTAACTGGTTTTGATCTTTATAGGGTAGATTATCCGCCCGCCCTTCCCAGGCTTTCGCTACCGCAGCGACCATTTTCTGGTGCGCGCGTTTAAGAATGGCGATATCGCTGGTATTGGCGGTGTACATCCAGGTATCCGGCCATAACCAACCTTCAACCCAATCGGCGTGCTCAAGACCCAGCGCTTTGGCGACCGTTTCGTAACTGTCGTCTTCTAAAGTGTGCTTCACATACGGCGCATCGCGCAGCTGACGCAAATAGTCGCTAACGCGCATCCCTTCAACAAACCGTAGCGGGAACTGCGCTTCTTTACCGCTCGCTAAAAGCTGCAGCATCTCGCGCACCGTCATTTGCGGTGTGAAGCGATAGGTACCCGCTTTGAAATGAGAAAGTTCAGGTTCGACGCGCAGCAGCCACTGGAATACGCGTGGACGATTAATGATTTTATCGCCATACAGCTGCTGGCCAAGCACCACTCGCCCGGTTCCTGGCTCAAGGGTGAAGATGGTCTCTTCTTTAATAAGCAACTTACTATCTGCCAGTTGGCGGACTTTCCACATACCTGCCGCTGCGGCAATACCGAACACCACGACTAACAGCAGGACAAAACGTAACATTTTCTTCATGACTAACCAGGCAGCTCACACAATGGGGCTAAAAAATGGTAAAGATCGCGTTCAGACCAACAGACGTCATCCCAACGACAAACCGGTACCAGCGGCATAAGCGCATTGCAAATCAGCACTTCATCGGCATCGCGCAGTACATCAGGGCGCATGGATACTTCGACAACATCAAAAGAAGAACGTGCCAACATAGCCATACAGTGCTGGCGCATAATGCCATTAACGCCCGCCTGATCGAGGCGCGGCGTGAACACCTGGCTTCCTTTACGCCAGAACACATTCGCGGCACAGCATTCCGTAAGCCACCCGTCGCTGTCAAGAACCAGCGCCTCATCGGCGTCCGTCTGCTCAAGATGAGAACGAATTAAGACTTGTTCGAGGCGATTAAGATGTTTGAGCCCCGCCAGCGAAGGATTGCGCCCCAGGCGGATCGGGCTTAACGCCAGGGTTATTCCCTCTTCTCGCCAACGCGCATAATGCGCGGGGAAAGACGACACACTCATCATGCGGGTAGGTTGAATGCATCCGCTCGCGCTATATCCCCGACCTCCTGAACCACGCGTTATGACCACTTTGAGTACGCCTTCTCGATGTGGCTTTGCCAGTTCTTGCATTTCTGCGGCCAACGTTTCCCATTCAGAAAAAGGTATCAAGAGTTTTTCGCAAGTATCTTGCAAGCGGCCCAAATGGGCATTGAAGAAGGCTATCTGGCCGTCGATGATTCGCGAGGTGGTAAAACACCCATCACCGAATTGAATTGCACGGTCGTTTGCTGCCAGCACATCCTGCTCGACACCATTTATCAAGAACATAGGGGGCTCCTCTCACCGGTGGCACAGTGTCTCAGGATAAAAAGCAGAGAACAAGCGGAGAAAACCGAATAAAAAAAGACCCGCCAGGCGGGTCTTTTCGTCAACGCTTAAACCAGCATTAGCGGTTGATCATACTTTTTTGAAGATAATCGAACCGTTAGTACCGCCAAAGCCGAAGGAGTTACACAGGGTGTATTCCATACCGGAAACCTGACGCGCTTCATGAGGAACGAAGTCGAGGTCGCAACCTTCATCCGGGTTATCCAGGTTGATGGTCGGCGGAACCGCCTGATCGCGCAGCGCCAGAATAGAGTAGATAGACTCTACTGCGCCAGCCGCGCCTAACAGGTGGCCGGTCATTGATTTGGTGGAGCTCACCATCACGCGGCTTGCCGCATCGCCAAACACGGATTTCACCGCCTGGGCTTCTGCTTTATCACCGGCTGGCGTCGAAGTACCGTGGGCGTTGACATAGCCAATCTGGCCCGGTTCAATCGCCGCGTCGCGAATGGCGTTAACCATCGCCAGCGCAGCGCCAGCGCCATCTTCCGGTGGAGACGTCATATGGTACGCATCGCTGCTCATACCAAAACCAACGATCTCTGCGTAGATTTTCGCGCCGCGTTTTTTCGCATGCTCGTACTCTTCCAGCACGACCATACCAGCACCGTCGCCCAGCACGAAGCCATCACGCTCTTTATCCCACGGACGGCTTGCCGCCTGCGGGTTGTCATTGCGGGTGGACAGCGCGCGCGCAGCGCCAAAGCCGCCTACGCCCAGCGGCGTACTCGCCTTCTCTGCACCACCGGCAACCATCGCGTCGGCATCGCCATAGGCGATAATACGTGCCGCGTGGCCGATATTGTGTACGCCTGAAGTACACGCGGTCGCGATGGAGATACTCGGTCCACGCAGACCAAACATGATGGTCAGATGACCGGCCACCATGTTAACAATTGTGGACGGAACGAAGAACGGGCTGATCTTCCGCGGTCCGCCGTTTACCAGCGAACTATGGTTTTCTTCGATCAGGCCGAGGCCCCCGATACCGGAACCGATAGCGGCGCCGATGCGGGTTGCGTTTTCTTCCGTCACTTCAAGGCCAGAATCCTGCATGGCCTGAACGCCAGCGACAATTCCATATTGAATGAAGGCATCCATCTTGCGCTGTTCTTTGCGCGAGATGATATCATCACAGTTAAAATCCTTTACTAAGCCAGCAAATTTCGTTGCATAGGCGCTAGTATCGAAATGGTCGATCAGGCTGATGCCACTCTGACCGGCAAGGAGAGCTTTCCAGGTAGACTCTACGGTATTGCCGACAGGAGACAACATGCCCAGTCCGGTCACAACTACACGACGCTTAGACACGGTTGTCCTCCAGGGAGGGAAAATAGATTCTTGTGGGACAAAAAAAGATAAAACTCAGGCGGTCGAATGACCGCCTGGAGATGTTCACTTACGCCTGGTGACCGTTGATGTAATCAATGGCAGCCTGAACGGTGGTGATTTTCTCAGCTTCTTCGTCCGGAATCTCAGTATCAAACTCTTCTTCCAGAGCCATTACCAGCTCAACGGTGTCAAGAGAATCAGCGCCCAGGTCTTCAACGAAGGAAGCATTGTTGGTAACTTCTTCCTGCTTAACGCCCAGCTGTTCGCCGATAATTTTCTTAACGCGTTCTTCGATAGTGCTCATACTCTTAAATTTCCTATCAAAACTCGCTTTCGCGATGGTTTTCGTAGTGTATAAAATGTTGAAAAATTTGCAACTAAATCCCGGCAGGTCTTACCACGATTTTACGCTATTTTGCGGCTGTTTGCCCTAATAACGCAAATGATTTCGCACAAAACTGTACCCGCAAGCGTGCAGACTGCGCGCTTCCTGAACATTTTGCGCAAATCTCGGTCAGACCATATACATCCCGCCATTGACGTGCAGGGTTTCACCAGTGATGTAACCCGCTTCGTCAGAGGCTAAGAATGCAACCGCGCTGGCGATTTCATTTGGGGAGCCAAGGCGCCCCGCAGGAACTGCAGCCAGCGTACCCGCACGCTGCTCATCGGTCAGCGCACGCGTCATGTCCGTTTCAATAAAGCCCGGAGCAACAACGTTTACAGTAATACCGCGAGACGCAACTTCACGTGCCAGTGACTTACTGAAACCAATCAGACCCGCTTTCGCAGCAGCGTAGTTAGCCTGACCAGCATTTCCCATGGTACCAACCACAGAACCGATAGTGATAATACGCCCATGACGCTTTTTCATCATAGCGCGCATTACCGCTTTTGACAGACGGAATACAGATGACAGGTTGGTTTCGATAATATCGTTCCACTCATCATCTTTCATTCGCATTAACAGGTTATCACGAGTAATCCCGGCATTATTGACCAGGATATCAACTTCGCCAAACTCTGAGCGAACATTTTCCAGAACAGATTCAATAGATGCCGGGTCGGTCACATTCAACATCAGACCTTTACCGTTGGCACCTAAATAGTCGCTGATTGCCTGCGCACCGCTTTCGCTGGTGGCAGTACCGATAACTTTCGCGCCGCGCGCGGCGAGGGTTTCAGCGATTGCGCGGCCGATACCGCGGCTCGCACCGGTAACCAGCGCGATTTTTCCTTCAAAACTCATGGTATTCCTCTTTTATTGCTCAAGCGCCGCAGACATCGCAGCCGGCTCGTTGAGCGCAGAAGCAGTCAGGGTGTCAACAATACGTTTGGTCAGGCCGGTGAGGACTTTACCCGGGCCCATTTCATACAGGTGCTCGACGCCCTGAGATGCCATAAACTCAACGGTCTTAGTCCACTGAACCGGGCTGTACAGTTGGCGAATCAGCGCGTCGCGGATAGCATCAGGCGCGGTTTCACACTTCACGTCGACGTTGTTCACAACCGGAACGGTCGGCGCATTAAAAGTGATTTTCTGCAGCTCTACCGCCAGTTTTTCAGCGGCAGGTTTCATCAGCGCGCAGTGAGACGGTACGCTGACCGGCAACGGCAGCGCACGTTTGGCGCCTGCGGCTTTACACGCAGCGCCTGCACGCTCAACGGCTTCTTTGTGCCCGGCGATAACCACCTGACCCGGTGAATTGTAGTTCACTGGCGAAACCACCTGCCCTTGTGCAGATTCTTCACAGGCTTTAGCGATGGACGCGTCGTCGAGGCCAATAATTGCAGACATCGCGCCGGTACCTTCTGGTACCGCTTCCTGCATGAATTTGCCACGCAGTTCAACCAGACGAACGGCATCAGCGAAATTAATCACGCCCGCGCAGACCAGCGCAGAGTATTCGCCAAGGCTATGACCGGCTAACAGCGCCGGCGCTTTACCGCCCTGCTGCTGCCATACGCGATATAACGCGACGGAAGCGGTCAGCAGCGCCGGCTGCGTTTGCCAGGTTTTGTTCAATTCTTCTGCCGGGCCCTGTTGGGCAAGCGCCCACAGATCGTAACCCAACGCTGCGGAAGCTTCGCCGAAAGTCTCTTCAATAACTGGCCAGGTCGCGGCCATATCAGCCAGCATACCGACAGCCTGAGAGCCCTGTCCCGGGAACACAAAAGCAAATTGCGTCATGTTTAAATCCTTATACTAAAAACGAACCAGCGCGGAACCCCAGGTGAAACCACCACCGAAGGCCTCCAGCAGAATCAACTGACCGCGTTGAATACGGCCATCGCGAACGGCTTCATCGAGCGCGCAAGGGACCGAGGCGGCGGAAGTGTTACCGTGACGATCGAGCGTGACCACCACATTATCCATCGACATTCCCAGCTTTTTCGCCGTCGCGCTGATGATCCGCAGGTTAGCCTGGTGCGGCACCAGCCAATCCAGCGCCGAGCGCTCAAGATTATTGGCCGCCAGCGTCTCGTCAACGATATGCGCCAGTTCGGTGACCGCAACTTTAAACACTTCGTTGCCGGCCATCGTCAGATAAATCGGATTTTCCGGCTCTACGCGATCGGCGTTCGGCAGCGTTAACAGCTCACCGTAGCGGCCATCGGCATGCAGATGCGTGGAAATAATGCCTGGCTCTTCAGAAGCGCCAAGCACCACTGCGCCCGCGCCGTCGCCGAAGATAATGATCGTGCCGCGATCGGTTGGATCGCAGGTGCGCGCCAGCACGTCAGCGCCGATCACCAGCGCGTAATCTACGGCGCCGTTTTTCACATACTGGTCGGCGATGCTCAACGCGTAAGTAAAGCCCGCGCAGGCGGCTGCGACGTCAAACGCCGGACAGCCTTTGACACCCAGCATAGATTGAATCTGGCACGCAGAGCTCGGGAAGGCATGCGTACCCGAGGTGGTCGCAACAACGATCAGACCAATTTGTTCCGGGTTGACATTCGCCATTTCCAGCGCTTTCTTTGCGGCTTCGAAGCCCATCGTAGCAACTGTTTCGTTCGCTGCGGCAATACGGCGTTCACGAATACCTGTACGTGTGACAATCCACTCGTCAGTCGTTTCAACCATTTTTTCCAGGTCGGCGTTAGTACGCACTTGCTCAGGCAGGTAGCTGCCGGTGCCAATAATCTTTGTATACATGTACGCTCAGTCACTCTTGGGTAATATACCCGCGTTGTTCAAACCGCAGGGCGTCAGTCGTATCCGTTGGTCCCGGTGTGCTGTCGGGCACTCCCGTTACCGCTGCTGCTCCCTGGCAGTTCAAAGCCTGCTGGGTATAACGATTCCAGGCGAGCGGCGATCCGCTGTGGAACCTGCCGCTGCACCGCCTGCACTGCCTGCTCTATTGCGACGCAAAATGCGCGCTGGTTGGCAGCGCCATGACTTTTGATCACAGAACCGCGCAATCCTAACAGACAGGCGCCATTATACTGGTCGGGGTTGAGGTGACTGAATCGCCTGCTCAGGCTTTTTTGTAACCAACGCTTTAATAAAATCAGCCACCACGACCGTTTTTTTCCCTCTCCCTGTGATTTCAGCAGCGAAAGGAACATCCTGACAACACCTTCCATCGTCTTTAATGTGACGTTGCCTGTGAATCCGTCACAAACCAGAACATCCGTTTTCCCCGTCAACAGTTCGTTAGCTTCAAGGTAACCAATATAGTTGAAGGACGGCAGTTTTTTGAGCATTGCCGACGCATCGCGAATGCTGGTGAGACCTTTCATCTCTTCTTCACCGATATTCAACAATGCAATGCGTGGGTTTTTAATCCCCACCACTTCTTCAGCTAACACTGCGCCCATTACGGCGAACTGCACCAGCATTGTACTGTCGCAATCGACGTTAGCGCCTAAATCCAGCACTACCGTTTTGCCCTTTTGCTGATGCGGCAGTACCGTCACCAGCGCCGGGCGCTCAATCCCCTCAATGGGCTTAAGCAATAACTTCGCCAACCCCATCAGCGCGCCGGTATTTCCCGCGCTAACGCAGGCCTCGGCTCGCCCTTCTTTCACCAGCTCCAGCGCCAGGCGCATCGAGCTTCCGCGGCTACTGCGGATAGCCTGCGCGGGTCGCGCATCACTGGCAATAACTGACTGTGCAGGGATAATCTGCAGTCGCGAACGTTGTTCGAAATCAGCTTTGGCAAGTAATGGCGTGATGGCGTCGGGGTCGCCGACTAAAAGAAGTGTGAGTTGCGAATTAGAGTTCAGTGCCTGCAGTGCTGCAGGCACTGTCACGGATGGGCCAAAATCGCCCCCCATGACATCTAACGCCAGGGTTAGACGTGTCAAGGTATCGTCGCTGCCCGGTTCGGTTATTCCCCAGTTACCTGGGGAGATCCTCACTAAGCTTCACCACGCTTTTACTCTTGTCTTTCACGTTACAGGGACGTTGACTACGTTTTCTTGCAACGTGAAATCCACGGAGTAAGGCGTGATTACTTAGCGATTACCTTGCGACCGCGGTAGAAACCGTCGGCAGTGATGTGGTGACGCAGGTGTTTCTCACCAGAAGTTTTGTCTACAGACAGGCTGGTGACTGCGGTCAGAGCGTCATGGGAACGACGCATGCCACGTTTGGAACGGGTTGGTTTATTCTGTTGTACGGCCATGGACCTTACTCCTCAATTACTTATGCTTTAAGCTGGCTAATACGGCAAATGGGTTTGGTTTTTGTGCCTCTTCAGGCAGTTCGCCAAAGACCATGTCCGCGTCGGACACTTCACAGTGTTCAGAATCATGCACCGGAACTACCGGCAAGGAAAGAATGATTTCATCCTCAACCATCGCCTGCAGATCGATTTCACCGAATTCGTTAACCTCAATCGGCTCATACGCTTCCGGTAGTGCTTCTGCCTGTTCGTCATTTCTGACAGGGCTGAAACAATACGTTGTGTGAACATGATGAGGGAACGGTTTCCCGCAACGCTGACATTCGAGGGTTACCGACACCTTCGCATCACCGGTAATAACGGCAAGACGCTGGTTATCGATAGCGAACGACATGCTGCATTCCACATCACTGTCCACGCTGACGACTGAATCGGCGACACGGCCAACCTGATCACGGGCGTAGATACCCTCGTAATCAAGGCGTTTTTGAGCCGTGCGAACCGGATCGAGAGTCAGGGGTAATTTTACCTTTTGCATAGGGCGCGCATATTAACTTTGTAATGTCATAGAGTCAAAGAAAAAGGCAGCCTCAGGTTGCCTTTTGCCATTTATTCGCACACATTGCGGCGCATAGTTTAAAATGATGCTCTGCGAAGCGCTATATGTGGATGAAAAAATATGTCTAATCTTCTCCTGGCCTCAACCTCGCCGTGGCGGCGGATGCTGTTGGAAAAACTCACGCTGCCGTTTGAATGCGCGGCGCCGGAGGTTGACGAAACGCCTCAGCCCGGCGAATCCGCCCGCCAGTTGGTTGTGCGTCTGGCGCAAGCCAAAGCCCAGGCGCTGGCATCCCGCTTCCCTCAGCACCTTATTATAGGTTCCGATCAGGTTTGCGTCTTAGACGGCGAAATCACCGGTAAACCGCACACTGAAGAAAACGCTCACCGTCAGCTACGCAAAGCCAGCGGCACGATTGTCACTTTTTATACCGGGCTTGCGCTCTACAATTCTGCCAACGGACACCTACAAACGGAATGCGAACCCTTCGATGTCCATTTTCGTCATTTAAGCGATCAGGAGATCGAGGCCTATATCCGTAAAGAGAACCCTCTGCAGTGTGCCGGCAGTTTTAAAAGCGAAGGCTTAGGCATCACGCTATTTGAGCGACTGGAAGGACGCGATCCTAATTCGCTGGTTGGATTACCGCTGATAGCGCTATGCCAGATGTTGCGCCGGGAAGGCTTTAACCCGCTGCTTAGCTAGCCATAAAAGAAAGCGGCGGAGTATGAATCCGCCGCTGTGCTTATTTGCTATTGCGCAAAACCTGCAAGCAGTGTTTCAGTTGGTTATCCAACGGCGCTTCAATACGCATCACTTCACCGGTGCCTGGATGAGTGAATTTCAGCGCTGCCGCATGCAAAAACAGACGGTTTAACCCTGTCCCTGAAAGCTGCTTGTCAAACTCGCGATCGCCATAACGATCGTCAAAAGCAATAGGATGTCCCGCATACTGGGTGTGAACGCGAATCTGATGCGTACGCCCGGTAACCGGGCTACAGCGTACCAACGTGGCAAACGCGTAACGCTCTTCCACTTTAAAGCGCGTTTCGGAAGGCTTACCTTCCTGGCTCACGCGCACGATGCGCTCGCCGCTCTGCAGAATATTTTTCAGCAGCGGCGCTTGTACCACCTTCGTGTGCGACTGCCACTGACCGCGGACCAGCGCCAGATAATCCTTCTGCATCCCTTTCTCACGCAGTTGCTCATGAAGCGAGCGAAGCGCCGAACGTTTTTTCGCTACCAGCAGAACGCCTGAGGTATCACGATCGAGACGGTGGACCAGTTCCAGGAAACGGGCCTCAGGGCGTAGCGCCCGCAGCCCTTCAATCACGCCGAAGCTCAGACCGCTACCACCGTGCACCGCGGTACCGGAAGGTTTATTCAGCACCAGGATATGATCGTCTTCATAGAGGATAACATCCGACAACGCCGCCACTTTTTGCAGATGCGGCGAAACGGCCTCTTCTTCGCGCTCGGCGACCCGCACCGGCGGGATACGCACTTCATCGCCATCTTCCAGTTTATATTCCGGCTTGACGCGTTTTTTGTTCACCCGCACCTCGCCTTTACGCAGGATGCGATAAATCATGCTCTTCGGTACGCCCTTAAGTTGCGTACGCAAAAAGTTGTCGATACGTTGCCCCGCTTCATCGGCGGAAATGGCAACCATTTTTACGGTTGGAGTCTCAGTTTTCATGGTCGGCGATTCTAAATAGCCGAGGGCATTAGCGCCACTCATTTTTATATGCTTATATTTATCAGTATCCGGTTTTCATCGCATGCTTCATCGGCGTTTTGTTTGTTATTAGAACAATCTGTAGACGCTGGTGAAAAAACTGTGAGTAACCCGGTGATAAAAGGTAAAAGTGAACTTGCTATAACAAGGTTAGCAATGGAATAATGAAGCCGTTTTCCGTGTTGACACTTGTTAGAACAAGAAATTAGCGGAATGACCAATTTTGTCTGACCGATCATCCACGCAGCAATGGCGTAAGACGTATTGATCTTTCAGACAGTTAGCGGGCTGCGGGTTGCAGTCCTTACCGGCACAGGCTCTATAAGATTTTTGCGTGGCAGGATGGCGTCGACTCCGGAACCACCGGGAGTTCATCTGAATCCTCCGATTGAGGTGAACAGGTTAAGCCATTACTCCTGCGACGTGAGAGACGATGAGAATATACGCAACATCGTTTGAGGTGCGTCAAGGCTGCAAAAGAGAGAATCTTCAGTCGGTTGTACAAGCAATCGATTGAGGTGAACAAGCGCGGCCAACGCGAAATCACTTAAAGGATGAAGTGTATAAATGGAATATTCTCTGGTGATACATCCCAGGCTGTTCCCCTGAATAATTGCGCTGTGTTTCCGTTTGAAACACAGGCGACCGACACTCTGCGCCTCTTAAGCGCGCGACAACCGTGAGGTTGGCGACGTGAACCAGACTCGAGGCCATCGGTTTTCACCCGGTAAGGCGTTACTCTGCCCGTAGCTTAGTCGTCAATGTAAGAATAATGAGTAAGTTACGATGAAAAGAATGTTAATCAACGCAACTCAGCAGGAAGAGTTGCGCGTCGCTCTTGTTGATGGGCAGCGCCTGTACGACCTGGATATCGAAAGCCCCGGGCACGAGCAGAAAAAAGCGAACATCTACAAAGGCAAAATCACTCGTATTGAACCTAGCCTTGAAGCCGCGTTTGTCGATTACGGCGCTGAGCGTCATGGTTTCCTCCCCCTCAAAGAAATTGCCCGCGAATACTTCCCAGCCAATTACAGCGCTCATGGCCGCCCTAACATTAAGGACGTTCTGCGCGAAGGTCAGGAAGTCATTGTTCAGATTGATAAAGAAGAGCGCGGTAATAAAGGCGCCGCGCTGACCACCTTTATCAGCCTGGCAGGCAGCTACCTGGTACTGATGCCGAACAACCCTCGCGCCGGCGGCATTTCGCGCCGTATCGAAGGTGACGATCGTACCGAGCTGAAAGAAGCGCTGGCGAGCCTTCAGCTGCCGGACGGCATGGGTCTTATCGTGCGTACCGCGGGCGTTGGCAAATCCGCTGAAGCGCTGCAGTGGGATCTGAGCTTCCGCCTGAAGCACTGGGAAGCGATTCAGAAAGCCGCTGAGAGCCGCCCTGCTCCGTTCCTGATCCACCAGGAAAGTAACGTTATCGTTCGTGCCTTCCGCGACTATCTGCGCCAGGACATCGGCGAAATCCTAATCGATAATCCGAAAGTGCTTGAGCTGGCGCGCCAGCATATCGCCGCCCTCGGTCGTCCGGATTTCAGCAGCAAAATCAAACTGTACACCGGTGAAATTCCGCTGTTCAGCCACTACCAAATTGAATCCCAGATTGAATCCGCGTTCCAGCGTGAAGTGCGTCTGCCGTCCGGTGGTTCTATCGTTATCGATAGCACCGAAGCGCTGACCGCTATCGACATCAACTCCGCTCGCGCGACCCGCGGCGGCGATATCGAAGAAACGGCGTTCAACACTAACCTCGAGGCGGCTGACGAAATCGCACGCCAGTTGCGTCTGCGCGACCTTGGCGGCCTGATCGTTATCGACTTCATCGATATGACCCCGGTCCGCCACCAGCGTGCGGTTGAAAACCGCCTGCGTGAAGCCGTCCGCCAGGACCGCGCGCGTATCCAGATCAGCCATATCTCGCGCTTCGGCCTACTGGAGATGTCCCGCCAGCGTCTGAGCCCGTCGCTGGGCGAATCCAGCCACCACGTGTGCCCACGCTGTAGCGGCACCGGTACCGTGCGTGACAACGAATCGCTGTCGCTCTCTATCCTGCGCCTGATTGAAGAAGAAGCGCTGAAAGAGAACACCAAAGAAGTCCACGCGATCGTTCCGGTACCTATCGCTTCTTACCTGCTTAACGAAAAACGTGCCGCAGTCAGCGCGATTGAAACCCGCCAGAGCGACATTCGCGTCATCATCGTCCCTAACGATGAGATGCAAACCCCGCACTACTCCGTACTGCGCGTGCGTAAAGGCGAAGAAACCTCCACGCTGAGCTATTTGCTGCCGAAACTGCACGAAGAAGAGATGGCGATGCCGTCTGACGAAGAACCGGCTGAACGCAAACGCCGCGAAGAGCCAGCGCTGGCTGCTTTCGTGATGCCGGATGCGCCGCCTGCGCCGGTACAGGAAGAAACCGCAGCCGCGCCGACCGCAGCGAAAGCCGCCGCTGCTCCGGCAGCGAAGGTAGCAACGCCTGCCCAGCCTGGTCTGCTGTCCCGCTTCTTCGGCGCGTTGAAAAACATCTTCTCCGGCGCAGAAGAAGCTAAACCGGCTGAAGTCAAAGCCGAGCAAAAAACTGAAGAGAAACCTGAGCGTCAGCAAGAGCGCCGTAAACCGCGTTCTAATAATCGCCGCGACCGTAACGACCGTCGTGATAACCGCGATAATCGTGACAACCGTGATAATCGTGATAATCGCGGAGAAAACACAGAAGGTCGCGAACCTCGTGAATCACGCGAGGAGAACCGCCGTAATCGTCGTGACAAACAATCACAGAACGCTGAACTGCGCGAATCTCGCCAAAACGCGGGCGATGAGTCTGATAAAGGCAAATCACGCGATGAGCAACAGCAACCGCGCCGTGAACGCAACCGCCGTCGTAATGATGACAAGCGTCAGGCACAGCAGGAAGCGAAAACTCAGACCCGCGAAGAACCGGTAGTACAGCAGGAAACCGAGCAGGAAGAGCGCGTTCAGAGCATGCCGCGTCGTAAGCCGCGTCAGCTGGCGCAGAAAGTCCGCTTTGAATCCGCAGAAACCGAGCAGGTTGTCGAAGCCGTTGCTGAGCAGCAGGCGGAATCCACTACGCCGCGTACGGAACTGGCAAAAGTCGATCTGCCGGCCGTCGTTGAAACTGCCGCTGAGCAGGATGAAAACGGCGACGCTCGTGAATCTAACGGTATGCCGCGTCGCTCTCGTCGTTCTCCGCGCCACCTGCGCGTAAGCGGCCAACGTCGCCGTCGTTACCGCGATGAGCGTTATCCGACCCAGTCGCCGATGCCGCTGGCCATCGCCTGCGCGTCGCCTGAGCTGGCGTCAGGTAAAGCGTGGATCCGCTATCCAATTGCCCGTGCGCATGATCAGCAGCAGGAAGAGTTACCGGTACAGGAAACCGCCAACGTTGAGCCTATCATTACGCCAGTCGTCGCGGAGACTATCGCTCCGGTTGTCGTTGCGGAAACCGTCGCAGCTGAAACTGTCGTACCGGCAGTGGCCAGCGAACCGACCGTAGTTGAAGCTCCGGTCGTCGAAGAAACGGCGGTGGTTGAAGAGACCGCAATTGTTGCGGAAAGCGTTGCGCCGCAGGCAGAAGTCAGTGAGCCAGCAGAGCCGGTAGTCGAAGAAACTGAGACCGCACCTGCTCCAGCTACTGAAGAAACCGTCACTGCGCAGCCAACGATTGCCGAAGAAGAAACCGCTGTTGTCGAAGAAACGACCGTTGCCTCCGTTGAAGAAGCCGCGCCGGTTGTTGAACCGACGCCGGTCATCAGCACCGCGCCAGTGGTGAAAGCGCAACCGGCGACCACCGCTACTCGCCATGCGACCGCGCCGATGACCCGCGCACCGGCTCCGGAATACGTGCCGGAAGCGCCGCGCCAAAGCGATTGGGTTCGTCCTCCGTTTGCCTTTGAGGGTAAAGGGTCTGCAGGCGGCCATAGCGCCACTCATCAAGCCACGGCGGAAGCTACCCGTCCGCAGCCTGTAGAGTAACGGTGCTCAACGAAAAAACCGGCCAACTGGCCGGTTTTTTTATTTCTTCTCGTCCGGGCGCTGCATCCCCGCCACCTGTGGCATCACTTCGCGCATCAAATCGAGAAACTTGCGTAGCCGCGTCGGATAATAGCGCGCCCAGGGATAAACCAGATGCACCGGCAGCGGCGAAGCCCGCCACTGCGCAAACGGCTCAATCAGCCTGCCTGCCGCAATATCCTCCTCCACCGCCCAACTGGAAACAATTGCCGCCCCCAGCCCCGCCAGGGCGGTGTTACGCGCAACGTAGACGCTATCGGTACTCAGACAAGGGACAATCGGGAAACTCACCAACTGCCCGTCCACCTGATGCTGTAGCGTGACTTCATGCTGATAAAAGGTGCTGATAGCGACCCATGGCAGCGCGGAGAGCGCCTGCGGTTCGCTGAGTTCCGGATGGCGCGCCAATAGCTCAGGCGCAACCACCAGGCTGCGAGGAACCACAGCCAACAGTACCGATACCGTTGATGGATCGACTTCCGCGCCAACGCGGATCGCGCAATCAATATTATCGCTAAGAAAATCGACGGTTTTATCATTCAGCATCCACTCAACGGAGAGCTCGGGATATCGCTGCAGAAAACTCACCAGCGGACCCAGCAACTGCTGTTGGCCAAAAGCGTGCGGCGCCCGCACCCGCAGCACGCCAACCGGCCGGTCCTCCTCGATGCGCAAATCATCTTCCAGCGCCAGCCAGCTGTCCACCAGCCGCCGCGCATGTTGATAACAGCGCTCGCCGTCATCGGTCAGTTTCATCGCATGGGTCGTGCGCAGAATAAGCCTCGCGCCAAGTAACGTCTCCAGCGACTGCAAACGTCGGCTGACGGTCGCCTGAGTCGTACTCATCTGCAGAGCCGCCGCCGAGAGCGAACCTGCTTCGACGATGCGAATAAAGGTCCGCATCAGCTCAATCCGATCTATACGCTCTTGTTTCTTCATTTATATTTTGCCTATACGTGCTACGTATAACCGTTTTACCACTACCCTATCTTCCGCGCCAGTCTGCTTCAGGGAACAATAGCGCCAACGCATTTACGAGGGCACTACCATGACACCGCTTCCTTTATCCCCCCGCCAGGCCGGCTGGGTTATTTTTATTCTCGCGCTCGGCGCTGGCTTCAGCGTCGCATCCATCTACTACGCCCAGCCGCTGCTGCCGTTAATCGGCGCCAACCTGCATCTCAGCGTTGAAGGAATGGGGCTGGTGCCCACCCTGACCCAGGCTGGCTATGCATTGGGAATATTATTTCTGCTGCCGCTCGGCGATCGCCACGATCGCCGAACGCTTATCCTGCTGAAAAGCGCCGTGCTGGCGGTACTGTTGCTACTCTGCAGCCTGACCGGTCAGCTTACCTCGCTACTGGTCGTCAGCCTGCTGATTGGCATGGCGGCGACCATGGCGCAGGATATTGTCCCGGCGGCGGCGATTCTGGCGCCGGCGGGCAAACAGGGGAAGATGGTCGGTACGGTGATGACCGGCCTGCTACTGGGGATCCTGCTTTCACGTACCGTCAGCGGGCTGGTCGGCGCGCTATTTGGCTGGCGGGTCATGTACCAGGCTGCGGCAGTCAGTATCGCCTTTATCGGCCTGTTAATGTGGCGTGTTGTGCCGCGTTTTGAGATCCACTCTACCCTCAGTTATCCGCAGTTGCTGAAGTCAATGGCCCATTTGTGGCAGCGCTATCCCGCGCTGCGCCGCGCGGCATTCGCCCAGGGCTTTTTGTCTATCGCCTTTAGCGCGTTCTGGTCGACGCTGGCGGTGATGCTCGCCGAACATTACCAGATGGGTAGCGCGGTCGCCGGCGGCTTCGGTATCGCTGGCGCAGCAGGCGCCCTGGCGGCACCGCTGGCAGGCGGTTTGGCGGATAAAGTTGGCGCGGGGAGAGTCACCCAACTCGGCGCGGCGTTAGTCACCGTCTCCTTTGCCCTGATGTTGCTACTGCCCGCGTTGCCGGTACACGGCCAACTGGCGCTGATTGCGTTATCGGCTATCGGTTTTGACCTTGGTCTGCAGTCGAGCCTGGTGGCGCATCAAAACCTGGTTTACAGCCTGGAGCCCCAGGCCCGCGGCAGGCTTAACGCCTTGCTATTTACCGTGGTCTTCATCGGAATGGCTCTGGGATCGGTGCTGGGAAGTAAACTGTACGTGCTGGCTGGCTGGAACGGTGTGGTGATTCTGGCGGTGAGCAGCGGCGCGATTGCTCTGATTATCCGCCTGCTGGAAAATGCTCGTCTACAGGCCGCAGAACGCGCCGTGAGATAAAAAAACCCGCTCCGCATGGCGGAACGGGTTAATCAGGCCCGACGTTACGGTGAATTTAAATCGTGCGGCGGGCAAACTCTTTCAGGCGAAAGCCGAGCAGCAGCAATGTCGCGAAATAGGCGACTACGCCAGCCACCACCACCACCATCAGACGCATCAGGCGGAACGGCATCGTCCCCTGCGACCATTCCGGCATCAGATACATCACGCCGACGAGCGCTGCGGCCATGACCAGCACCGCGATGACCAGACGCAGCAGGAAGACGAACCAGCCCGGCTGCGGCGTGAAGATTTTCTGCTTACGCAGTTGCCAGTAAAGCAGCGCGGCGTTCAGACAGGCAGCCAGACCAATAGACAGCGACAAGCCGGCATGCTTCAACGGGCCAATAAACGCCAGGTTCATCACCTGGGTCATTATCAGAGTAACAATGGCGATTTTAACCGGCGTCTTGATATCCTGGCGCGAGTAAAAGCCCGGCGCAAGCACCTTCACGACGATAAGCCCCATCAGTCCAACCGAATAAGCCACCAGAGCGCGTTGCGTCATCGCCGCATCGAAAGCGTTAAACTTACCGTACTGGAATAGCGATACCGTCAGCGGTTTGGCGAGAATGCCTAAGGCAACCGCGCTTGGCAAGGCCAGCAGGAAGCACAGACGCAGCCCCCAATCCATCAGTCGGCAGTACTCATCGTGATTGCCGCTGGCGAAACTTTTTGATAACGATGGCAACAGGATGGTGCCCAGCGCCACGCCCAGCACGCCGGAGGGGAACTCCATCAGACGGTCGGCATAATACATCCAGGAGACCGAACCTGAAACCAAGAAGGAAGCGAAAATGGTATTGATAATCAGCGAGATCTGGCTGACAGAGACGCCGAGGATCGCCGGCCCCATCTGCTTAACCACGCGAATCGCCCCTGCATCTTTCAGGTTAACCCGCGGCAGCACCAGCATACCTATTTTTTTCAGATGCGGCAGTTGATACGCCAGTTGCAGGATACCGCCAACCGTGACCGCCCAGGCCATCGCCAGCATTGGCGGATGAAAATAAGGCGCGGCAAACAGGGCAAAACCAATCATGCTGACGTTGAGGAAGGTCGGCGCGAAGGCGGGAACCGAGAAGCGGTTCCAGGTGTTAAGGATCGCCCCCACCAGCGACGCCAGCGAGATCAATAAAATGTAGGGGAAGGTGATGCGCAGCAGCTGGGTGGTTAAGGCAAATTTATCTGGCGTATCGGCAAAGCCCGGAGCAGTAACGGTAATCACCCACGGCGCAGCCAGCATCCCTGCCACCGTGACCAGCGCCAGAACCAGCGTCAACAGCCCGGAAACATAGGAGACGAACACCCGCGTCGCGTCTTCGCCCTGCTTGCTTTTATATTCAGCGAGGATCGGCACAAAGGCCTGAGAAAAGGCGCCTTCGGCAAAAATACGCCGCAAGAGGTTTGGCAGTTTGAAGGCCACAAAAAAGGCGTCGGTCGCCATCCCGGCGCCAAAAATACGCGCGACGATAGCATCGCGGGCGAACCCCAGTACGCGCGAGAACATGGTCATCGAGCTGACTGCCGCTAATGATTTTAATAGATTCATTACTGTCTTATTCCACAACCCATGGAGTAAAACGCCCGCAAAAGCGGGCGCTGGAAAGTGGCGATAGTCTACCGGGTTCGCAATGAATTACTACTGTCAGTTGTTACAACCAGTTATTCGCTCATCGCCTCGCGCCAGAGCTTTTCCACGATCCGCTGGGCTAAAAGCGCCTGCTCGCCGGCGGTTTCCGGAACCGTCTGATTTTGCACGCATTCGATAAAGTGGCGAGCGCAGCCGTCGAATCCGCGCTGTTCAAGTGTCGTTTGCCAGCCGGGCGCCGGGCGCTGCAGGATACCGCTGCCCCGCTCTTCACGCCACTCGCGCATATCGCACACCTCATACAGTCCGCCATCGGTCACCGCCTGCACCCACTCACGCTGGCTTCCCGCGCGACGATGCATACTGGTGGTGATCTGCAGTTGCCCCGCGCTGAAGTGATGCTCGGCGTAGAGCATTTCCCCTTGAGAAGTGGTTTGCAGGACCCCGCCGTCCACCCGCGTTTTATCTCCCGCCAGCCACAGCGCGGTATCGACAACATGCAGATAATCATCCAGCAGGGTAAAGCGCAGCTCTTTGCCCACGCTATCGCTACGGTGCTTATCCATGCGCAATGACGCTGCGTCATTGAGATGCGCTTTCAATTCACGATACAACGGCGCAAAGCGGCGATTGAAGCCCACCATTAACGTTAAACGCCGACGTGCCGCCAGTTCAACCAATGATTCGGCTTCGCTGAGCTTGTCCGCCAGCGGTTTATCCACGCAAACATGAACGCCTGCATTCAGCAGATGATGAACCACTTCATAATGTGAAGCGGTTGAGGTATGGACAAATACCGCATCACATTGCGCCGCCAGCGCATCCAGAGACTCGGCATAGGGCAGACGCCAGGTTTCGCAGATGCGTAACGCTTTCTCTTTTCCTGGCGACCAGGCGGCCTGCAGCGTCCAGCCATCAGCGGCGCCCAGCACCGGCAGCCATGCCTTTTGCGCAATGCCGCCAAGTCCAACCACGCCAACACGTAATTTCGCCGTCACGGTTACTCTCCTAAATGAGCCAGTAGTGAATCAAGGCGTACTTTGAGCTCAGCGACTTCACTTTCCAGCGCCTCAACGCGCGCCTGCAAATCGTCATTCGGCGGCGACACCGCCTCGACCACGGTGATGAGCGAATCCATGTCATCACAAAACAGGTGCATATAGCGGCTTTCGCGTTTACCCGGTTCGCGCGGAAGGCGCGCGACGTAAGGACCGTCTTCACGACTGGCCAAATTGTCGAGCGTGCTTTCCACCTCGGCCATGTCGCGGAATTCATACATCCGCTGCGCGCGGCTACGCAGCTCGCCTGGCGTTTGCGCACCGCGCAGCAGCAGCGTCGTGACAATGGCGACTTCCGCCGCCGTTAATTTGAGATCGCCAAATTCCGAATTGCAGAAGCGCTGTTCATATTTGGTCACCCGGTTGCCAAAACCGCTTACCGTACGCAGGTAGTGGCGTTTGACCAGCTCATCCAGCAAATCCTGGACGTCGCTTTCCGCCAGCGACATTACCGGCTCACGGTTGGTTTTCTGGTTACAGGCGGTAACCACAGCATTCACTGATAGCGGATATTGTTCCGGCGTGGTCACCTGCTTCTCCAGCAGGCAACCAATGATGCGCGCTTCATGCGCGGTTAGCTGATATTTCATGTTGTCTCCTTAGCGCCCTGGTGTCCAGTCAGTGGCCGTTAACGCCGTCAATACGTGGTCTCGCCATTGCCCATCAATGAGGAGGTAGTCCTTTGCGTAACCCTCTTTTTCGAACCCGAGCCGGGCAAGCAGATCGCCGCTGCGTTTGTTATGCGGCATATAATTGGCCATGATACGGTGAATATGCTGCGTACGTTGCATATAGCGAATCGCCGCGGTCAGCGCTTCAAACATCAGCCCCTGCCCTTGCCACTTTTCACCAATGGAATAGCCGAGATAACAGGCATGAAATGAACCACGCACCACATTTGAGAAATTCGCTACGCCAATAATCTCTTTCTCATCAGGATCGAGTAGCGCGAAATAAAAGGCCGAACCCTGTTTATGAAACTCCGTAATCATCGATAATCGCGCCTGCCAGCCGGAAGGATAACAGTGGCTTTCATCGCGCACCGGCTCCCAGGGTTTCAGGAACCCCTTGTTTTCCGCGTAATAATCGGCCAGACGCCAGGCGTCACGATCGTGAACCAGCCGCACCACCAGCCGGTCCGTCGTCAAACGCACCTTGGGTACGTTACTGCGATAGCCAAACATTCCTCACTCCTGTTCCCTGCCCCAAACTAATATCTTTCACTATACCTTCCCTGAGTGAAGGTGGGAAAACAGCAACATACCATTTTCTGCACCATCTCCATTTTTCGATGAATAGGCTCAATCGATCTTGCTTTTTGATAAAAAAATATTGTCGCCAGTATGCTGGGAAAATAACCGCCGCCCCCGCAGAATATCTAAGCTTATCTTTCTTTTTCCCTGGAGGGGAAATGTCCCGCGTATCGCAGGCAAGGAGCCTGGGTAAATATTTCCTGTTAGTCGATAACATGCTGGTTGTGCTCGGCTTTTTTGTCGTATTCCCACTGATATCGATCCGTTTTGTCGACCAAATGGGTTGGGCGGCGCTGATGGTCGGTATCGCCCTCGGTCTACGTCAGCTGGTGCAACAAGGTTTAGGCATCTTCGGTGGGGCGATTGCCGATCGTTTCGGCGCCAAACCGATGATCGTCACCGGCATGCTGATGCGCGCCGGCGGTTTCGCGGCGATGGCCGTCGCCCATGAGCCCTGGGTGCTCTGGCTCTCATGCATTTTGTCTGGTCTCGGCGGCACCCTGTTCGACCCGCCGCGAGCGGCGCTGGTGGTCAAACTGGTGCGCCCGCATCAACGTGGTCGTTTCTTCTCTATCCTGATGATGCAGGATAGCGCCGGCGCGGTCATCGGTGCCCTGCTCGGCAGTTGGCTATTACAGTACGATTTCCGTCTGGTGTGCAGCGCAGGGGCAGCGCTCTTTATTGCCTGTGCCGCATTTAACGCCTGGTATCTGCCGGCATGGAAACTCTCGACGGTCAAAACACCGATCCGCGAAGGACTGGGGCTGGTGTTACGCGATAAGCGCTTTGTCACTTACGTGTTGACCCTGACCGGTTACTACATGCTGGCCGTGCAGGTGATGCTCATGCTGCCGATTATGGTTAACGATATTGCGGGCTCTCCGGCGGCGGTGAAATGGATGTATGCCATCGAGGCGACAATCTCCCTGACGCTGCTGTATCCCATCGCCCGCTGGAGCGAGAAACGTTTTCGTCTTGAGCATCGTCTGATGGCGGGTTTGCTGGTGATGACGGCGGCGATGCTGCCGATTGGCTTAACCAGCACGCTACAGCAGCTGTTTACCTTAATCTGTATTTTCTATATCGGCTCGATCATTGCCGAACCTGCGCGCGAAACGCTGGGCGCTTCACTGGCTGATGCCCGCGCTCGCGGCAGCTATATGGGTTTCAGCCGCCTTGGTCTGGCATTTGGCGGCGCGCTGGGGTATGCCGGCGGCGGCTGGCTGTTTGATGCAGGTAAAGTGCTTAATCAACCTGAACTACCGTGGCTGATGCTGGGCATTATCGGCTTTGCAACTTTCATTGCGCTATGGTGGCAGTTTAGCCAGAAACGGTCGGCTTCCGGCATGCTGGAACCGCGCACCTGACAATCAGCCAAAGTGGTAATCCTTTTTTTCAGCATTTTCCGCTAGTACAAGCGGGGCTAGCAGACCATGCTGCTTTGTGTCAGGATTAGCTATGGCATGACGTTAAGGAACCCAATGAAAAAGATGTTGATCGCGGCCGCGCTGATTGTCAGCGGCCTTCTGAGCGGATGTAACCAGCTTACGCAATACTCCGTTAGCGAGCAGGAGATTAACCAGGCGCTGCAGAAACGTAACCACTTCGCTAAAGATATCGGCCTGCCTGGCGTAGCGGATGCGCACATTGAGCTGCAAAACCTGACCAGCGCCATCGGTCGTGAAGAGCCGAATAAAGTGGCGCTGAGCGGAACCGCTAATCTGGATCTGAATTCGCTGTTTGGCAATCAGAAAGCGACCATCGACCTGAAGCTCAAAGCGCTGCCGGTGTTCAATAAAGAACAAGGCGCAATTTATCTGCGTGAAATGGAAGTCGTCGATGCGAAAGTTAAGCCGGAAAAGCTCACCTCCGTGGTACAGACGCTGATCCCTTATCTGAATCAGTCGCTGCGCAGCTATTTCAATCAGCAACCAGCCTACGTTCTGCGTGAAGATGCCAGCACCGGTGAAGCCTTAGCGAAGAAATACGCTAAAGGCATTGAAGTGAAACCGGGCGAGATCATCATCCCCTTCACTGATTAAACAATAAGGGCGCTGAATATGGCGCCCTTAATTTTTTACGGAAATGAGTGCAAAGGAAAACGTTTACGCTTATCCTTAGTGCCCGGCAAAAAACAGCCCTGATGACTGAACCAATTAGCCGGAGCCTTCCATGACAGCACAACCCCAGGTATTGAAAATCCGCCGCCCTGACGACTGGCATATCCATCTACGCGATGATGATATGTTGCAAACCGTCGTGCCTTACACCAGTGAGTTTTATGGCCGGGCGATCGTGATGCCGAATCTGGTACCGCCGGTAACGACCGTCGCTGCTGCCATTGCTTACCGCCAGCGCATCATCGATGCGATTCCCGCCGGGCATGATTTCACTCCGCTGATGACCTGCTACCTGACCGACACGCTCGATCCGGACGAACTGGAGCGCGGATTCCGTGAAGGCGTATTTACCGCAGCCAAACTCTACCCGGCAAACGCCACCACCAACTCCAGTCACGGCGTGACCAGCACCGATGCCATTATGCCGGTGCTGGAACGGATGGAAAAACTGGGCATGCCGCTACTGGTACACGGCGAAGTTACCCATGCTGATATCGATATCTTCGATCGCGAAGCGCGCTTTATTGAGACGGTGATGGAACCGCTGCGCAAACGGCTGCAGGGGTTAAAAGTGGTCTTCGAACATATCACCACCAAAGATGCCGCTGAATACGTGCGCGACGGCAACGAACTGCTGGCCGCCACCATCACGCCGCAGCATCTGATGTTTAACCGCAACCATATGCTGGTTGGCGGTATTCGCCCACATCTATATTGCCTGCCGATCCTCAAGCGCAATATCCACCAGCAGGCGCTGCGTGAACTGGTCGCCAGCGGGTTCAGTCGCGCGTTCCTCGGCACCGACTCCGCTCCGCATGCACGCCACCGTAAAGAGGCCAGTTGCGGCTGTGCGGGCTGTTTCAATGCCCCGACCGCGCTTGGTAGTTACGCCACCGTCTTTGAAGAGATGAATGCGCTGGAACATTTTGAGGCTTTCTGCTCGTTGAATGGCCCGCGTTTCTACGGCCTGCCGGTGAATGAAAGCTACGTTGAACTGGTACGCGAAGAGAGTACTGTCGCCGAAAGCATCGCCCTTCCTGGCGATACGCTGATACCGTTCCTGGCCGGCGAAACCGTGCGCTGGACGATGAAAAAATAAAGTTTTTTGCCCCCTGTTGTAAATGTGCAAGCGTTACTGTATAAATAACCAGTATATTACCCAGGGGGCCATTATGCGCATCGAAGTGTCAATTGCCAAAACCACAGCCTTACCCAACGGCGCGCTGGAAGCGCTGAATAACGAACTCGCTAAGCGTATCGCTCACTATTACCCTGAACGTGAAAACCAGGTCACGGTACGTTATGCCGCCGGCAATAATTTATCTGTCATCGGTGGCCTGAAAGAAGACAAAGACCGGATTAGCGAAATCCTGCAGGAAACCTGGGAAAGCGCCGACGACTGGTTTATCCACGACTAAGCCTCCGGGTCTGCTTACACAAAATCAATTTGCTCCCTCATTGTGCTTTTTTTTGCCGGGTCGCCCCGGCTTTTTTATCTCCGCTTATAACTAAGACTTTCCTTAATACCCTGATAAATTCCTTAAAAAATAATGAGACCCAGGACGAAACTCGCGCAAAAAACCGCCAATCAGCGCAAAATTTGTCGCTATTTATTTATTTTCTCGAGTTTGTACTTAACTGCTGATATAATTAACCTGCTTCAGAAAACAAGCATTAAACCTCGAGAATTGTTGTCTTTTAACATATGAATAAGGGGTTATGATGGAAAAGAATAATGAAGTCATCCAGACCCATCCCCTCGTCGGATGGGACATCAGCACCGTTGATAGCTACGATGCGCTGATGTTGCGCCTGCACTACCAAAACCCCACCCAAGAAAGCGATAAAGAAGCAGAAATTGGCCAGACGCTATGGCTAACGACGGACGTCGCACGTCAGTTTATTTCTATTCTGGAAGCAGGAATAGCGAAGATAGAATCTGGCGATTACCAGGCAAATGAGTATCGCAGACATTAGCATCACCGATGATGTCTAAATATTCACTGAACAGGCACCTGCGGGTGCCTGAATTATTTTTCGCGCTTGTACATCCGGCAGATGTTAATTACCCTGCTAATAAAACAATAACCCGGAACTCACCATGCAATACGACCTCATCATTATCGGTAGCGGCTCCGTTGGCGCTGCCGCTGGCTATTACGCCCGCCGCGCCGGTCTGAATGTCCTGATGACCGATGCCCACAAACCGCCGCATCAGGAAGGCAGCCACCATGGCAACACGCGTCTGATTCGTCACGCTTATGGCGAGGGCGAAAAATACGTACCGTTGGTGCTACGTGCCCAGCAGCTATGGGACGAATTCGCGCAAGACAGCGGCGAGGCCGTATTCGAAAAAACCGGCGTCATTAACCTGGGCCCGGCCAGCTCCGATTTTCTCAATAACGTGGCCCACAGCGCGCGTCAGTTTAAGCTTAACGTAGAGGAACTGGACGCTGAAGCTGTCATGAAGCGTTGGCCGGAGATTCGTATCCCACAAGATTATCGGGCAATTTTTGAGCCGGCTTCCGGTGTATTACGCAGCGAACTGGCGGTTGAAACCTGGATCCGGCTGGCGCGTGAGGCGGGTTGTGCCCAGCTCTTCAACTGTCCGGTGACCGCGATCCATCATCATGCCGATGGCGTGACCATCGATACCGCTGACGGCAGTTACAATGGCAAAAAACTGCTGATCAGCGCCGGAACCTGGGTAACGAAATTATTGCCGGAACTGCCCATTCAACCGGTACGTAAAGTCTTCGCCTGGTTCCAGGCCGATGGTCGCTATAGCACGAAAAATAACTTCCCTGCTTTCACCGGCGAACTACCGAATGGCGATCAGTATTATGGCTTCCCGGCGGAAGACAACGAATTGAAGATCGGCAAACACAATGGCGGCCAGCTGATTTCCGAACCGGGCGAGCGGAAACCGTTTGGCGCTGTCGCCAGCGATGGGTCTGAGTCGTTCAACTTCCTGCGCAACGTGCTGCCCGGAATTGGCGGCTGCCTGCACGGCGCCTCCTGTACGTACGATAATACGGTAGATGAAGATTTCATCATTGATACGCTTCCCGGTCACGACAACACATTACTCATTACCGGTTTAAGCGGCCACGGTTTCAAATTTGCCCCGGTACTTGGCGAAATTGCGACGCAATTTGCGCAAGGTGAAACGACGGAGTTTGATTTGACTCCCTTCTCGCTGGCGCGATTTTCACAATAATAGCCAGCCATAAAACGAAACGGCCTCAATGGAGGCCGTTTATTGATTGAGAACGTTTATGCGTCGCCTGTATCACTGGTTAGTCAACAATGTGCGCGAGCACTTTATGATTTATCTCGCGCTGTGGCTGCTGCTAGCAGTAATCGACCTCATCTGGTTATGGTTTTACTGACGGGTCGGGATCCGGGATACCTAATTTGGTATTAAGACGACCACGGGATTTATTAAAAATCTTATTGCCATTCTCTCGCCCCGCCCGCAGTTTGCGCTGCTCCTCTTCCGGCAGTTTATGCTCTTCCATACAGGCTTCGCTGCAGCAACCGGCAAATTTCTCGGCACAAGCCGGACACTGAATAAACAGCAAATGGCAGCCGTCGTTCAGGCAATTGGTGTGGCTGTCGCATGGTGCGCCGCATTGATGGCAGTGGGCAATCACATCATCAGAAATACGCTCGCCCATTCTTTCGTCAAAGACAAAGTTCTTACCGATAAAGCGTACCGGCAATCCCTGTTCACGGGCGCGGCGCGCATACTCGATAATCCCGCCTTCGATGTGCCATACCTTATTGAAACCGCTATGCTTCATCCAGGCGCTGGCTTTCTCACAGCGAATACCGCCGGTACAGTACATGACAATCTTCTTGTCTTTGTACTCCTGCATCATCTCAACCGCTTTCGGCAATTGATCGCGGAAGGTATCCGCCGGAATTTCCATCGCGTTCTCAAAATGACCGACTTCGTACTCATAATGGTTACGCATATCGATGAATACCGCGTCCGGATCGTCCAGCATCGCGTTCACTTCCGCCGCTTTCAGATACTCGCCCACATCAGAGGGATCAAAGGTTGGGTCATCAATACCGTCGGCCACAATGCGGTCGCGGACCTTGAGGCGCAGGACCCAAAAGGATTTACCGTCATCATCCAGCGCGATGTTCAGACGTAACCCCTTTAGCGCCGGATCGAAGCTATCGAGAAATTCACGCAGCGCTGCGACCTTGCTTTCCGGCACGCTGATCTGCGCATTGATACCTTCATGGGCCAGATAGATGCGGCCAAAGACGTTCAGCTTAGTCAACGCCAGCCACAGAGCGTCGCGGGTCGCTTTCGGGTCAACGATAGTGAAATATTTATAGAACGAGATCGTCGTGCGCGGCTCGGTCTCAGCCAGCATCTGCGCCTTTAACGTCTCATTTGAAATGCGGTTGTGTAACACTGGCATGGTGTACCTGCTCGACATAGGAAATGAGTAAAATAAACGGCGGGCATCATATAGCAAACACCGTTAATTTACATCCCTACATTTTACGCTACATTTCATCCACGCGGTTTTCAGCCGTTAACAATCGGCTTCAGCCGGAGACTGCTTTTGGCGGTAGCGGAAAAAAATGCGATAATAGAACGCGTTGTTTAATCAGACAGGTATGAAATGACCCATTTACCGAAATTTTCCGCCGCGCTGCTCCATCCGCGCTACTGGCTGCTTTGGCTGGGCATAGGCCTGTTGTGGTTAGTTGTCCAACTCCCTTATCCGGTTATCTACCGTCTCGGTAATGCCATTGGTCGTCTGGCGATGCGTTTTATGAAACGCCGCGCAAAAATCGCTTATCGTAATCTTGAGCTCTGCTTTCCTGAGAAGAGCGAGCAGGAGCGTCATCAACTGGTAGTTCAAAACTTCGAGTCAGTCGGCATGGGCCTGATGGAGACCGGGATGGCATGGTTCTGGCCAACCCGACGCATTGCGCGCTGGACAGACACCATCGGCTTTGAACATGTCCGCGACGTGCAGGCACAAAACCGCGGTATCCTGCTGATTGGCATTCATTTCCTGACGCTGGAAATGGGTGCGCGCATGTTCGGCATGAACCAACCCGGTATCGGCGTCTATCGCCCGAATGACAACCCGGTTATCGACTGGCTGCAGACCTGGGGCCGCCTGCGTTCCAACAAAGATATGCTTGACCGTAAAGATCTCAAAGGCATGATCCGCGCGCTGAAAAAAGGCGAAGTGGTCTGGTATGCCCCGGACCATGACTACGGCCCGACCGCCAGCGTCTTCGCCCCCCTGTTCGCCGTCGAGCAGGCCGCCACCACTTCCGGGACCTGGATGCTGGCGAAAATGTCTAAAGCGTGCATTGTGCCATTCGTCCCACGGCGCAAACTGAATGGCAAAGGCTATGAGCTCATCATGCTGCCGCCGGAATGCGATCCGCCTCTGGAAAACGCAGAAACTACCGCCGCGTGGATGAACAAAATCGTCGAACAGTGCATTTTGATGGCGCCAGAGCAATATATGTGGCTGCATCGCCGCTTTAAAACCCGTCCGGAAGGCGTGCCTTCGCGCTACTGATTGACTCACTATCCGGGCGGTTCTCTGCCCGGATAAATTCTACCGCCAGTCCTCTTAAATACTCCTTTAGCTTTAAAAGCTATGCTCCATTGCGACAACCATTTCTCAGGCGCATAATTAGCAGGCTCATATTTTCCTTTATTTTGACCCGCGCCGCGGGCCAGTGAGACCTTATGTCGTCTGCTGATACACCTATTAACTGGAAACGAAATCTTACCGTCACCTGGCTTGGCTGCTTTTTAACCGGCGCCGCCTTTAGCCTCGTGATGCCTTTTTTGCCGCTCTACGTCGAACAGTTGGGCGTCACCGGCCATAGCGCGCTGAATATGTGGTCAGGGCTGGTCTTTAGCATAACCTTCCTCTTTTCCGCCGTTGCCTCGCCGTTCTGGGGCGGATTAGCCGACCGTAAAGGGCGTAAGATTATGCTGCTGCGTTCGGCGCTGGGGATGGCTATCGTCATGATGCTGATGGGCATGGCGCAGAACATTTGGCAATTCCTGATCCTGCGCGCGCTGCTGGGTTTACTGGGCGGGTTTATTCCCAATGCCAATGCGCTGATCGCCACCCAGATCCCCCGTCAGAAAAGCGGCTGGGCGCTAGGAACGCTTTCAACCGGCGCGGTAAGCGGCGCCCTGCTCGGCCCGCTGGCTGGCGGTTTCCTTGCCGACCACTGGGGGTTGCGCACCGTCTTCTTTATGACCGCCACGGTGCTGTTTATCTGCTTCCTGTTCACCCTGTTTTTAATCCGCGAAAACTTTGTTCCGGTGAACAAAAAAGAGATGCTCAATGCCAGGGACGTTTTCGGTTCGCTTAAGAATCCTAAACTGGTGCTGAGCTTGTTCGTCACCTCATTGATTATCCAGGTCGCTACCGGCTCCATTGCGCCGATCCTGACGCTCTACGTGCGCGACCTGGCAGGTAACGTCAGTAATATCGCCTTTATTAGCGGCATGATTGCTTCCGTACCCGGCATTGCCGCCCTATTGAGCGCGCCACGTTTAGGCAAGCTCGGCGATCGCATTGGGCCGGAAAAGATCCTGATAGTTGCTCTGGTTATCTCCGTGCTATTACTGATCCCGATGTCATTCGTTCAGACGCCGCTGCAGCTAGGCATTCTGCGCTTTTTGCTTGGTGCCGCCGACGGCGCGCTGTTACCCGCCGTACAAACCCTGCTGGTGTACAACTCCACCAGCCAGATTTCGGGACGTATCTTCAGCTATAACCAGTCGTTTCGCGATATCGGCAACGTCACCGGCCCGTTAATCGGCGCCTCGGTCTCGGCCAACTACGGCTTCCGCGCCGTGTTCCTCGTCACCGCCTGCGTCGTCCTGTTTAACGCTTTTTACTCGACCATCAGTCTGCGCCGCCCACGGCACGACGCTTCAGCGGATGACGGGGGCTCGGGTAAACGTTCGGTAAATTAAGCGCTTCAGCGCTTCTCTGCCTTGACGCCAGACTAACCGCCTTCTATAGATTGAAACGTGTTCCTTTTTCATTCTTCTTAGGGGGTTAGCTATGTCAACGGAATCAGTTTTCTACGCCACGCTCGAAGAGGCCATCGACGCCGCCCGGGAAGAGTTTTTGGCCGATAATCCCGACAGCGATGAAGAAACTGCCAACATCGAACAGTTCAATATGCAGAAGTATATTCTCCAGGATGGCGATATCGCCTGGCGGGCTGAATTCTTCGCCAGCGAAGATGAAGAAGGCGAGTGCCTGGCCATGCTCAGTGGCGAAGCGGCACAGAGCGTATTTGACGGCGATTATGACGAAATCGAGCTACGCCAGGAATGGGTGGAAGAAAATACGCTACACGAATGGGATGAAGGCGAGTTTCAGCTGGAGCCTTCCCTGGATACCGAAGAGGGGCAGACCGCAGCCGATGAGTGGGACGAGCGTTAATTACTCATAGGGGCCGTGGCTGGCGTCTAACGGTAGTAACAGCGTATCAAATACCAGCGAGAATGGCAGATCGAGAATGGTCAGATAGCGCCAGGCTGAATCACGAACATCCCACTGTACGCCGGGGTAATATTGGTTGCCATGGCCCTGCCCCGGTACCGTACGGCTAATAATGCTGCCGCAGCCGCTGAGTACCAGCGTCATGGCGATAAGCACAAATATTCTCATTCACTTCCTCTCAGGCAAAAAAATACCGGCACAATTGCCGGTATTTTCCTTAACGTACGGCTTACTTCGTTTTCAACGCCAGCGGATTCAGCGTGAGCTGCTGATACGCCCCCACCCAGGAGGAGTATTTCTCCGGGGCGTTCCACACGCGATAGTGCAGACGCGACATCGTTACCGGATCGCTTAACAGCACCAGCCGACGATCGCGGTTGAGTTTATCAGGCGTTTCATTCAGCGCCTGCTCAACGTGGCGTTCACGGGCGATATCCAGAATACGGCCGTGGCGGTGACGCGCCGTAGCCATTGCCGTCGCCAGAGCATTGAACGATGGGTTAAACACCGCATGCATAAAACCATCGCCCAGCGAACGCTGACGGTTCAAAGTCAGGTAAGCATCGGTATCTTTCAGTACCTGCGGCGGCGAATACTCTTCCGGGATCAGGAACAATTTCCAGCGTTTAGTGCGCAGACCTACCGTCGCGCGGCTGGAAATAGCCGAGACAAACGGAGAGAGGATCAGCGACACGACGATAGGCGCCAGCCAGAACAGGAAACGCAGATCCAGCCACGCCATGCCAACCGCCCATACCAGCCCCAGCAGTAGCTGCGAACCGTGACGCATAAAGGCCTCGCCCCACGGTGTTGAGTCATCATCGCGCTGCGGTGAGTTCCACACTACCTCCCAACCGAGGAACGCGCTGACCACGAACACGGTATGGAACAGCATGCGCACCGGAGCCAGCAGCACCGAGAACAGTACCTCCAGCAACAGGGAGAGCGTCACGCGGAAGAAGCCGCCGTACTCTTTCGGCCCCTTGCACCACACCAGAATGATACTCAGCAGTTTTGGCAGGAACAGCAGTACCATGGTCGAAGCAAACAGCGCGATAGCCAGTTCCGGACGCCATTGTGGCCATACCGGGAACAGCTGACGCGGCTGCAGGAAGTATTGCGGCTCGGTCAGGGCGTGCACGACCTGTAGCGCCGTCGACAGCGCGAGGAACATAAACCACAGCGGCGCCGACAGATAGGACATGACGCCGGTCAGGAACACCGCACGGTGTACCGGGTGCATCCCTTTCACCAGGAACAGGCGGAAGTTCATCAGGTTACCCTGACACCAGCGGCGGTCACGCTTCAGTTCATCCAGCAGGTTCGGCGGCAGCTCTTCATAGGAGCCAGGCAGATCGTAGGCGATCCAAACGCCCCACCCCGCACGGCGCATCAGCGCAGCTTCCACGAAGTCATGCGAAAGAATCGAGCCGGCAAAGTTACCTTCGCCCGGCAGCGGCGCCAGCGCGCAGTGTTCGATGAAAGGCTTCACGCGGATAATGGCGTTGTGACCCCAGTAGTGCGATTCACCTAACTGCCAGAAGTGCAGCCCGGCGGTAAACAGCGGGCCGTACACGCGGGTGGCGAACTGCTGGCAGCGCGCATAAAGGGTATCCATACCGGAAGCGCGCGGCGAAGACTGGATGATCCCGGCATTCGGATTCGCTTCCATCAGGCGCACCAGCCCGCTCAGGCACTCGCCGGTCATTACTGAGTCAGCGTCGAGCACCACCATGTAGCTATACTGGCTACCCCAGCGACGGCAGAAATCATCGATGTTGCCGCTTTTACGCTTCACACGACGACGACGGCGACGATAGAAGATCTGGCCTTCACCCTGCACTTCGGCAATCAATTCCATCCACGCTTTTTGCTCGGCAACGCAAATATCCGGGTCGTAGCTGTCGCTGAGCACGTAAACGTCAAAATGCGCAGCGTTACCCGTCGCTTTCACCGATTCCCAGGTGGCGCGCAGGCCGGCAAACACGCGGTCAACATCTTCATTACAGATAGGCATGATAAGCGCTGTACGGTGTTCCGGGTTCAGCGGCTCGTCGCCAACGGTGGATGCCGAAATACTGTACTTATCACGCCCGATCAGCAATTGCAGGAAGCCCATCAGCGCGGTCCAGAAACCGGCCGAGACCCAACAGAAAAGTACCGCAAAGAGGATCAGGATGCCGGTCTGCAACACGTAAGGGAGTAGCTGCATGAAGGAGACCCATAGATCCTGGCCAACCATATCGGATGGATTGATTAGCGCCCACCCCTGATAAGGGAGGATGGTCTTCATATACCAGGTGGCCACTACCGTTTGCGCCAGCGTCAGCAGCAGCAAAATGTAGCGACGAATGGTGCCGACGGTACGCCATTTCTGTTCGCTTTCACGCTCTTCTTGCGTGAGGCGAGAGAGATAGCGCGGAGTCACGTCACGGCCACGCAGGCGATCCCAGAAGCGGCCTACCGGGTTGGTACGCCACGGGTCGGGGATCATTGAGGAACGTTTCGCTTTCGGCATCGCATGAAGCTGCGTGCGCCCTTCATCATCTTTCACCAGCTGATCGCCGGACAGAGAGTCCGGCCAGCTATGCTCCAGCCGCGCTTTTACCGATCCTAACGGGGAATCTTCATCACGCGGAAAATGATGATGCTCTGCGTCAAGCGCTTCATGTACGGCTTGCAGGCTCGCATCAGGTAATGCGGCCTTTTCAGCATCCGACAGCGGCAATGCGTCGATATAATTCGTTATCTTATTCATTGGCAGGCAGCTGATAGCTCCAGGTTTCGCTCAGCGTCTGATCGCCATTGACCAGCGCCGCACGCATTTCCGTGGTTTTCTTCGGATCTTTCACTTTCACGCGCAGGGTCATACGCCAACCTTTGATAACCGGGTTATAGCGCACGGAGTTTTCCACGATTTCGGCATTATCGCCGATGCTCGCCTGCGCCGTTACCGGAGTGTCCGCCGCCATTTTTTTCATGTCAGCGCCGGTGAAATCAACGATGAAAGCGATAGTGCCATCTGGCTGGCGAATGAGGTTAGACTGCTTCACATCACCGGTTGAGCGGCGAGTCTGCACCACATAAGCGCTATCTGGCGCATGCAGTTTGTCTTCATCGCGGCTGAAGGTAATGGAGTATTTGAAGTTCATCTCTTTGCCTGGTTCCGGCAGCTGATCCGGGGTCCAGTAGGTGACGATATTGTCGTTGGTTTCATCGTTGGTCGGGATTTCAACCAGTTCGACTTTACCTTTACCCCAGTCGCCTTTCGGGGTGATCCACGCGCTCGGGCGCTGGTCGTAACGATCGTCGAGATCTTCAAAGCGGGAGAACTGGCGGCCACGCTGCAGCAGGCCAAACCCTTGCGGGTTTTCCATCGCATAACTGCTGACGGCCAGATGTTTCGGGTTATTCAGCGGACGCCAGATCCACTCGCCGTTACCGGCAAGAATCGACAGTCCGTTGGAGTCATGTAGTTCCGGACGATAGTTAGTCGTCGGCGACGGTTGGTTCGGCCCAAACAGGAACATACTGGTCAACGGTGCCACGCCGAGTTTACCGACTTTGTCACGCAGATAGACCTTCGACTGCACATCAACCACGGTGTCGCGCCCAGGCATAACCACAAAACGATAGGCGCCAGTCGCACGCGGGGAATCCAACAGCGCATAGATAGTTAAGCGCTTATCGGTCGCTTTCGGGCGCTCAATCCAGAACTCGCGGAAACGAGGAAACTCTTCGCCTGACGGCAGCGCGGTATCGATAGCCAGGCCGCGGGCGGAAAGCCCGTATACCTGACCCTGGCCAAGAACGCGGAAGTAGCTGGCTCCGAGCATGCTGACGATTTCATCATTCTTGTCTTTGCTATTGATCGGATACAGTACTTTAAAACCGGCGAAACCAAGGTCTTTCACCGTGTCTTTATCGTGTTGCACATTGCCAAAATTAAAATAATCCGGGCTATATTTAATTTTACGTACACTAGTGCTGGTCACTTCATTAATAGTAACCGGCGTGTCGAAATACATGCCCTGGTGGTAAAATTCCAGCTTGAACGGGGTCTTCAGGTTATTCCAGTATGCTTTGTCGTGATTGAACTGGATTTGCTGGTAATCCGCGTATTTCATATCGCGGAAGGCGGAGGGCAGGTTACTTTTCGGCGCTTCATAGCCTTTCCCGGCTAACGTTTTCGCCTGTTTTGCTACGTCATCAATGCTGAATGCCCATGCAGATGAAGTACACAGGGACAACATTACGGCTGCGCTTAACCAACGCATTTTCATCATCTGTGGTTTATGTTTCATAGTAAGTAAGCACTTCCCCCTTTGTGTGCTTAAATCGATCCGATCTATTTTAATGGAAACTCAGGCAATCCGACAACATAATCCCTGCATTGTTCAGCTTAGCGGACCAGGGAATAAACAGTTCTCTGTCCCATATTGCACTTTGCGTACTTATCCTGGAGACAGATACCCTGAGTTCATGTAGGGTTGCTGGGAATGTAACCGTTATCGCCACGAGTGATAAGACGAATTGTCTGAGATTGTTGTGAATTTATGAATAAAACACCAGTAGAGCGTGAATATTTCTTCGACAGCATCCGCGCCTGGCTGATGCTGCTGGGGATACCCTTTCACATTTCGCTTATCTACTCCAGCCACAGCTGGCATGTGAATAGCCTGGAACCCTCCTGGGGGTTAACGCTGTTCAACGACTTTATCCATGCTTTCCGCATGCAGGTCTTCTTTGTTATTTCCGGCTACTTCTCTTACATGCTGTTTCTACGCTATCCCCTAAAGAAATGGTGGAAAGTACGCGTAGAGCGCGTTGGCATTCCGATGCTCACCGCGATTCCACTTCTGACTTTGCCGCAATTCTTGATGCTGCAATACGTTAATGGTAAAGCGCAAAACTGGCACACGCTCTCCGGCTATGACAAATTCAACACCCTGGCATGGGAGCTTATCTCTCATCTGTGGTTCCTGCTGGTGCTGGTCGTGCTGACCACTCTCGGCGTGGTGCTGTTTAAGTGGCTGGCCAATCGAGGGAAAACGCAGACCGCCAGCTTTGGTGACACTGTCACATTTGGTCAATTATCGCTTATTTTCCTTGGACTTGGCGTGTTGTATGCGGTAATTCGTCGCACTATTTTTATCGTTTACCCGCCGATTCTCAGCAACGGACTGTTTAACTTCATCGTTATGCAGACCCTGTTCTATCTGCCGTTCTTTGTTCTCGGCGCGCAGACGTTCATCAACCCGCGGCTAAAAGCGATGTTCACCACCTCATCACCCTGGTGTTTTGTCGGCGCACTGCTGGGCTTTATCGCCTATCGTCTTAACCAGCAGTATGGTTCCGGCGATGGCTGGATGTATGAAACCGAATCGGTGATTACCATGGTGCTGGGGCTGTGGATGGTGAACGTGGTATTCTCGCTGGGCCACCGCCTGCTCAACTTCCAGTCCGCTCGGGTGACTTACTTCGTCAACGCCTCGCTGTTTATCTACCTGGTGCATCATCCCCTCACCCTGCTGTACGGGGCGTGGATTACGCCGATAATAAAATCGAATCTGTTAGGTTTTATCGCCGGACTGGTGTTTGTGGTGGGTATTGCGCTGGTGCTGTACGAAATCCATCTACGTATTCCGCTGCTGCGCTTCCTGTTCTCAGGCAAACCGCAGCAAAAACCGGCGAAAGCGCCGGTGTCGGTTAACTAAAATCCGCAACCGGCAGCGCGCCTGCGTGCTGCCGTTGCCGCGATTCATTCTGCCTGCAATAATCGCTGATAGATCTCCGCCGTTTCGTTATCAAAGCAGACAAAGCACACTCGTTCCAGTGGATTATATCGGGTGAGGAAAGCCTTCACCGTTTTCACCGCAATTTCCGCCGCCGCCTGTTTCGGATAGCCATATACGCCGGTGCTGATAGCCGGAAAAGCAATAGATCGATAATTATTGGCTGCCGCCAGCAACAGACTATTGCGATAGGCATCCGTCAGTAATTCGGCCTCTTGCTCGTCACCGCCGTGCCAGACGGGGCCGACTGCATGAATCACCGCGCTGGCCGGTAGATTACCGGCGCTGGTGATAACCGCATGCCCGGGCGGACATTCGCCCTGCTGCTGACGGACTATTTTGCAGGCTGCCAGTAGTTCCGGGCCCGCTGCGCGATGAATGGCGCCATCAACACCGCCGCCGCCCAGTAACGATGGGTTTGCCGCGTTGACAATAACATCTACCTGCAACGTCGTGATATCGCCGAGAACCACCTCAGGTTGAACAACCATTTCCCCCTCCTGTCGGCAAACGTCTTCATACTTAGCGTGGTGTCTACTATGGCATGATAGCCCCCCAGGCGGAAGCCTGAGGGGCGGTAATTAGCGATAATTCACTTCGAGGATAGCGCGGGTATGTTGCGGATCAATATACTTTAATTGTGCTGAACGGACGGCGTCATTGCTGTAATTTCCCGTCGTCAGCACCTGCGGCGAAAGCGCCCGTGTAGGCAGCTGCGGGCAGGCCATTTCAATCTTTTCGCTCACACTATTGGCTTCGCAGGACGGATCGACGACCTGCCCATAAATGGCGACAACGCCGTCGGTCGGCGCGGCGTGCACTGCTCCAAACAAGCACGACAACATCAGACATGGCATCGCTAAGGCGTGGATTTTTTTTATCACGGCAGTCTCCTCTGTTTAATAGCAAAGAAGCAACAGGCCATCCATGAGCGCACTGCGCCGCCAGAATACGGCAAGGCAATGATTGCGTTATGAAATACAAATATATTACTTTTTGTTTTCTTTTTGCTAACAAAATCGATTCATCTTGATTTTGCTACAAAAAAGCAGCGTGAGAATGTCAGGAGAGAGGCGCGGCGAAGGCCCCCGCTGGATCTGCAGGGGCCTTGCTATTACCGATAACTCACTTCGAGAATAGCGTTGGTGTGCTGGGGATTGATAAAGGTGAACTGTGTAGATTTGATATTGGCATGTTGCAGATCTCCCCGGGCTACCTGCTGGGCAGAAAAAGTGACTGACTTCTGCTTAGCGCAAGCCATCGAGACCTGATCTTCTGAAGAACGAATTTTACAAGGCGGTTCGACAACGCCGCCGTGGAAACGAATCACGCCGCTTGCGGCGTTAGAGGTAGTTGAAAAAGTCAATAAAGCGGGAAGGAAACAAACTGTAGCAAGTAGTACGCCAGTCATTTTTTTCACGGCAAAACCCCTCTGCGTAACGGTCAAAAAAACCTTACAAATCATCCATGAGCGCAGTTGAATACAAGCAACTACATACAAAATCAGTATATATATGAAGTACCCGTTGATACTTTTTTCTCTCCGTTTTTGCAAACGGTATCAAATTATTATGGTTTGTTTGCTCAAAATGTCTGCATTAAGAGGAAAAAACAATCGAAGAGGGGTTGATGCGAAAAGGCTTTCATGTAGTGAGTGACGGGAAGCTTACTCCCGTCGTCGAGGAAATGTGAAGAAAATCAGACGTTATCGTTAGCCAGAGACTTATTCTTTGCCGCTCGCGCCGCCAGCCACAGCCCGCTGTTTTTCATGGCATAGCCAAAGACCAATCCCAGCGCCAGCGATGGCACGACAATGCGCCAGTCGCCGCTCGCGGCAAAGGTCGCGCAGGCGCCGATAAAGGTTCCGGGAACAAAAGAGAGCAACAGCTGACGCGCCTGAATACACATCAGGAAGGCGACTATTCCGGTCATCACATAGCTGAGGATTTCCAACTGCGGCGCCAGCGCGCTACCGTAAATAATCACCAGCGCCCATATCACGCCGCTCATGACAGTGCAGGCGGAAATCAACAGCCCTTTCAGGCCGCCCTGTGGGCAAGCGAAATAGGCCGTACAGCCGAGGAAACCGGCCCAGCTCAGCAGGCCAAGTGAGACCGCCACCCATCCCCAAATACCGGAGAGAATGCCCGTCGTGAGTGCGATTGCGAAGAGTATGTTCATGCCGCGTATCATAGCAGATACGCGGCAACCAAATGCGATCCAGAACACACAATATGAATGCGTGAGTTTGCTGTTTCACACTAAAAGTGACTTAAATCACAATTATTCGTCGTTTTCTTCCTGCAGCTCATCCCACATGGCGGATATAGCTTCACGCGTGAGTAGCGCCATGGTACGCCAGAATGCGGTTTGCGCATGCGCCTCGACTTTACCGAGGAAGGTGCCGCACCACGGTAAGAGGTAATCGGCAAACAACGTTTCCAACGTTTCGCTTTCGTCATCAGAGGCATGATCTTCAAGCCAGGATGCGGCCAGCAGTAGGGATCCAATATGATCGGTTGGCCCGTCGCCAGTAGGAATACCGTGTTGAGTGAGAAAACCGCGGACTTCCGCTTCCGTGGCGCCTTCAACCCACGCGCTGCGATAAGGCGAGACCGCACATTCGTCACCAACGAACAGGGCGTTGTAATCAGCGGTTAACGGCTGGGTATCACAACTCTTCTGCAGACGCTCCAGTAATTCATCCTGTTCCAGCGGCCAACTGGCGGCCAGCTTGCCATCGCGAATCAGCGTGAACAGCGGCACCAACAGCGGGTCCTGCGGCTGACGATAGTACAGCGAGCCCAGCACGCGACAGAGGATTGAAAATTCATTCATACAATATGTTCCAGTGGTTCAAATTAAAGGTCTGCAAATTCCGCAATCGCCGGCATTCCGCGTGATTCGAGGAAATTCAGTAGTCGACGCGGACTGACGTTAAGGATCCGCTCTTCCGGGAAATTCACCGCGTCGAGGATTTTGCGACATTCGGTAAATTCGCCAAGCGTAAAGGCGGTATGGGAGTCCGAACCCAGCGCCACCCAACCACCCGCATCACGCACGGCGGCGGCGATTGCCCGGCAATTATCTTCACTACCGATACGCGATGAAAGGAAAGAGGAATTATTAATTTCCAGCGCCACATGATGCTTTGCCGCTGCTTCGGCTACTGCCGGAATATCGATCGGGAATTTCGGATTGCCTGGATGGCTAATCATGTGGACTGCGCCACTGGCAATCGCGGCAATCATCGCTTCAGTGTGGGTGGCTTTATCCTGAGGCGGGAATACCGGCTCATGAAAACCGGCAATAATCAGATCCAGCGAGGTCAGCATTGGTCCGGTACAGTCAATTTCACCCTGGGTATTTTTAATATTCGCTTCAATGCCGCGCAGAATGCCGACGCCATCTACCAGACGCGGCCAGATACGCATATTGACGAAATGCCAGTAGTGCGGCGCATCGGCCATATCCGGGCCGTGATCGGTGATGGCAAAAAGTTTAATGCCTTTACGTTTGGCCTCGGCAATATAGTCATGCAGGGTACTATAGGCGTGGGTGCTGGCGACGGTATGCATGTGCAGGTCAACAGGATACATCACAATCTCCTCCTCTGTTTGTGGCAAGAATAGCAGGAATCAGGAGTCATGATCAGTAAAAACCCCGCCGTAGCGGGGTTATCGATTAGTAGCCGCGTTGGCGATCGACCTGCCCGCTGACCGTTTCACCACGCTCCAGGTGGCTAATAGTGCTGGCGATGTAGGCAATTGCTTCCTGCGGACGGGTAACAGCAGCAATATGCGGCGTCATGGCCACGCGCGGATGCGCCCACAGCGGGCTCTCTTTCGGCAGCGGTTCTCGGCTAAAGACATCCAGCATCGCCCCTTTCACCTTACCGCTGTCAAGCGCGGCCAGTAAATCCGGTTCAACGATATGTACGCCGCGGGCGAGGTTCAGAACATAGCTGTTATCCGGAAGTTGAGAGAGTAAAGTTTCATTAATGATGCCGACGGTTTCAGCCGTATTTGGCAACAGGTTGATCAGCACGCGGGTTTGCCGTAAAAATGCGCCCAGTTCTTCCTGACCGGCAAAACTCTCAACTTGCGGCCAGGATTTGTGGCTACGGCTCCAGCAGCGCACTGGGAAACCCCAGCGCAACAGGCTTTCCGCGACTTTGCCGCCCAACACCCCTGCCCCCATAATGCCGATAGTGAAATCTTCGCGACGGTATTCCGGCAACGGCTGCCAGCGGGATTGCAGCTTCAGCGCCTGATAATCATCAAAGCGGCGGAACCAGTGCAGTACCTGGCTTACCGCATATTCCTGCATCTGCAGGCCCATACCGGTATCTTCGAGGCGGAACAGCGGGATCGAAAGCGGCAGCATTTCCGGATGCTCCCGCAGCTTGCTAAGAATAGAATCCACGCCTGCGCCGAGGGCAAAAACCGCCTTCAATTTGCGGCCTTGCAACATTTCTACCGGTGGATGCCAGACCAGCGCATAGTCGGCTGGTTGATTGTCGCCAGGTTTCCACTCACGAACTCGCGCTCCCGGCAGATGTTTTTCCAGCTCTGCGATCCAGTAGGGGGTATCGAACGTCGGGTGGTAAAAAATAATCTCCATAATGACTCCTGATTACTGACGCGTGAGTAGGTTGAGGTTTGCGTCGTGTTTTACTCTTTGTTTTGTATTGGTTTGCCAGCATAACAAATTTCGTATCGCTATCGAGGAATAAAGAGAATGGTGACAAAAAAAACGATTCCCGCGCGTTTAAGAAGCAAGTTGTTTGAAGTTTGGCTAAACGCATCTTTTTTTAAAAAAGTTGATTGACGGGAGATACGTATTTCCCTACATTAGCGCCCGTTCCCAGCAACAACGGGAAAGACAATATGGTGAGGTGTCCGAGTGGCTGAAGGAGCACGCCTGGAAAGTGTGTATACGGCAACGTATCGGGGGTTCGAATCCCCCCCTCACCGCCATATTCGAGATGAGAGCTCGTACGAAAGTACGGGCTCTTTTCTTTTATATTCTCCGTACGGGGGGATGAGAACCCCCGACCGGGGTTCGACAACTGGCGCAGCCAGTTGGACAG
>NZ_JBEAHX010000034.1:0-135189 GCF_040062145.1 Klebsiella sp. JN_Kp121
TTGCGGCCAGACGCGCCGCCATCTTCCCCGGTGGCGCTGCGCTTACCGGGGCTACAGACCCGTAGCCCGGGAAAGGCGCATCGCGCCGCCCCCGGGAAAATGACCATATCAATATAAATGAAAGGCCCAGTCGTGAGACTGGGCCTTTTGTCTTTCTGGCGGCTAAGCCAAAGGGAACGCATCCCGGCTTACGCGTTTGTGGAGAGGTATCACTAACGCGTAAGCGCCACGATTCCTAACGTGAGACCGGCAACCGCTGCAGCCCCACCGGCGATTGCGCCAGCGGTTTCCCAGTTATCCTGAGTTGTGCCTTTTACACAGGTATTGGTATGCACCAGTCGGCCCTGCGAGTCATAGACCGGCACGCACGGGGAATCATGGGCACAGCCAGCAAGCAACGTTGCTAACAATGTCACTAATATTAATTTTTTCATGGTATTACCTCTAAATAACCGTTTGCTGTCAACGATGTCAACACATAACGGAATAGCTTATTTTACCACCGCAATGACCCGGCCCTGGAAGGGGAAATAATCTCAAATTATGAGCAGAGTAAATATCGTGAAGAGAAATGAGAAATAATGAAGAAAATATGTAGAAAGGGATATTTCAATGCGTCAGTCGGGGATGGGAATTAATATTTCTACTAACTTATTGTTCTGATAGATATAAAAAAAGGCGCCGGTTGGCGCCTTGATAATCATAGTCGATTATTCTACGTGGCGGGTAAAGCGACGCCTTACAACCACAAAGAACACCGGCACGAAGAAGATGGCCAGCAGCGTTGCGGTAAGCATACCGCCCATCACGCCGGTACCGACAGCGTTTTGCGCGCCGCTACCAGCGCCGTGGCTAATCACTAACGGCATGACCCCGAGAATAAAGGCTAATGAAGTCATTAATATAGGGCGCAGACGCATACGGGATGCTTCCAGGGTCGCCTCGATAATACCTTTGCCTTCTTTATCCATAAGGTCTTTGGCGAACTCAACAATAAGAATGGCGTTCTTCGCAGATAAACCAATAGTTGTTAACAGGCCAACCTGGAAATAAACGTCATTATTCAATCCTCTAACTGAGGCTGCTAATAATGCGCCGATAACTCCTAATGGCACAACCAGCATAACGGAGAATGGAATAGACCAGCTTTCATAGAGTGCTGCCAGACAGAGGAAGACGACTATCAGCGAAATAGCATATAGCGCTGGCGCCTGGTTACCTGATAAACGTTCCTGATAAGACAAGCCCGTCCAGTCATAACCGATACCTGCAGGCAGTTTACTGGCCAGTTGCTCCATCAAGGCCATGGCTTCCCCGGTACTCTTACCCGGAGCCGCTTCGCCGAGGATTTCCATCGAAGGCAGGCCGTTGTAACGTTCGAGACGCGGAGAACCATATACCCAACGTGAAGTAACAAATGCCGAGAACGGCACCATTTCACCGTTAGAGCTGCGGACATACATGTTATTGATATCACCGGGTAGCATACGGAAACTGGCATCGGCCTGAACATAGACTTTCTTCACGCGGCCGCGGTCAATAAAGTCATTCACATAATAGCCGCCCAGTGCAGCTGATATCGTTTCGTTAATGTCGGATAACGAGACGCCCAGCGCCTGCGCTTTCTCTTGATCGACGTCGAGTTTAAACTGCGGTGTGTCTTCAAGGCCATTAGGGCGAACGCGTACCAGCTGTTCCGTATGCTGTTTTACCATCCCCAGAAGCTGGTTTCGTGCCTGAGTTAGCTGTGTGTGTCCTAAGCCACCCTGGTCAATCAGCTCAAAGTCGAAACCGGTCGCGGTACCTAACTCGATGATGGCCGGCATGTTGAACGGGAAGACCATTGCATCTTTAATCTGGCTAAATGCGGCGGTGGCACGCTTAATAATGGCTTCAACGCCGTTTTCCGAACCGCTGCGCTCTTCCCATGGTTTCAGACTGACAAACGCCATACCGGAGTTTTGTCCTTGTCCGCTGAAGCTAAAGCCGTTAACGGTGAACACGCTCTCAACATTAGCTTTCTCTTTCTGTAGATAGTAGTCGCTGACGGAGTCGAGCACCTTTTGCGTACGCTCTTGCGTAGCGCCAGCAGGTAACTGAACCATGGTCAGGAACACGCCCTGGTCTTCATCAGGCAGGAAGGATGTAGGCAAGCGGACAAACAGCATCGCCATGCCGATAACGATCAGCAGATAGATAACCAGGTAGCGCCCGGTGCCGCGCAGGATCCCGCTTACGCTGTTGGTGTAGTGGTTAACGCTTTGGTCGAACCTGGCATTAAACCAGCCGAAGAACCCCTTTTTGCCATGATGGTCTGCGGATGCTGGCTTTAACATGGTTGCGCATAGCGCCGGGGTCAGTACCAGCGCGACCAGTACAGACAGCGCCATCGCGGAAACGATAGTGATGGAGAACTGACGATAAATCGCCCCGGTCGAGCCGCCAAAGAAGGCCATCGGGACGAATACCGCCGAGAGCACCATGGCGATACCAACCAGCGCCCCCTGAATCTGCTCCATTGATTTCTCTGTGGCTTCAACGGGGGAAAGCTTGTCCTCGACCATGACGCGCTCAACGTTCTCTACCACCACGATGGCATCGTCGACCAGTAGCCCTATCGCCAGCACCATGCCAAACATGGTTAGCGTGTTGATGGAGTAGCCGAACATCGCCAGCACCGCAAAGGTACCCAGCAAGACGACCGGCACAGCGATCGTCGGGATAAGCGTTGCGCGAATGTTCTGCAGGAACAGATACATCACGAGGAAGACGAGGATAATGGCTTCAAACAGCGTTTTGACCACTTCGTGAATGGAGATTTTAACGAACGGCGTGGTGTCGTAGGGATAAACAACTTTCATCCCTTGCGGGAAGAAGGGCTGCAGCTCGGCAAGTTTCGCTTTGATCGCCGTAGCGGTATCTAACGCATTGGCGCCGGTCGCCAGCTTGATCCCCAAACCAGAGGCGGGTTTGCCATTAATGCGCGCGACAACGTTATAGTTCTCGCCGCCCAGTTCAATGCGCGCGACATCCTTCAGGCGAACCACGGAACCATCGGCGTTAACCCGCAGCGTGACTTTACCGAATTCCTCAGGATCTTTCAGGCGAGTCTGAGCAATGATCGAGGCATTAAGCTGTTGACCTTTAACCGATGGTGTACCGCCAAGCTGTCCGGCGGCGATCTGATCGTTTTGCACCTTCAACTGGTTGATAACATCAACCGGCGTGAGGTTATATTTATTCAGCAGGTTGCCGTCGAGCCAGATACGCATGGCATATTGCGCACCGAACAACTGTACATCGCCCACGCCGTTAAGGCGGCTGATAGGGTCTTTGATGTTGGAGGCAACGTAGTCGGAAATATCATCCTGGGTAGTGCTTGGATTATCAGAGATAAATCCGGCAACCAGCAGGAAGCTGCTACTGGATTTCTCAACGCTAATACCTTGCTGCTGTACTTCCTGTGGCAGCAGCGGCGTCGCCAGTTGCAGTTTGTTCTGCACCTGCACCTGGGCGATATCCGGATCGGTGCCGGATTGAAAAGTGAGCGTGATGGTGACGCTACCGGATGAATCACTGGTAGAGGACATGTACATCAGATTATCGATACCATTCATGTTCTGTTCGATAACCTGAGTGACGGTGTCCTGCACGGTTTGCGCATCTGCACCCGGGTAGGTTGCCGAGATGGCTACCGCGGGCGGCGCAATCGTGGGATATTGCGCAATAGGGAGCTGCATGATGGCGAGGCCGCCGGCAATCATCATGATGATCGCCAGCACCCATGCAAACACCGGTCGATGAATGAAGAACTTAGACATAGCGATTCATACCTTATTGTGCGGCGGAGGCAGTGGTATCTTCCGTCGCCTTCACGGTGACGCCTGGGCGAACCTTCTGTAACCCACTAACGATGACTTTGTCGCCGTTTTGCAGGCCGCTGGTGATTAACCATTTATTGCCTATCGCCTGGGCGGCGGTGACTTCACGGTTTTCCACCTGGTTCTGCGCATTAACGATTAACACAGTGGCATCGCCGCGCGGCGTGCGGGTAACCCCCTGCTGCGGTACCAGAATCGCTTGCGGATTGACGCCTTCATCGATACGGGCGCGGACAAACATGCCCGGCAGAAGAGTGTGTTGCGGATTAGGGAATACCGCGCGCAGCGTAATGGATCCGGTGCTTTCATCGACGGTCACGTCAGAAAATTGCAGCGATCCCTTCAGGGAATAGGGTTGGCCATTTTCCATAATCAGCTGCACGCTTTTACTGTCATCACCGCGCTGCAGGCTTTCCTGTTTCAGGCGCATAAAATCGTTGCTGGATTCGGTTACGTCGACATAGATCGGATCGAGTTGCTGCACCGTCGCCATGGCGTCCGCCTGGCCGTTGGTCACCAGTGCGCCTTCGGTTACGCTGGATTTACCAATCCGCCCGTCGATGGGCGAAGTCACCTTGGTGTAAGCCAGATTGATACGGGCGTTTTCGACCGCGGCTTTAGCCGCCACGACATCGGCATCGGCCTGACGCGCGGTAGCGACGGCCTGATCGTATTCCTGCTGACTGATGTACTGAGTTCCAAGCAGAGGAACATAACGTTTCACCGTCAGATGGGCGATAGCCGCTGCGGCTTCGGCTTTTGCCTCGTCGCCTTTGGCGCTGTTCCAGGCCGCCTGGTAAGTAGCGGGGTCGATTTGATAGAGCGATTCACCGGCCTTGATATCGCTGCCCTCGACAAAGTTGCGTTTCAGGATAATACCGCTGACCTGAGGGCGAACTTCAGCGACACGGAAGGCCGATGTTCTCCCTGGGAGCTCAGTGGTGACGGAAAGCGGTTCACTGTGTACTACATGTACGCTAACCTGCGGCGTCTGAGGTTGTGCCTGCTGGTCGCCTGAATTATCGCAACCGGTAAGCAACAAGGCGGAGATAATTAGGCTGGATAAAAGAGATACTCTGGCATGACTCGTCATTGCTGTTCCTTATAGATTACGGGCCGGATAGGGCGGCGAATCTGCGAAGAAATAATGAATTTTAAAGCGGTTCGTTATCCTACAAATAAACACCGGTGGATGTAAGGAATAGTTATTTTTGGGCAATGAACAAGGCACGCAAAAACAAAAAACAGGCGATTGATTTAGCTCCTCTTCCTTTAATATTTATTTTGTGAATGTATTCTTATTTTATATTTATCGCATGTATTAAATTCTCGTGTAATTAAATGTCAGTATCTGCATTTTTGCTAAATAATATTTTTTATGGAATGCTAAATTGGCTGGTGTATCAGTCAATTCTGTATTCACCGTTAGGTAGCGAGTGGGAAAAGGTTATGGCCAGAAAAACCAAAGAGGACGCCTTAAGAACGCGTCAACTCCTGATTGAGTCCGCCATTCAGCAGTTCGCGCAGCGCGGCGTTACCAATACCACGCTGACCGATATCGCTGACGCCGCGGGCGTCACGCGTGGAGCGGTGTACTGGCATTTTTCCAGCAAGGCGGAGTTATTTAATGAGATGTGGCAGCAGCAGCCGCCGCTCAGAGAGCTACTGCCCCATCAACAGTGGGAGCTGGATAACCAAAATCCGTTAAACAGGTTACGTAAAAAATTTATTACCGGATTACAATATATCGCTGAGAATTCCCGACAGCAGGCACTGCTACAAATTCTTTATCATAAATGCGAGTTTACCAGTGACATGCTGCCGGAAAGCGAAATCCGCAAACGAATTGGCTTCAATTACGCCATAATCCGTGACGTCCTGCAGTGTTGCGTAAGAAATAGATTATTGCCGGCGGAAACAAATATCGAAATTACGTTGATAATATTACACGGCGCTTTTACAGGAATTATCAAAAACTGGTTAATGGATCCTGAACAATTCAATCTCTATCAGCAGGCGCCCGTGCTGGTAGACAATATTATGTCGGCGTTATCGCTGCAACAACCTGACCATAGCGTGTGGTCAATGGCTGCCGTGGGGCAGTAGTTCAGTATAAAAATCAGGTATAAAAAAAGGCGCTTCCCCATGCCGAAGAGCGCCTTTTTAATTCAGCAATTTACTGATTAATATCAGTTCATGCCGTATTTTTTCAGTTTCTTACGCAGAGTACCGCGGTTGATACCCATCATCAGGGCAGCGCGGGTCTGGTTACCACGGGTGTATTGCATCACCATGTCCAACAGTGGCTGTTCAACTTCAGCCAATACCAGCTCATACAGATCATTAACATCCTGACCATTCAGTTGAGCAAAATAGTTCTTCAGTGCCTGTTTAACCGAGTCACGCAGGGGCTTTTGAGTTACCTGATCCTGAGAGTTAACGGTAGAAACGGTCAGTACGTCAGAATTTACGCGTTGTTCGAACATAGTTCTGTCAGCTCTTTATTTCTATTACGCAAAATTTTCGAAGTATGCCTCCAACGCCTCCAGCTGTTCGCTGGCATCCTCAATGGCGTTGAATGTGCGCCGAAACTGGTCATTTGGAGCATGCTCCTGGAGATACCAGGAGACGTGTTTACGCGCGATTCGGTACCCTTTTGCCTGACCGTAAAAGTCATGCAGTTCCCGAACGTGCGCGCAAAGCAAGCGCTTAACCCCTGCCAACGGCAGGGGGGGCAGCAACTCCCCAGTGTCCAGATAATGCTGGATTTCCCGAAAGATCCAGGGTCTTCCCTGAGCCGCACGGCCTATCATGAGAGCGTCAGCCCCCGTGTAGTCGAGCACGGCTCTGGCTTTAAGCGGGTCAGTAATGTCGCCATTCGCGATAATCGGAATGGAAACTTTCTGCTTAACTGCCCGAATACTGTCGTATTCAGCTTCTCCGTTAAACAAGCAGGCGCGAGTGCGTCCGTGAATAGTCAGAGCCTGAATGCCACATTCTTCAGCCAGTTGGGCAATCTCTACACAGTTACGGTGTTCCGGTTCCCAACCGGTGCGAATCTTGAGAGTCACCGGAACGTCCACTGCCTTGACGACCGCGGTCAGGATTGATTTCACCTGATCGGGATACTGCAAGAGGGCTGAACCAGCGAGCTTACGATTCACCTTTTTAGCCGGGCACCCCATATTGATATCAATAATCTGGGCGCCGCTTTCCACGTTAATACGGGCGGCTGCGGCCATCTCTTCCGGTACGCTACCGGCGATTTGCACGGTACGAATACCGGGCTCATCAATGTGCACCATCCGTAACCGGGACTTGTCACTCTCCCATACCTGCGGGTTGGAGGACATCATCTCGGAGACGGTTAAACCTGCTCCCATCTCGTAACACAGCGTCCTGAATGGTCTGTCAGTGATGCCAGCCATAGGTGCTGCGATCAGGCGATTTCTGAGCTGGTGGTGTCCGATGCGCATGAGTTAAGAAATGACCATACTGTGACTGCAAGGCGGCGTATATTACGCATTTTTTGCGCGAGATGAAAGGCCAAACTTTGACCAATCCTCTGTTACAGATCAATGAATCCAGGAGTAACGTAATAGCCATGAATAAATTATCATATTAATCATTGTGTTATTAGCAATGGGATAATTTGTGTCCAATTATAAAATCACAAAACTTCTCGATTTTTCTGAGACGAAGGCGATACGAGACGGGATAAAACGCTGTTTTTGTAGCCAAAAAAGGGCATCGTAATGCGATCCGGCTCTCATTTCCTGGCAATATTCGGCGGTTACTGGAAACAAAAATGCGGCCCGTAGGCCGCAGCTTACTTAGTTCTTCTGTCCGGTAATTCGGCACCACTCCTCTTTCTCCACCACCGGGTCGAGGGTGAAGAGCGGGGCGTAGGCTTCGCAGACGCTTTCCGCTTGGCTTGCCAGGATTCCGGAAAGGCCAAGCAGGCCGCCTGTAACCGGCAGGACGCTGATTAAAGGGGCCAGCTCACGCAACGGGCCTGCCAGGATGTTTGCGACCACCACATCGGCTTTCATGGCTTCTGGCTGATCCTGCGGCAAATACAGTTCAAGGCGTTCGGAGACGCCGTTACGCTGGGCGTTATCACGGCTGGCCTGAATGGCCTGCGGATCGATATCAATACCGATAGCTTTGGCGGCGCCCAGCTTCAGCGCGGCGATCGCCAGGATGCCGGAACCGCAGCCAAAATCGATAACCGTTTTGCCCTGCAGGTCAAGGCCGTCGAGCCATTGCAGACACATCGCGGTCGTTGGGTGAGTGCCGGTACCAAAGGCCAGTCCTGGATCAAGCATCACATTGACTGCATTCTCATCAGGAACATCGCGCCAGCTCGGGCAAATCCACAGGCGTTCGCCGAAACGCATCGGGTGGAAGTTATCCATCCACTCGCGTTCCCAGTCTTTATCTTCCAGTTGTTCAATTTTATGCGCGAAGCCGGCGCCGAGCAGCGGATGCTGCTCAAGGATAGCAACCGCTTCGTTCATGTCGCTTTCTGCGTCGAACAGACCGATAACGTCGGTATCGCCCCACAAACGGGTTTCACCCGGCAGCGGTTCGAACACCGGCGTGTCGTGGGTGTCCTGGAAGGTAATCGAGACCGCGCCGGCCTCCATCAGCGCGTCGCTCAGTTCTTCCGCGTGAGCGCCGGTCGTATTCAGTTTTAGTTGGATCCAAGGCATGGCAAAACTCTTTATTTATCAGTAGTCATAATAGGGGCTGGTGGTACGGGTTGACCGAAGCGGTTCCCGACGACAAAAGCCAACAAACTTAGCAGCAGCGAGGGCACGATAGGGTGGAAGCCCAGGTACTGAATGTTAAACGTCGCGAGCACGGCATACAGTATGCCGCCCACTAACATCGCGCTGAGCGCGCCGGCAGCGTTTGCCCGCTCCCAGTAAAGGCCCAATACCAGCGGCCATAAGAACACGGCTTCCAGGCCGCCAAAGGCCAGCAGATTAAGCCAGATAATCATTTCCGGCGGCCGCCAGGCGGCCAGCATCATAAGTATGCCGAGCACTAAGGTGGCGATCGTTGAGATCCGCTTCAGCTTCTGCTCGTTACGCTTTTTCGTCGGCTGAGCGCTGAGCCACAGATCTTTAATGATCGTAGCCGATGCCTGCAGTAAATGGGCGTTAACGTTAGACATAATCGCGGCCATCGGCGCCGCTAAAAACAGCCCTGCGGCCCACGGCGGCAGCACCTGAACCATCAACGTCGGGATCACCTGATCGGGCACGGTGAGGCCCGGCAGGACGGCGCGGCCAAGAGCGCCGGCGAGATGCATACCGAACATCAGAATCGCCACGACGATGGTGCCAATAACGATCCCGCGGTGTACGGCCTTGCTGTCTTTATAGGAAATACAGCGTACGGCGGTATGCGGCAAGCCGATGACGCCGAAACAGACCAGCACCCAGAACGAGGTCATAAAGGTTGGCGTGAGGATATTATCGGCGCCGTGGGGCGACACCAGCTGCGGGTCGATTTGCTGGAGTGTTTCTACCGCCTGATGCAGGCCTCCGGCGGCATGCACTACACCAACCAGCAGGACGATCGTTCCGATCAACATCACCATCCCTTGCATGGTATCGTTGAGTACGCTGGCGCGGAAACCGCCAAAAGCGGTGTAGAGCGCAATTGTGATACCAAATATCAATAGTCCGGTTTCGTACTTGATCCCGGCGGCGGTTTCCAGCAGGCGCGCGCCGCCGATAAACTGCACCGCGATGGCCCCAACAAAGGCCACCAGCAAGCTGACGCTGGCAATCCATACCACCGCGCGGCTTTGGTAGCGCGCCTGCAGCATATCGTTAAGGGTAATGGCATTGTAGCGGCGCGCCAGGATCGCGAACTTCTTGCCGAGGATCCCGAGAGAGAGCCAGATCGTCGGTACCTGGATCATCGCCAGCAGTACCCAGCCCAGCCCATATTTGTAGGCGGCGCCAGGGCCGCCGATAAACGAGCTGGCGCTAATATAGGTGGCGGTGAGGGTCATGGCTAATACAAAGCCGCCCATCGATCGGCTGCCGAGGAAATACTCGCTCAGGAAGTTCCCGGTACTGCGTTTACGCATCGCGTAAAGAGACAGCCCGAAAACGACAAACAGATAAGCGATCAGCACCACGATAATCTCAAGCTGCATCGTTATCCTCCAGAGAGATATCGCGGAAGATAAAGCGCACCATCGCCCAGCACAGCAGGACGAACAGCAGCGGCACCAGCAGGCAGGCCAGTTCGAACCAGTGCGGCAGGCCGGTAAAGCCGATACCGACGCCAGGCAGATAGGCCGCTGCCAGCCACGCGGCAAGATAGAGAAGGGTCAGCCACAGCGCCCAGCGCGCTTCTTTATGGGCCTGAACAAATCTTTTGTCCATTTTTTGTCCCTTGAGGATGAAGAAAGCGGGGATTGTACCGCATGGAAAAGTCGAGGGGAGAGAAAAAGAAAAAAGGCCGGATAATCCGGCCTTTTGCAGCGAGTACAGGATTATTTTTCCTGCAGTCCGAGTTTTTTCTCCAGATAGTGGATATTGGTACCACCATGCTGGAAGTTCTCGTCGCTCATAATGCGCATCTGCAGCTCAACGTTGGTTTTGATGCCATCGATGATCAATTCCTGCAGCGCGTTCTTCATGCGGGCAATCGCCACATCACGGCTTTCGCCGTAGCAGATCAGTTTACCGATCATTGAGTCATAGTACGGCGGTACGGTGTAACCGGCGTAGATATGAGACTCCCAGCGCACGCCAAAACCGCCCGGCGCGTGGAAGCGGGTAATTTTACCCGGGCTCGGCAGGAAGGTATTCGGGTCTTCGGCGTTGATACGGCATTCCACCGCATGACCGCGAACCTGCACTTCTTCTTGCTTGATAGACAGCGGCTGACCCGCCGCGATGCGCAGCTGTTCTTTGATCAGGTCAACGCCGGTGATCATTTCGGTAACCGGGTGTTCTACCTGAATACGGGTGTTCATCTCAATGAAGTAGAACTCGCCGTTTTCAAACAGGAACTCAAAGGTACCCGCTCCGCGATAGCCGATATCCACACAGGCTTTCGCGCAACGTTCGCCGATGTAGCGACGCAGTTCCGGGGTAATGCCCGGCGCCGGCGCTTCTTCGACGACTTTCTGGTGACGACGCTGCATGGAGCAGTCGCGTTCCGCCAGATAGATAGCGTTGCCCTGGCCGTCCGCCAGCACCTGAATCTCGATGTGACGAGGATTTTCCAGGTACTTCTCCATATAGACCATGTCGTTGTTGAAAGCCGCTTTCGCTTCCGCTTTGGTCATGGAGATGGATTGCGCCAGTTCAGCGTCGCTGCGCACGACGCGCATGCCGCGACCGCCGCCGCCGCCGGAGGCTTTGATGATAACCGGGTAGCCGATGCGTTTGGCATGCGCGCGGTTAGCGTCCATGTCGTCGCCCAGCGGGCCATCAGAACCTGGAACGGTCGGAACGCCAGCTTTCTTCATTGCGGTGATGGCGGACACTTTGTCGCCCATCAGGCGGATAGTGTCGGCTTTCGGGCCGATGAAGATGAAACCGGAGCGCTCAACCTGCTCGGCAAAGTTAGCGTTCTCGGAAAGGAAACCGTAACCCGGGTGAATCGCTACCGCGCCGGTGATTTCCGCCGCGCTGATGATAGCCGGGATGTTCAGATAGCTTTTTACGGACGGAGCCGGGCCGATGCAGACCGTCTCATCCGCTAATAATACGTGTTTTAAATCGCGATCCGCGGTGGAGTGCACAGCAACGGTCTTGATGCCCAGTTCTTTACAGGCACGCAGGATGCGCAGTGCGATCTCGCCACGGTTAGCGATGACAATTTTATCCAGCATGTTCGCCTCGTTACTCGATGACAACCAGCGGCTCGTCGAATTCTACAGGTTGGCCGCTTTCGATCAGAATGGCTTTAACCACGCCGGCTTTGTCGGCTTCGATCTGGTTCATCATTTTCATCGCTTCTACGATGCACAGGGTGTCGCCCACGTTAACTTTCTGACCGACTTCCACAAAGGCTTTCGCGTCCGGGCTCGGGGTGCGGTAGAAAGTACCGACCATCGGGGAACGTACGATGTGACCACTGATTTCCGCTTTCGCTTCAGCGGCAGGTGCTGCTGCCGGCGCTGCGGCGGCTGGCGCCTGAGGCTGGGCGATTGGCGCAGCATAGGCTTGCTGCATTACCGGATAGCTAGCAGCCGGCGCTGCACGGCTGATGCGTACAGACTCTTCGCCTTCAGAAATTTCCAGTTCGGAGATGCCTGATTCTTCAACCAGCTCGATCAGTTTTTTAATCTTACGAATATCCATGAGTGGGTTCCGTACTCTTTGTTTAGTGTGTTTGTGACAGGCGTTTTACCGCCGTCTGTAAAGCGTATGAATAGCCGTCCGCACCTAATCCGCAGATCACGCCCGAGGCGACATCAGACAGATACGAGTGGTGACGGAACGGCTCGCGCGCATGCACGTTGCTCAGGTGGATCTCGATAAACGGGATACTCACGGCAAGCAGCGCGTCGCGGATGGCCACGCTGGTATGCGTAAACGCGGCCGGATTGATCAGGATATAGTCCACAGAGTCTTTAGCCTGATGAATTCGGTCGATGAGCGCGAACTCCGCATTGGATTGCAGGTGGTCGAGCGTCACGTTTAGCGCTTCCGCTTCTGCGGTTAAACGGTTAACAATTTCTGCCAGCGTTAGCGAACCATACTTCTCGGGTTCACGGCTGCCGAGCATATTAAGGTTTGGTCCGTTCAAAAGCAAAATGCGAAACTTGTCAGCCATTGTGCAGCTATCTCCTGCTAACCTCGGGTAAAAAACAAAATATACCTTCGATACGCGCTTGTCACCTTTTCAGGGTTCGAAAACCCCTTCAGGAAAACCAAAGTCGCACATTATAACGATTTCGTAGCAATTGGCAGCTAAATACTGGTCTTATCAGGGAAGATTATCAACCGCTATCGTAAAAAGAGTCGCGGTTGATAAACGTTATGCGGGGAACTGCACATATCCGGAGATTAGCGCCACCACTGGCGAAACTTCTTGTAGCGGCTGGCTAAAAGTACCGTTGCCAGCCCGGCATAAATCAGCGGCTGCGGCGATATAATCTTCACCGACCACAGATAATGTATAGGGGCGAGGATCGCCACCAGATAGACGAAGTTGTGCAATGTTTGCCAACGACGGCCTAATTTTCGTTGCATGTACTGGGTTGACGTCGCCGCCAGCGCCAGTAAAACCAACCAACTGATTAAACCAAGCATGAGATACGGACGGTTGATTATCTCGGAACCGAGTAGCGCCAGATTGTTAATGCCGAGCTCCAGCAGCGTATAGCTGGTGAGGTGCAACGTGGCCCAGGCAAAGCACCATAACCCTAATAACCGGCGGGTGCGTATCAATAATGGCTGTTTAGCGTAGCGCGCCAGCGGCGTAATAAGCAAGGTGGCGAGCAAAAACTTCAGCGCCATCCGTCCGGTAAAATGCTGGATATCCTTTGCCGGATCGGCGCTGAAATAGCCCTGATGTCCGGCCCAGAACAGCCAGACAAGCGGTAAAAAACCGGCTAAATGCAGCGCAACTTTCAGCCAACCTATCTGTTTAACGCTCAGACGCACTAGAAATTCTCCTGTAAGTTAAGCCCGCGATACAGCGAGGCGACTTCCTCGGCATAGCCATTAAACAGCAACGTTGGCTGGCGTTTTACGTCGAGTACGCCGCCGGCGCCGATAAACCGCTCGCTGGCCTGCGACCAGCGCGGATGATCGACGTGCGGGTTCACATTGGCATAGAAACCGTATTCATCCGGCGCCGCCAGATTCCAGGTGGTCGGCGGCCGCTCGCGGGTTAATTCGATGCTCACGATAGATTTAATCCCTTTAAAGCCGTACTTCCACGGCACGGTCAGGCGGATGGGGGCGCCGTTTTGCGGCGGCAACGCTTTCCCATAGACGCCAACGCTCATCAGCGTGAGCGGGTGCATCGCTTCATCAAGGCGCAACCCTTCGACATAGGGATAGGCCAGGCCGCCGCCGATGAAGCGATCTTTTTGTCCAGGCATTTGTTCTGGCGCATACAGCGTTTTGAAAGCGACGTAGCGGGCGTTGCTGGTGGGCTCCACCAGCGCGAGTAGTTTATGCAGCGGGAAGCCGACCCACGGCACGACCATCGACCAGGCCTCCACGCAGCGCATCCGATAAATACGCTCTTCCAGCGGGAAACGACGGGTCAGGTCGTCGTGATCGAGCGTCAGGGGTTTGGCGACTTCGCCGCCGATGGTAAGCGTCCAGGGGTCAGTGCGCAGGCTGCCTGCGTTAGCGGCCGGATCGGCTTTATCGAGGCCGAATTCATAAAAGTTGTTGTAGCCGGCGACTTTATCTTCCGGGGTGAGGGCGAGCTTACTTTGCCATGCTGCGGGTTTATCAAAGGTCAGCGCCTTTCCGGCAGGCGCCGGCGGGCGATCGTGGCCTTTAAACCAATCGAGCAGGTCGGCGTGGGCCTTCGTTGAGAGCGACATCGCCGTCGCGCCGATACCGAGCATTTTCAGCACCTGACGGCGCTGCAGGTTAAATACCGATTCCGCCGTTACGTCGGCTTCCGTCAGTTTTCTGGTTTTCATGGCGTCCTCCGTCATACTTTTTCCTAAGCATGACGGAGGCGCAGCGCGATCGCGAATATGTCACGAAAAATTGCAGATTAGCCGATTTTGACCAGCGTACGTCCCTGGATCTGGTTGTTCATGATTTTGTCGGCGAAGGCCGGAGCATCGGCCAGGGTGATTTCGGTCGCGCTTTGCGCGTAAAAAGACTCCGGCAGATCGCGCACCAGCCGGCGCCAGGCTTCTGCGCGGCGCGCAGGCGGGGTCATTACCGAATCGACGCCCTGCAGGCGTACATTGCGCAGGATAAACGGCATCACGGTGGTCGGCAGCGCGAAACCGCCCGCCAGGCCGCAGGCCGCGACGCAGCCGCCATAGTTCATCTGCGCCAGCACCTTAGCCAGCACTTTATCGCCGACGGTATCGATAGCGCCCGCCCAGATTTGTTTTTCCAGCGGACGGCTCTCAGCGAACTCGTCGCGGCCCAGAATACGCTGCGCGCCGAGGCTTTTCAGATAGTCGTGGGTGCTTTCGCGACCGGAAACCGCCGCCACCTGATAACCCAGATGATGCAGCAGAGCGACTGCCGTGCTGCCGACGCCGCCGCTGGCGCCTGTTACGACGATCTCGCCATCCTGCGGACGCACGCCGGCGTCTTCCAGCGCCATCACGCATAGCATGGCGGTAAAACCTGCGGTACCGATCGCCATCGCTTTGCGTCCGTCGAGACCTTCAGGCATGGCCACCAGCCATTCGCCTTTGACGCGGGCGCGCTCGGCCAGGCCGCCCCAGTGATTTTCTCCCACGCCCCAACCGGTGAGTAATACCTGCTGGCCAACGTGAAAACGCGGATCTTCGCTGGCGTGGACGGTACCGGCAAAATCGATACCAGGAATCATCGGAAAGTTGCGGATAATTTTTCCTTTGCCGGTAATGGCCAACGCATCTTTATAATTGAGGCTCGACCAGTGAATATCGACAGTCACATCGCCTGGCGGCAACAGGTTGGCATCGATGTTTTGCACCGAGGAAAGGGTTTTGCCATCCTGCTGTTCTAAAATTAATGCCTGCATATGTGGTTCCTCGCGGTTTGAAGATTGGAAAAATTATTCTGCAGACTATACTCGCTAACGGCATTATTACGTGGATGTAACGCAATAAATTGCCAGATACGCCAGCTTTGGTAGTATGCGTCGCTTCAGAAAGTTAGTACTTACTTAAGAAAAGTCTCAAAAGGGGCCCGAATGCCCATCGGGTAGTTATTCACACGCGGAGTTAACACAGGGATGCGATTAACGACGAAATTCTCAGCATTTGTTACGCTGCTCACCAGCCTGACGATTTTTGTCACGCTGATCGGCGCGTCGCTGAGCTTTTACAACGGCATTCAGATTAAGGTTGAGAATCGCGTACAGGCGGTGGCGACGATGCTGGATAGCCGCCTGGTGACCACCTCTTTTGAGAAGCTCGAACCGCAAATGGATGAGCTGCTCACGCCGGTAGAAGTCGAACATATTGATTTTCTGCTCAACGGCAAATCGCTTTACAGCCATACCCGCGGTGATAGTTACCGTCCGCTGGGCAGTAACAATCAGTATCGTGAAATGACGGTACCCTCGCTCAAACATCCCGGAATTTCGATTCGTCTGGTCTACATGGACCCGATGGTCAATTACTTCCGCTCGCTTCACGTCACCGCGCCGCTCTCCTTCGCCATCGGCTTCATGGTGCTGATTATCTTCTTTTCGATTCGCTGGATCCGCCGCCAGTTGGCGGGGCAAGAACTACTGGAGCTGCGCGCGCGGCGCATTCTCAGCGGCGAGCGCGGGCCGCAGGTGCGCGGTTCGGTTCATGAATGGCCGGCCAGTACCAGCAGCGCGCTGGATATGCTGCTCTCGGAGCTGCAGTTCGCCAGCGATCAGCGCAGCCGCATGGATACCCTGATTCGCTCCTACGCCGCCCAGGATTCCAAAACCGGCCTTAACAACCGCCTGTTCTTTGATAATCAACTGGCGACGCTGCTGGACGATCAGGAAAAGGTGGGGGCGCACGGTATTGTGATGATGATTCGCCTGCCGGAGTTTGATCTGCTGCGCGACAACTGGGGACGGGCGGCGGCGGAAGAGCATTACTTCACGCTAATTAATCTGCTGTCTACTTTTATTATGCGTTATCCCGGCTCGCTACTGGCGCGCTATCACCGTAGCGATTTCGCCGTCTTATTGCCGCATCGCACTCTTAAAGAGGCCGATAGTATCGCCGGGCAGTTACTGAAAGCGATGGATGCGCTGCCGTCAACGCGGGTGCTGGATAAAGACGACACGATGCATATCGGCATCTGCGCCTTCCGCAGCGGCCAGTCCACCTCTCAGGTGATGGAACACGCCGAAGCCGCCACCCGCAACGCCGTGCTGCAGGGGAGTAATAGCTGGGCGGTTTACGATGATTCGCTGCCGGAGAAGGGGCGCGGCAACGTGCGCTGGCGAACGCTTATCGAGCAGATGCTCAGCCGCGGCGGCCCGCGCTTGTATCAGAAACCGGCGGTCATGCGTGATGGGCGGGTACATCATCGCGAGCTCATGTGCCGCATCTATGACGGTAAAGAAGAGGTGATTGCCGCCGAGTATATGCCAATGGTGCAGCAGTTTGGCTTAGCGGAAGAGTACGATCGCCTACAGATTACGCGTTTGCTGCCGTTATTAAGTTATTGGCCTGATCAAACGCTGGCCCTGCAGGTGACCGTGGAGTCGCTGATTCGCCCGCGTTTCCAGCGCTGGCTGCGCGATACCATGATGCAGTGCGAAAAATCACAACGTCGGCGGATTATTTTTGAACTTGCAGAGGCGGATGTTTGTCAATATATCGGCCGTTTACACCCGGTTATGCGGTTGATAAACGCGCTGGGCATTCGCGTCGCTGTGGTTCAGGCCGGGTTGACGCTGGTTGGCACCAGTTGGATCAAGCAGCTGGACGTAGAAGTGATCAAGCTGCATCAAGGGCTATCGCGCAATATTGAAAAACGCAGCGAGAACCAGTTACTGGTTCAAAGTCTGGTGGAAGCCTGTAAAGGGATGCCGGTACAGGTTTTTGCGACGGGAGTACGCAGTCGCAGCGAGTGGCAGGTGCTGTCGCAATGCGGCGTGACCGGCGGTCAGGGGGAATTTTTTGCCGCCTCACAGCCACTTGACACAAATGTGAAAAAATATTCGCAAAGATACTCGGTTTGATCTGCCGTTTGGCGTGATTTCACGTAGAATAACGCGCGCCATAGTAAAGGGGGTGTGCTTGTCTACCCGCCGGAATGTCGCAACTTACGCAAGACTGACCTTTGACAGGTACAAACAGAGCACGGAGCACAGCTGATTTATTCAGCGCCGAAGGGACTTCGTAAATGTTTGTAACAAAGGAAATGAACTGCACTAATTTTCACCGTAGCAGATGATTTTTGCGCCTTGTCGCTGCTGCGTGTGGTTGGTAAAGTAAGCGGATTTTGTTTTCCGCCCCAGCTTTCAGGATTATCCCTTAGTATGTTAAAAAAATTTCGTGGCATGTTTTCCAATGACCTGTCCATTGACCTGGGTACCGCGAATACCCTTATTTATGTAAAAGGACAAGGCATCGTATTGAATGAGCCTTCCGTTGTGGCCATTCGTCAGGATCGTGCCGGTTCGCCGAAAAGCGTTGCCGCTGTAGGTCATGAAGCGAAGCAGATGCTGGGCCGTACGCCGGGCAATATCGCGGCGATTCGCCCGATGAAAGACGGCGTTATCGCCGACTTCTTCGTGACTGAAAAGATGCTGCAACACTTTATTAAACAGGTGCATAGCAACAGCTTTATGCGTCCGAGCCCACGCGTGCTGGTGTGCGTGCCGGTTGGCGCGACCCAGGTTGAGCGTCGTGCTATCCGCGAATCCGCGCAGGGCGCTGGCGCTCGTGAAGTCTTCCTGATCGAAGAGCCGATGGCGGCCGCGATCGGCGCAGGCTTGCCGGTTTCTGAAGCGACCGGTTCTATGGTTGTTGATATCGGCGGCGGTACTACCGAAGTCGCAGTTATCTCCCTGAACGGCGTGGTCTACTCTTCTTCCGTACGTATCGGCGGCGACCGTTTCGACGAAGCCGTGATCAATTACGTGCGCCGTAACTACGGTTCCCTGATCGGCGAAGCAACCGCTGAGCGTATCAAACACGAAATCGGTTCCGCTTACCCGGGTGATGAAGTACGCGAAATCGAAGTGCGCGGCCGTAACCTGGCTGAAGGCGTTCCACGCGGCTTCACCCTCAATTCCAACGAAATCCTCGAAGCGCTGCAGGAGCCGCTGACCGGCATCGTCAGCGCCGTTATGGTCGCGCTGGAACAGTGCCCGCCGGAGCTGGCATCCGATATCTCCGAGCGCGGTATGGTCCTGACCGGCGGCGGCGCGCTGCTGCGTAACCTTGACCGTCTGTTAATGGAAGAGACAGGGATCCCTGTCGTAGTTGCAGAAGATCCACTGACCTGCGTCGCTCGTGGCGGCGGTAAGGCGCTGGAAATGATCGATATGCACGGCGGCGACTTGTTCAGCGAAGAGTAGTCAGCCTGAAGGTCTGGGGCAGCTTAAGGGCTGCCTCTGGTCTTTACTGACACGAGAATACGCATAGCCTATGAAGCCAATTTTTAGCCGTGGCCCGTCGCTACAGATTCGCCTTATTCTGGCGGTTTTGGTGGCGCTTGGCGTCATTATCGCCGACAGCCGCCTGGGTACGTTCAGCCAGATTCGAACGTACATGGATACAGCCGTCAGTCCTTTCTACTTTATCTCAAATGGTCCCCGGGAACTGCTCGACAGCGTATCGCAATCGCTGGCGACCCGCGATCAGCTCGAACTGGAAAACCGCGCGCTGCGTCAGGAACTGCTGTTGAAAAACAGCGATCTGCTGATGCTGGGTCAATACAAACAAGAAAACGCCCGTCTACGTGAGCTGTTAGGCTCGCCGCTGCGTCAGGATGAGCAGAAGATGGTGACCCAGGTTATCTCGACGGTTAACGATCCCTACAGCGATCAGGTCGTTATCGACAAGGGCAGCGTCAATGGCGTTTATGAAGGCCAACCGGTCATTAGCGACAAGGGCGTTGTCGGCCAGGTGGTGGCGGTAGCGAAAATGACCAGCCGCGTGCTGCTCATTTGCGATGCGACCCATGCCTTGCCGATCCAGGTGCTGCGTAACGATATCCGCGTCATTGCAGCCGGTAACGGTTGTACTGATGATTTACAGCTTGAACATCTGCCGGCGAATACCGATATTCGCGTCGGCGATGTGCTGGTGACCTCCGGGCTCGGCGGACGCTTCCCGGAAGGGTATCCGGTTGGGGTAGTCTCCTCGGTACGTCTGGATACTCAGCGTGCATACACGGTGATCCAGGCCCGTCCGACCGCCGGACTGCAGCGTTTGCGCTATCTGCTGCTGCTGTGGGGCGCCGATCGCAACGGCGCTAACCCGATGACTCCGGAAGAGGTGCACCGCGTTGCCAATGAGCGCCTGATGCAAATGATGCCGCAGGTGCTGCCTGCGCCTGATGCGATGGGGCCGCAGATGCCGGCGCCGGCGACAGGCCTGACGCCGCCGCCGTCCGCGCAACCTCTGCCAGCAGGGGGGCAATAGTGGCAAGTTATCGTAGCCAGGGACGCTGGGTTATCTGGCTCTCGTTTCTTATTGCGCTATTGCTGCAGATTATGCCCTGGCCGCAGGACATCACCGTCTTCCGGCCAAACTGGGTGTTGTTGATTCTGTTGTACTGGATCCTCGCGCTGCCGCACCGGGTTAACGTCGGTACCGGATTTGTGATGGGGGCGATTCTCGACCTCATCAGCGGTTCGACCCTCGGCGTACGTGCGCTGTCGTTAAGTATTGTTGCCTATCTGGTCGCTTTAAAATATCAGCTGTTCCGTAATCTGGCGCTCTGGCAACAGGCGCTGGTGGTCATGCTGTTGTCTCTTGCCGTTGATATCATTGTTTTCTGGGCAGAGTTTTTAGTGATCAACGTCTCTTTCCGTCCGGAAGTGTTCTGGAGTAGTGTAGTAAACGGTGTGCTCTGGCCGTGGCTATTCCTGCTAATGCGTAAAGTGCGTCAGCAATTTGCGGTTCAATAAAGGTTGATATGACAACTCTGTATCTGGCTTCTGGTTCCCCGCGTCGGCAGGAACTGTTAACTCAGCTTGGTCTCTCTTTCGAACGTCTGGTTCCGGGTATTGAGGAACGACGCGGCCCGCAGGAGAGCGCTGCGCATTACGTTGCGCGTCTGGCGCGAGAAAAAGCGCTGGCTGGCGTGGCGATGGCGCCGCGCGATCTGCCGGTGTTGGGCGCGGATACGATTGTCATTCTTAACGGCGAAGTGCTGGAAAAGCCGCGCGACGCCGGGCACGCCGCAGAAATGCTTCGCATGCTTTCCGGAAAAACCCACCAGGTGATGACCGCGGTGGCGTTGGCGGATAAGCAGCAAACGCTGGATTGCCTGGTGGTGACGGAAGTGACCTTCCGTCTGCTCTCCGAGCAGGATATCGCTACCTACGTAGCCAGTGGCGAACCTTTAGATAAAGCAGGCGCATACGGTATTCAAGGGTTGGGTGGTTGTTTTGTCAGGAAGATAAATGGCAGCTATCACGCCGTAGTCGGCTTACCGCTGGTGGAAACGTATGAGTTGCTGAGTAACTTTAACTCACTGCGTGAAGAAAAGGGATAAAGATGACGGCTGAATTATTAGTTAACGTAACGCCATCCGAGACGCGCGTCGCGTATATCGATGGCGGGATCCTGCAGGAAATTCATATTGAGAGAGAAGCGCGGCGCGGAATCGTAGGCAATATCTACAAAGGTCGTGTCAGTCGTGTGTTGCCTGGAATGCAGGCGGCTTTTGTAGATATTGGCCTGGATAAGGCCGCCTTTCTGCATGCTTCCGATATCATGCCGCACACCGAGTGCGTGGCGGGTGAAGAGCAGAAGCAGTTTACCGTTCGCGATATTTCCGAGCTGGTGCGTCAGGGCCAGGACCTGATGGTGCAGGTGGTGAAAGACCCGCTGGGTACCAAAGGCGCGCGTCTGACCACCGACATTACCATACCTTCCCGCTATCTGGTCTTTATGCCGGGCGCTTCGCACGTCGGCGTATCACAGCGTATTGAAAGCGAGGCCGAGCGCGAACGTCTGAAAAGCGTGGTTACCGAATATTGCGACGAGCAGGGCGGGTTTATTATCCGCACCGCGGCGGAAGGCGTGCATGAGCAAGAGATGGCGGCGGATGCGGCCTACCTTAAGCGCGTTTGGACCAAAGTCATGGAGCGCAAAAAGCGCAACCAGACCCGCTATCAGATGTACGGCGAGCTGGCGCTGGCCCAGCGCGTGCTGCGCGATTTCGCCGACGCTCAGCTTGACCGCATTCGCGTGGATTCGCGCCTGACCTACGAGGCGCTGCTGGAGTTCACCGCGGAATACATTCCGGAAATGACCAGCAAGCTGGAACATTACAGCGGCCGCCAGCCGATTTTCGATCTCTTTGACGTTGAGAACGAAATCCAACGCGCGCTGGAGCGTAAAGTCGAGCTGAAGTCAGGCGGCTATCTGATCATCGATCAGACCGAAGCGATGACCACCATCGATATCAATACCGGGGCGTTTGTTGGCCACCGTAATCTCGACGACACCATCTTCAATACCAATATTGAAGCCACGCAGGCTATCGCGCGCCAGCTGCGTCTGCGTAACCTGGGCGGCATTATCATCATTGATTTTATCGATATGAATAATGAAGATCATCGTCGTCGGGTACTGCATTCCCTGGAGCAGGCGCTGAGTAAAGACCGGGTGAAAACCAGCATTAACGGCTTCTCGCAGCTGGGGCTGGTCGAGATGACCCGTAAACGCACCCGCGAAAGCGTGGAACATGTGCTGTGTAACGAGTGTCCTACCTGTCATGGGCGCGGCACGGTAAAGTCGGTCGAAACGGTCTGCTATGAGATCATGCGCGAAATAGTTCGTGTGCATCATGCGTATGACTCAGACCGCTTCCTGGTCTATGCTTCACCTGCCGTCGCGGAAGCGCTGAAAGGGGAAGAGTCCCACGCGCTGGCGGAAGTCGAAATCTTTGTCGGCAAGCAGGTCAAAGTGCAAATTGAGCCGCTCTATAATCAAGAGCAGTTCGATGTGGTAATGATGTAATCATTCAGCCTGTCGCTCCCGATGGCGTCGGGGGCGGTAAACAGGCGGGCTGAAGGATAAAGCGTAACAGGCTGACAAGGAGAGATGCGTTGAGGCGATGGCCCGGGATATTACTGCTCACCGTGGCAACCGTGGTGGTGATTGTTGCGCTACTGGTGAGTGGCCTGCGTCTGGCATTGCCGCAGCTAAATAACTGGCGTCCCCAACTGCTGGAGAAAATTACCGCGGTATCCGGGGTCGCGGTTGATGCCTCACAGATCAACGCCAACTGGGAAAACTTCGGCCCGACGCTGGACGTTCGCGATATTAAAGCTACCTTGAAAGACGGTGGCGAAATGACGATCAAACGGGTTACCCTTGCCCTCGACGTCTGGCAAAGCCTTTTACATATGCGCTGGCAGTTCCGCGACCTGACCTTCTGGCAGCTGCAAATTCACACCAATACCCCCATCCAGACTAACGACGACGGCGCAAGCCTGAAGACCGATCGCATCAGCGATCTGTTCCTGCGCCAGTTTGACCACTTTATTCTCCGTGATAGCCATTTGAGCTTCCTGACGATTTCCGGTCAGCGTGCTGAACTGGCGATCCCACAGCTGACCTGGCTTAACGGTAAAAATCGCCACCGCGCCGAGGGGCAGCTGAGCCTTTCGAGCCTCACCGGCCAGCACGGCGTCATGCAGGTGCGGATGGATTTACGTGACGAGAATGGCCTGCTCAACAAGGGGCGCCTCTGGTTACAGGCCGACGACATCGACGTTAAACCCTGGCTCGGGCGCTGGATGCAGGACAACATCGCCCTGCAGAGCGCGCGTTTCAGCCTTGAAGGCTGGATGACCATCGATAAAGGCGATGTCGCCAGCGGCGATGTGTGGCTGAAAAAAGGCGGCGCCAGCTGGCAGGGCGATAAGCATCTGCATCAGCTGTCGGTGGATAACCTGACGGGGCATATCACGCGTGAAAATCAAAGCTGGGCATTTCACATCCCCGATACGCGGATCTCGATAGACGGCAAAGCCTGGCCGCGCGGCGAGCTGGCGATGGCGTGGATCCCGGCGCAGGAAGTGGGTGGCAATAACAATCAGCGCAGCGATGAGCTACGCATCCGCGCCAGCAATCTCGAGCTTGGCGGGCTAACCGGTCTGCAACCGATGGCCGATAAGCTGGCGCCGAGCTTTGGCGAAGTGTGGCGAACCACCCAGCCGAGCGGCAAAATCAACCTGTTGGCATTGGATATCCCGCTGCAGGCAACGGAAAAGACCCGTTTCCAGGCTGACTGGAGCGATCTGGCGTGGAAGCAGTGGAAGCTGTTGCCGGGAGCCGAGCACTTCTCCGGCAGCCTGAGCGGCAGCGTGGAAAACGGCGAACTGCGCGCGCATATGACCCAGGCAAAAATGCCTTATGAAACGGTCTTTCGCGCACCGCTGGAGATAGCCCAGGGCGATGCGACTCTAAGCTGGGAGAAGAACAGCAAGGGCTTTATGCTGGATGGCCGCGATATCGACGTGCAGGCGACCGGCGTTCGCGCGCGCGGCGGCTTCCGCTATCTGCAGCCAGCAGGCGATGAGCCGTGGTTAGGCATCCTGGCGGGTATCAGTACCAACGATGGCGGCCAGGCGTGGCGCTATTTCCCGGAAAATCTGATGGGCAAAGCGCTGGTGGATTACCTGAGCGGCGCAATTAAGGGCGGCCAGGCAAGCAATGCCACCCTGGTTTACGGCGGCAACCCACATCAGTTCCCCTATGAGCATAACGAAGGCCAATTCCAGGTCTCGGTACCGCTGAAGAACGCGACTTTCGCCTTCCAGCCGGACTGGCCGGCGCTGACCGGACTGGATATCAACCTTAACTTCGTCAATAACGGCCTGTGGATGAAGGCGGATAAAGCGATGCTGGGCAACGTTACTGCCAGCAACCTTGACGCGGTGATCCCCGACTATTCCCATGAAAAACTGTTTATCGATGCCGATGTTAACGGCCCTGGTAAAGAGGTCGGCCCTTATTTCAAACAGACCCCGCTGAAGGATACGCTCGGCTCGGCGCTGGATGAACTGCAGCTTGATGGTAATGTGAGCGCTCGCTTACATCTTGCTATCCCGCTTGATGGCGAGATGACCACCGCCAAAGGCGATGTGCGGCTGAAAAATAACGATCTGTTTATCAAGCCGATTGACGCGACGCTGAAGAATCTCAATGGTCAGTTCAGCTTCGAAAACGGAGATTTAAAAAGCGGGCCGCTAAGCGCGACCTGGTTTAATCAACCGTTGAACCTCAATTTCACCACCACTGAAGGGGCGAAAGCCTTCCTCGTTGACGTCGGCATGAACGCTAACTGGCAGCCGACGCGTACCGGCCTGCTGCCGAAAGCGGTCAATGATGAACTCAGCGGCAGCGTCCCCTGGGACGGCAAAGTGGCCATTGAGTTACCGTATCGCGGTAGCGCGAGCTACAAAGTCGATATCAACGGCGATCTGAAAAATGTGAGTAGTCACTTACCTGCGCCGGTGAATAAATCGGCGGGTGAGCCGTTGCCGGTGAAAATCAACGTGACCGGCGGCTTAAGCAGCTTCGATTTGACCGGCAACATCGGCAGCAAGAACCACGTCAATAGCCGCTGGTTACTGAATAACAAGTTGACGCTCGATCGGGCGATTCTGACCTCCGACAGCAAAGCGATTCCGTCGCTGCCTGAAGCATCAGGCGTCGAGCTCAACATGCCGGCGATGGATGGCGCGCAATGGCTGGCGTTGTTCCAGCAAGGCGCCGTCAACGAAGTGAGCAGTAATATGGCCTTCCCGGAGCGCGTGACGCTTCGTACACCGTCGCTGGCCTTCGCCGGGCAGAACTGGAATAACGTCAGTCTGGTCTCTCAGCCTGACGGTAGCGGCTCGAAGGTGGAGGCGCAGGGGCGTGAAATCAATGCCACGTTGACGATGCATAAGAATGCCCCCTGGCTGGCGGCTATTCGCTACCTCTATTACAACCCTTCCAGCGATAACAGCGGTACGGCGAAAAAAGAGAGCGGCCCGCTGGCTGATACCCGTCTGGATTTCCGCGGCTGGCCGGATTTACAGCTGCGCTGTAAAGAGTGCTGGCTGTGGGGGCAAAAATATGGACGAATCGACGGTGACTTCGATATCAAGGGCGATACGCTCACTCTCAGTAATGGCCTGGTGGATACCGGCTTTGGCCGACTCACTACCGATGGCGTCTGGGTAAATGCGCCGGGCGGCGTACGTACCTCGCTGAAAGGCAAGCTTCACGGCAATAAAACGGACGACTTCGTCAACTTCTTCGGTGTCTCGACGCCGGTGAAAGGGTCGTCGTTTGATGTCGATTACGATCTGCACTGGCGCGCGCCGCCATGGCAGCCTGATGTCGCTTCGCTGAACGGGATCCTCAAAAGCCGCCTCGGCAAAGGCGAGTTTACTGACCTGAGCACCGGTCATGCCGGTCAGTTGTTAAGGCTATTGAGCGTTGACGCGCTGCTGCGTAAGCTACGCTTCGATTTCAGCGACACCTTCCAGGAAGGGTTCTGGTTTGATTCGATTCGCAGTACGGCATGGATTAAAGACGGCGTGCTGAATACGGATGATACGCTGGTGGATGGGCTCGAAGCCGACATCGCGATGAAAGGTTCGGTCGATCTGGTGCGCCGTCGTTTAGATTTACAAGCGGTGGTGGCGCCGGAAATTTCGGCCACCGTCGGCGTAGCGGCGGCATTCGCCGTCAACCCGATCGTCGGCGCGGCGGTGTTTGCCGCCAGCAAGGTGCTTGGGCCGCTGTGGAACAAAGTGTCGATTCTGCGCTATCGCATTACGGGTCCAATCGATCAGCCGGAAATCAATGAAGTGCTGCGCCAGGCGCGCAGCAACAAAAAGCAATGATTTGACGAGTACGGGGAATTATCGCACTCTCAATAGAGGGCATTTTCTCCCCGTCATCTTTTTCGCCGCATGGCATTCCCCTGTGTCAGGCGGCAACAAACGAGTAGCGTAACGATGAGTTTGAACCTGGTAAGTGAACAATTACTGTCGGCAAATGGCCTGAACCATCAGGACCTGTTTGCCATTCTTGGCCAACTGGCTGAGCGCCGTCTCGATTACGGCGATCTTTATTTTCAGTCGAGCTATCACGAATCCTGGGTTCTGGAAGACAGCATCATTAAAGATGGGTCGTACAATATTGACCAGGGCGTAGGCGTCCGGGCGGTAAGCGGCGAGAAAACCGGTTTTGCCTATGCGGACCAAATCAGCAAACTGGCGCTTGAACAGAGTGCCCAGGCGGCGCGTACTATCGTCCGCGACCATGGCGACGGCAAAGTGCAGACGCTCGGCGCGGTGGAATACAGCACTCTCTATACCAGCGTCGATCCGCTACAGAGCATGAGCCGCGAAGAGAAACTGGATATCCTGCGCCGCGTTGATAAGGTGGCGCGTGCTGCCGATAAGCGCGTGCAGGAAGTTTCCGCCAGCCTGAGCGGCGTCTACGAGCTTATCCTGGTGGCGGCAACGGACGGGACGCTGGCCGCTGATGTCCGTCCTCTGGTTCGCCTCTCCGTAAGCGTGCTGGTGGAGGAAGACGGCAAACGCGAGCGCGGCGCCAGCGGTGGCGGCGGGCGATTTGGCTATGATTATTTCCTTGCGCCGCTGGATGGCGACGTACGGGCGGATGTCTGGGCGCGTGAAGCGGTACGTATGGCATTAGTCAATCTGTCCGCGGTTGCCGCGCCAGCCGGAATGCTGCCGGTGGTTCTTGGCGCGGGCTGGCCTGGCGTGCTGCTGCATGAAGCCGTTGGCCACGGTCTGGAAGGTGACTTTAACCGTCGCGGCACCTCGGTCTTCAGCGGTCACATGGGCGAATTAGTCGCCTCTGAACTGTGCACCGTCGTGGATGACGGCACCATGGCCGATCGCCGTGGTTCGGTCGCGATTGATGACGAAGGTACGCCGGGTCAATACAATGTGCTTATCGAAAACGGTGTCCTGAAAGGTTATATGCAGGATAAGCTCAACGCGCGTTTAATGGGCGTTGCGCCGACCGGTAATGGTCGCCGTGAATCCTATGCGCATCTGCCGATGCCGCGGATGACCAACACCTATATGCTGGCCGGTAAGTCGACGCCGCAGGAGATTATCGAATCGGTCGATTACGGTATCTATGCGCCGAACTTCGGCGGCGGCCAGGTGGATATCACCTCCGGTAAATTTGTCTTCTCGACCTCGGAAGCTTATCTGATTGAAAAAGGCAAAGTGACCAAGGCAGTCAAAGGCGCGACGCTAATCGGTTCCGGTATCGAAGCGATGCAGCAGATTTCTATGGTTGGTAACGACCTGAAGCTGGATAGCGGCGTTGGCGTGTGCGGTAAAGAAGGGCAGAGCGTGCCGGTCGGCGTCGGCCAGCCGACGCTGAAAGTCGACAACCTTACCGTTGGCGGCACCGCCTGATAACGGCTGGTCCCGGCGGCGCGAAGCCGCTGCCGGGATGTCAATTAACGGGTCATCCCGCGCCCGTGCATTCCCTGATAGATCTTCGCCACCTCGACAAAATAATCCGTCAGATAGTTAATACATACCTGCACCTTCAGCGGCAGTTTGTCTTTTTCGGTATACAGCGCATAGACCGGCCGCGGATCCGATTGATAGCTCGGCAGCAGGATCTCCAGTTCACCGCGATTGATCTCGTCGATCGCCCACATCAGCGGAACGTAGGCCACGCCAACGCCGGCAGTCAGCCAGCGGATCAGCGTCATCGGATCGTTAGTGACGAAACGCCCTTGTGGGATCAGGCGTGTTGAGATCCCCTCCGGGGCGATAATTTCGAACTCATTATCTGGCCGTACGCTATATTCCAGCCACGAGTGGCTGGCGAGATCCGCCGGTTTTTCCGGGCATCCCGCGTGCTGAAGATAGCTTTTCGCCGCGCAGAGCACCATCGGCATCGAGCCCAGCCGCCGTGAGAAGAGGCTGGAATCCTGCAATGCGCCGACGCGTATTACCACGTCGAGGCCGTCGGCAATCAGGTCTGGCGCAGGGATGCCGGTTACCAGATTAATCGATAAACCCGGATATTCTTTGAGCATGTCGGCGGTTATGCGCGCCAGCACATTCTGTGCCATAGTTGAAGAGCTACCGATGCGCAGCGTGCCGATGGGAGTATTGTTGAAGGCATACAGCTGTTCATGGACGTCCTGCGCTTCAAAGAGCATTCTTCGGCAGCCCTGGTAATAAATTTTACCCGCTTCTGTTAAGCCCAGGCTGCGGGTGCTGCGGTTGAGCAGCTTTACCTGTAGCTCGTCTTCCAGTTTAGCAACGGTCTGGCTGATAGATGAAACGCTCATCTGGAGCTGGCGTGCGGCGGCGGTGAAAGAGCCCAGCTCAACCACTTTGGCGAACACCGACATGCGTTTTAGTCGTTCCATTATTCACTCTGGCTTAAAAGTGATTTAGATCACATATTATAGATAAGGCTGCAATTGTTACGTTAATATATAGTTAGCTACATAATAAACGCATCACGCTACCACCTGTACGCTTCTTATCAAGGTCATCATGAGTCTGTTTCCTGTCATAGTGATTTTCGGCTTATCGTTTCCGCCGATCTTCTTTGAGCTGCTATTGTCGCTAGCTATCTTCTGGCTGGTGCACCGTTTGCTGGTTCCGACCGGTATTTATGATTTTGTCTGGCACCCTGCACTGTTTAATACTGCGCTGTATTGCTGTCTGTTTTATCTGATATCGCGCTTGTTCGTTTGAGGTCGATGTGAAAACACTAACAAGAAATATCCTGCGTACTGCCATCACTGTGATACTGGTTATTCTGGCGTTTATCGCTATTTTTCGCGCATGGGTGTACTACACCGCGTCGCCGTGGACGCGCGATGCGCGCTTTAGCGCCGATATCGTCGCCATCGCCCCGGATGTGTCTGGGCTCATTTCACAGGTGAATGTCAAGGATAACCAACTGGTTAAGAAAGACCAGGTATTGTTCGTTATTGACCAACCTCGTTACCAAAAAGCGCTGGCGGAGGCGCAAGCCGATGTCTCCTATTACCAGACGCTGGCTCAGGAAAAACGCGTTGAAGCCGGGCGCCGTAACAAGCTCGGCGTGCAGGCGATGTCGCGCGAAGAGATTGACCAGGCCAACAACGTGCTGCAAACCGTAGAGCATCAGCTGGCGAAAGCGGTGGCCAGCCGCGATTTAGCCAAACTGGATCTCGAACGCACGGTGATTCGCGCGCCAGCCGACGGCTGGGTGACCAACCTGAACGTCTACGCCGGCGAATTCATCACCCGCGGTTCGACCGCGGTCGCTTTGGTGAAACAAAATACCTTCTACGTGATGGCATACCTGGAAGAGACTAAGCTGGAAGGCGTGCGTCCGGGTTATCGCGCCGAAATCACTCCGCTCGGTAGTAGTAAGGTGATAAAAGGTACCGTTGACAGCGTTGCCGCGGGCGTGACTAACGCCAGCAGCAGCAGCGATACAAAAGGGATGGCCTCTGTTGACTCCAACCTTGAGTGGGTGCGTCTGGCGCAGCGCGTGCCGGTACGTATTCGTCTTGACCAGCAGCAGGGCAACCTCTGGCCGTCGGGCACCACCGCAACCGTTGTCATTACCGGTAAAGAAGATCGCGACGCCAGTCAGGCCAACTTCTTCCAGAAAGTCGCCATGCGCTTACGTGAGTTTGGTTAATCGCCATGGGGACCTATACCATTGCTCCCCGGCATCTCCGCTTTGCCATTAAGCTTGCATGCGCGGTGGTGCTGGCGCTGTTTGTCGGCTTTCATTTTCAGCTTGAGACGCCGCGTTGGGCCGTACTGACCGCAGCTATCGTGACCGCCGGCCCGGCATTTGCCGCCGGCGGTGAACCCTATTCCGGGGCGATTCGTTATCGTGGAATGTTGCGTATTGCCGGGACGTTTATCGGCTGTATTGCCGCGCTGGCGATCATTATCCTCATGATCCGCGCGCCGCTGTTGATGATGCTGGTCTGCTGTCTCTGGGCCGGTTTCTGCACCTGGATCTCCTCGCTGGTGAAGGTGGAAAACTCCTACGCCTGGGGGCTGGCGGGTTATACGGCGCTGATTATCATCATCACCATTCATACCGACCCGATGCTGGCGCCGCAGTTTGCGGTTGAGCGCTGTAGCGAAATCGTCATCGGGATCGTCAGCGCCATCGTCGCTGACCTGCTATTTTCCCCGCGCTCCATCAAAAAAGAGATCGACCTCGAACTGGATAACCTGCTACTGGATCAGTATCGCCTGATGCAGCTTTGTGTCGCCCATGGCGATAGCGAGGTGGTGGACAAAGCCTGGGGAGCGCTGGTGCGCCGTACTGCCGCACTGGAAGGAATGCGCGGCAATCTGATCATGGAATCTTCGCGCTGGTCGAAGGTAAACCAGCGGCTAAAGGCGATCAACACGCTATCGCTGACGCTGATTACTCAGGCCTGCGAAACCTATCTGATCCAGAACTCACGCCCGGAGATGGTGACTGACGACTACCGCGAGCTGTTCGCTGAGCCAGTGGAAACGGTACAGGATGTGCATCAACAGCTTAAGCGTATGCGCCGCTTCCTGACATGGAAAGGTGAACACAATACGCCGGTCACTATTTATAGCTGGGTCGGCGCGGCGACGCGTTACCTGCTGCTCAAGCGCGGCGTGGTTGGCAACACCAAAATCAGCCGTATTGAAGATGAAGTTCTACGCGGCGAGACGGTGGTGAAGGTTGAGTCCGCCGAACGTCACCACGCGATGGTTAACTTCTGGCGAACCTCCATTTCCTGTATTCTCGGCACCCTGTTCTGGCTATGGACCGGCTGGACATCTGGTAGCGGGGCGATGGTCATGATTGCCGTGGTGACCGCGCTGGCGATGCGTCTGCCTAACCCGCGGATGGTGGCCTTAGACTTCCTCTATGGCACCCTTGCCGCTTTACCGCTCGGCGCGCTGTTCTTCCTTGTCGTCATGCCTGCGACGCAACAGAGCATGCTGCTATTGTGTATCAGCCTTGCCGCGATGGCGTTCTTTATCGGCATTGAGGTACAAAAGCGGCGGTTGGGATCGCTGGGGGCTTTAGCGAGCACCATCAACATTTTGGTGCTGGATAACCCGATGCAGTTCCAGTTTAGCCAGTTCCTCGATAGCGCCCTGGGGCAGATTGTCGGCTGTTTCCTCGCGCTGATGGTGATTCTGTTAGTGCGTGATAACTCGCAGGCACGCACCGGACGGGTGTTATTGAACCAGTTCGTCTCGGCGGCGGTCTCTTCGCTCACTACTAACAGCGCAAGGCGAAAAGAGAACCATTTGCCGGCGCTGTATCAACAGCTGTTTTTACTGCTGAACAAGTTTCCCGGCGATATCGCCCGCTTTCGGTTAGCGTTGACGCTGATTATCGCGCACCAGCGTCTACGCGATGCCCCGGTACCGGTAAACGAGGATCTGTCGGCCTTCCACCGCCAGCTGCGGCGAACCGCCGATCACGTTATCTCCGCCGGCAGCGACGATAAGCGCCGCCGTTACTTTACCCGTCTGCTGGAAGAGCTTGATGTTTATCAGGAAAAACTCCTTCACTGGCAGGCGTCGCCCCAGGTTACTGAGCCGGTGCGACGGCTGGTGGATATGCTGAAAAAATATCAGCACGTGCTCACCAATAGCTAACCTGCGAACCGACGCCTCGGCGTCGGTTTTTTTATCGCTATACTTATTTGGTGTAGAGGGACAGAGCGGAAGGGGCGGCGGGCAATGACTATTTATACCTTTGATTTTGATGAAATAGCTGAGCAACAGGATTTCTATCGTGAGTTTTCCCGCGCCTTCGCGCTACCGGATAAGCAGGTGGATAACCTTGACGCGCTGTGGAGCGCGGTGACGGGAGGGCGCTTACCGTTCCCGCTGGAGATTGAATTTGTCCATCTGGATGAAAAACAGCGTCGTCGCTTTGGCGCGTTAATTTTGCTGTTCGATGAAGCGGAAGAGGAGCTCGAAGGACAACTACGTTTCAATGCCCGTTGGGCATAAAAAAGCCCCCGGCAGGCGGGGGCAAGTCGTCGGATAAGACGACGAGGGTTTATTTGTACAACTCAGCAGTCGCGTGCCAGCTGTCGCCGGTACGAGCTTCAATAATGCGGTAGCTGCTGGCGCCTTCTTTCTCGGCTTTAGCCGCGAGTTCCTGGCGCATATCCATTGGCGCGCTACCTACTTGCGATACAGAGATAGTGCCCATTGGTTGCAGGTTTTGTGCTTGATCGGCATTCACTTGCTGTACGGCTGCGCTTGCGCCGAAAGAGAGAACAGATGCCAGACCCAGGGATGCGATGATAATTGCGCTTTTCATAATCTTGACTCCAACCTTATGTGCAGCGGCGGGAGATTTCGTATGAACCCAGGCCGCTGAAGAGATACTGTTTCAGTTAATGACCGACAATCGTTAAAGCTTATTTATAAAGTTCAGCAGTGGCGTGCCAATGGTCGCCGGTGCGAGCTTCGATAATGCGATAAGAAGAAGCACCTTCTTCTTGTGCTTTTTTGTTCAGCATTTCATGCATATCCATCGGGGAAGAACCTACCGCGCCGATAGATACGGTGCCCAGTGACTGGCGGCTTTCCGCTTGAGTGCTGTTGATTGAATCAGCGGCGAAAGCGCCAAAGGACAGTACGGATAGCATGCTGAGTGCGGCTACAGTGGTTTTGATTTTCATGATGTTCACCTCGTCGAATTTTATTATTAGGGGGCTTTGTTTCGTGACCCTCATCACAAAATCAAGTATACACTAATCACCAAAAATATTAATACCATGCTAATTGTTTTCAGTGTAAATAATTTCCAAGAAATGTCGTTTTTATAACGTATAAGAATTAGAAATGTCATTCATGGGGTGAATATCATGATTATTTATATTTAAATCAAATAGATATTGCGCTTTGATCTTTTGTGCGCTTTAGCCGTTATCATTCGGTAAAGGAATGTATAGAGGTGGAAAACCACACTAAATGTTAAAAAAATGCTGCTTTATTTGAAGGTTTGGGGGATAGCATTTTGCGGGGAAGAACCCTCTGGCAGGAACCAGAGGGGGAGCGCTTAGAGTTCCTGTTCGAACAGGACCAGAATCGCGTCGTAGAGATCTTTAACGGAAAAACCGCGGGCAGGGGTGGTAAAGATAGTGTCATCACCCGCGATACTACCCAGAATACCTTCGGCTTTGCCTAAGGAATCCAGCAGGCGTGCGATTAGCTGCGCCGCGCCGGGGCTGGTGTGAATCACCACCACCGCATCGTTATAATCGATGTCCAGCACCAGATTTTTCAGCGGGCTGGAGGTCGTCGGCACGCCGAGTTCGGCAGGCAAACAGTAGACCATTTCCATTTTGGCGTTACGCGTGCGAACGGCGCCAAACTTTGTCAGCATGCGGGAAACTTTCGATTGGTTGATGTTCTCGAAACCTTCTTCCTGCAGCGCCTGAACGATTTCGCCTTGCGAGCTGAATTTTTCTTCTTTAAGCAGCGATTTAAACGCTTTAACCAGTTCTTCTTGTTTTGCCGAACTACGCATAAGTCACCCAGATTATGGTGGTAAAAACAACATCATTATGCATACAAGTGCATTTTTATGCAAATAATCCGCAAAGGAATAGCGTAAATAATGTTATGAAAGGCGCATATTTTAGCAAATAACCCTGATGAGGAACATGCCTGCATCACAGCGGGTAAATTGCTGTAAAAGTGAAATAAATGTTATGAAATTGATATTGTTTTGCCGAGTGAGCTGGGTGTATTGTAACCAATAGTCGATCCGGTACTACGGCTTTGCTGGATGGCCAGTCTCAGGAAGAAAAATGCGAATTTGCTGCATCATTGCGCGTACCCCGCATTCTTCAGCCATAATTATTGTAATTGTTCATCTTGTGAATTAAGGTCCAGGCGACGGAATAACGAAAGACTATATTAACCATAATAAGGAGTTTAGGATGAAAGTTGCAGTCCTCGGCGCCGCTGGTGGAATCGGCCAGGCGCTTGCCCTACTACTTAAGACCCAACTGCCTTCAGGTTCAGAGCTCTCGTTGTACGACATCGCTCCGGTTACGCCGGGCGTGGCGGTAGATCTAAGTCATATTCCCACAGATGTAAAAATCAAAGGTTTCTCCGGTGAAGATGCCACCCCGGCGCTGGAAGGCGCTGATGTGGTGCTGATTTCCGCCGGCGTCGCGCGTAAGCCCGGCATGGATCGTTCCGACTTATTTAATGTTAATGCCGGTATCGTTAAAAACCTGGTGCAGCAGATCGCAAAAACCTGTCCGCAGGCCTGCATCGGTATTATCACCAACCCGGTAAATACCACCGTCGCTATCGCCGCCGAAGTGCTGAAAAAAGCCGGTGTGTACGATAAAAACAAACTGTTTGGCGTTACCACCCTCGATATCATTCGTTCTAATACTTTTGTCGCCGAGCTGAAAGGCAAGTCGGCAACAGAGGTTGAAGTTCCGGTCATTGGCGGCCACTCTGGCGTCACTATTCTGCCTTTACTGTCGCAGATCCCTGGCGTCAGCTTTAGTGAGCAGGAAGTCGCGGATCTCACCAAACGTATTCAAAACGCCGGGACGGAAGTCGTGGAAGCGAAAGCGGGCGGCGGATCGGCGACGCTGTCGATGGGCCAGGCCGCTGCGCGTTTCGGGCTCTCACTGGTGCGTGCAATGCAGGGTGAAAAAGGCGTGGTTGAATGTGCCTATGTCGAAGGTGACGGCCAGTATGCCCGTTTCTTCTCGCAGCCGCTGCTGTTGGGCAAAAATGGCGTGGAAGAGCGCCAGTCCATCGGTAAACTTAGCGCTTTTGAACAGCAGGCGCTGGAAGGCATGCTGGATACGCTGAAGAAAGATATCGCCCTCGGCGAAGATTTCGTGAATAAGTAATGTCTACTTAGCAGAAAAGCCGGAACCGTCGTTCCGGCTTTTTTATCGCCTCATATCCCTGCCGAATGCGCCGCCTGGCGGCTAAATCTGCTAAAATCCCCGCGTCTTAAGCCCTAAGCAATGAGGACGTTGTGAAAAAGATCGAACGAAAGCAGACCAGGGACCACATTACGCAAATCATTCGCTATCAAATTCTGTCCGGAGCGATGAAAGCGGGAGATGAGCTGGCGCAGGAGAGTATTGCCGAGCAGCTAGGGCTTTCACGTATGCCGGTTAGAGAAGCGTTGCAGTCCCTTGAACAAGAGGGCTTTCTGGTGCGCTTGCCTAACCGCCATATGCAGGTATCAAAACTGGTGCCTGATGATGTTAGCCAAATTTTTCGCGTGATCGCGGTGATGGCTGCCGAATTGTTCACTCTGGTGCCGGCAAACCAGGGGGAATTGCTGCTCGGGCGCGCACAAGCGCTGGCGCAGCCTGGCGACAAAACTCGCGAACTGGAATTTCATCAGTTGCTGATTTCCTATCTTGATAACCGCTATCTGGCGAAGGCTTATCAGCAATTTTTGGATGGATATATCTCTTATGTCATCCTGTATCTGAAAGACGATAGCCAGGAATCGGCACTGATACTACATGAACTGGCCGGAGCCATTAGCCGCGGCGATGCGGGCAATATTGCTCAGGCAACACAGCGTTATTTCCTCATGCTTGCGGAAATTATGCGTCAACATATGAAGGATTGGGAAAGTGCAGAAGCCTAAATTAGGGAAAATTAAGCTTCTTTCGGCGAAAGAGCAGGTCGCGGCGGTATTACGCAAAGCGATTCTTTCGCGGGATTTAGTGGAAGGGCAGGAGATAACTCTCGAAGGCATTGCCCGTATGGTCGGCGTTTCCAGCATGCCGGTACGCGAAGCGTTTCAGATTTTAGCCGCCGATGGCCTGATTAAAGTCCGCCCCAATAAAGGCGCGGTGGTGTTGGGGATCAACGAGCAGACGATCCGCGAGCATTATGAAATTCGCGCGCTGCTGGAAAGCGAGGCGGTGGCGAAAGCCTCCCGTCCCGGCACGGATATTTCGCGCATTGCCCAGGTACACTACTCAGCGGAAAAAGCGCTGGCCGATAATAACTTCACTGAATATTCCGACCTGAACCAGGCTTTCCATATGGAGATCTGGAACGCCGCAGGCAACGAAAAAATGAAGATGCTGCTTTGTAATATGTGGAACGGACTGTCGATGGGGTACAAGGTGACCGAAGCGGAGTATGCCGCTATCTCCATCCACGAACATAAAGAGATTTTACAGGCACTTGAGCAGCATAATGAAGAGCTGGCGCGCCAGCGTATGCGCAAGCATATTATCCGCTCGATGGAGAACATGTTAACGCGCTACCTTCCTGATACTACCGTGTAACGCCAATTGCCTGTGGAGCAACTGCAGGCTTTTTCTTATTGATCATCGTTATTAATCACTTCTTGTGACGATCTGCGCAGGATCTTGATGCAGATCGCACTGCGCGATCTTTCCTCAAAAACGCATTGACTTACTTTTTGCATGGGAATAATTTCTCCCTCGTCAATATTGGATACAATATCATATATCATTGATAGGGATAATTATAAGTATGGAACCGATTACCATCACCTTATGTTTGCTGGTGTTCGCTATCGTCATGTTCGTCTGGGAGAAGGTGCCTTTGGCAGTGACTTCCATGGTGGTCTGCGTGGCGTTAGTACTCACCGGCGTGTTGGATCTAAAACAAGCTTTTGCTGGTTTTATCGACTCCAACGTCATTCTTTTTGTCGCCATGTTCGTCGTCGGCGGGGCGTTATTTGAAACCGGGATGGCCAATAAAGTCGGCGGGGTGATCACTCACTTTGCCAAAACCGAAAAACAGCTGATTTTCACCATCATGGTGGTGGTCGGCGTGATGTCGGGCTTTCTTTCCAACACCGGTACGGCGGCGGTGCTGATCCCGGTGGTGATTGGCGTCGCGGCGAAATCGGGTTTTGCCCGCTCTCGTTTACTGATGCCGCTGGTATTTGCCGCCGCCCTCGGCGGCAACCTGTCGTTGATTGGCGCGCCCGGCAACCTGATCGCGCAATCGGCGTTACAGAATATCGGTAGCGGCTTTGGCTTTTTTGAGTATGCGAAAGTGGGTTTACCGATGCTGCTCTGCGGCATCCTCTATTTCCTGACAATTGGCTATAAATTTCTGCCTGCTACCGGGAATAGCGACGAAGTCGGCGGCGTCGGCGAACAGCGTGATTACAGCGACGTTCCGCGCTGGAAACAGATCCTGTCGCTGGTGGTGCTGATCGCCACGATCCTCGGCATGATTTTTGAGAAACAGACCGGCATTAGCCTGACGGTTGCAGGCTGTATCGGTGCGTTGGTACTGGTGTTTACCGGCGTGCTGACGGAAAAGCAGGCTTACAAAGCGATTGATTCACAAACTATTTTCATTTTTGGCGGCACGCTGGCGCTGGCAAAAGCGCTGGAAATGACCGGCGCGGGCAAGCTGGTTGCCGATCATGTCATCGGCATGCTGGGCCAGAACTCTTCCCCGTTCATGTTGATGGTGGTGGTCTTTGTACTGTCCGTCATCATGACCAACTTTATGTCCAATACCGCTACCGTCGCGCTACTGGTACCGGTGAGTTTGTCGATAGCGGCCGGTATGGGCGCCGATCCGCAAGCGGTCCTGATGGCGACCGTTATCGGCAGTTCCTGCGCCTACGCGACGCCGATCGGTATGCCCGCCAACATGATGGTGCTCTCGGCCGGCGGCTATAAGTTTGTCGATTACGCCAAATCCGGCCTCCCTCTGATTATTGTTTCGACCATTGTCAGCCTCGTACTGCTGCCAATTCTTTTCCCTTTTCACCCGTAATTTACGGACGCTGTTCTGACTAAGGAGCCTTTATGAGCAAAAGCGAACAGATATCCCGAATGACCGATATTATGGCCAAATTCGTGGGATATACCGGCAAAGTATTGCCTGATGACGTCACTGCAAAACTGAAAGAGTTGCATAAAAAAGAGACCAGCCAGCTGGCTGACGTCATCTTTACCACCATGGTTGAAAACCAGCGTCTGGCCAAAGAGCTGGATCGTCCCTCCTGCCAGGACACCGGCGTGATTCAGTTTTTGGTTGAGTGCGGCGCCAACTTCCCGCTGATTGGCGAACTGGAAGCGCTGCTGCGCGAATCGGTGATTAAAGCCACCGTGGATTCTCCGCTGCGCCATAACAGCGTGGAGACCTTTGACGAATACAACACCGGTAAAAACGTGGGTAAAGGTACGCCGACGGTATTCTGGGAGATAGTCCCCGATTCCGACCAGTGCAGCATTTACACCTATATGGCCGGCGGCGGCTGCTCGCTACCGGGTAAAGCGATGGTACTAATGCCGGGCGCCGGTTACGAAGGCGTTACCCGTTTCGTACTGGATGTGATGACCAGCTATGGCCTGAACGCCTGTCCGCCGTTGTTGGTTGGCATTGGCGTCGCGACCTCCGTTGAAACCGCGGCGCTGCTGTCGAAGAAAGCGCTGATGCGCCCGGTGGGGTCGCGTAATGAGAATGAACGCGCGGCATCGCTGGAGAAAATGCTCGAAGACGGCATCAACAAAATTGGCCTTGGCCCGCAGGGGATGTCCGGTAACACCTCCGTGATGGGCGTCAATATCGAAAACACCGCGCGCCATCCTTCCACCATCGGCGTGGCGGTCAACGTTGGCTGCTGGTCGCACCGCAAAGGACATATCGTTTTCGATAAAGATTTGAATTACACCATTACGTCTCACACAGGAGTGGCTTTCTGATGACTAAAAAAATACTCACTACGCCAATTAAAGATGAAGATTTAGCTGATATTAAAGCGGGCGATATTATTTATCTCAATGGTCATATTGTTACCTGTCGTGATGTAGCTCACCGTCGTTTAATTGAAGGCGGTCGTGAATTACCGGTCAACGTTGCCGGCGGCGCGATATTACATGCCGGGCCCATTGTGCGGCCGATTAAAGGTACGGAAGATAAATTTGAAATGGTCTCCGTTGGGCCAACCACCAGTATGCGCATGGAGAAATTTGAAAAAGAATTTATTGCTAAGACCGGTGTGAAATTAATCGTTGGCAAAGGCGGTATGGGTAAGGGGACCGAAGAGGGCTGTGCCGAACATAAAGCGCTGCATTGCGTCTTCCCGGCCGGCTGCGCGGTGGTTGCCGCGGTCTGTGTGGAAGAAATTGAAGACGCCCAGTGGCGTGATTTGGGTATGCCGGAAACCTTATGGGTTTGCCGGGTGAAAGAATTCGGCCCACTTATTGTGTCGATCGATACCCACGGAAATAATCTTTTTGAGCAGAATAAGGTGATATTTAATCAGCGCAAAGAGATTGTCGCCGATGAAATCTGTCAGCACGTAAGCTTTATTAAATAATGCCCTGTTAAATATATTGCGCAGTAATGGCGAGAATTAATTTCCGCGATAAAGAGGCTTCTGACTATGTGGTCTGGGGAAATCCACTCGGCTATCGCGGTTGTTCATCACGCCATTATTGCGCTCCTCCAAAGGCTATTTTATGACTGATGCCGTTCTGTTAGGCGAAGGCTTCACCCTGATGTTCCTCGGCATGGGCTTCGTGCTGGCGTTTCTGCTGCTGCTCATTTTCGCCATCCGGGGAATGTCTCTCGCCGTTACCCGTCTGTTCCCTGAGCCGCCTGCCGCGCCCAAACCGGCGCCTGCGGCCGTCGCGCCCGCTGACGACTTCGCCCGTTTAAAGCCGGCGATTGTCGCCGCCATTCACCACCATCGCCGCCTTAATTCTTAATTCACGGAGGAATTCATGACCGTTGCCATTACCGATGTCGTCCTGCGCGACGCCCACCAGTCCCTGTTCGCCACCCGTCTGCGTCTCGACGATATGCTGCCCGTTGCGGCTGCGCTCGACGACGTCGGCTACCGCTCCCTCGAATGCTGGGGCGGCGCCACCTTTGACGCCTGCATCCGCTTCCTCGGCGAGGACCCGTGGGTCCGCCTGCGCGAGCTGAAAAAAGCGATGCCGAAAACTCCGCTGCAGATGCTGCTGCGCGGCCAGAACCTGCTCGGCTACCGCCACTACGCCGATGACGTGGTGGAGCGCTTTGTCGAGCGCGCCGTCAAAAACGGCATGGACGTCTTCCGCGTCTTTGATGCCATGAACGACCCGCGCAACATGCAGGCCGCCCTGCAGGCGGTCCGCCGCCACGGCGCCCACGCCCAGGGCACCCTCAGCTACACCACCAGCCCGGCGCACACCCTGCAGACCTGGCTCGACCTCACCGAACAACTGCTGGAGACCGGCGTCGACTCCATCGCCATCAAGGACATGTCCGGCATCCTCACCCCGCATGCCGCCTTTGAGCTGGTCAGCGAAATCAAAAAACGCTATGACGTCACCCTGCATCTGCACTGCCACGCCACCACCGGCATGGCGGAGATGGCGCTGCTGAAGGCCATTGAAGCCGGCGTCGACGGCGTCGATACCGCCATCTCCTCGATGAGCGCCACCTATGGCCACCCGGCCACCGAAGCGCTGGTGGCCACCCTCGCCGGCACGCCGTACGACGCAGGCCTCGATATCCACAAGCTGGAGAGCATCGCCGCGTACTTCCGCGAGGTGCGCAAAAAATACCACGCCTTCGAAGGCCAGCTGAAAGGCACCGACAGCCGCATCCTGGTCGCCCAGGTGCCGGGCGGCATGCTCACCAACCTCGAAGGCCAGCTGAAGCAGCAGAGCGCCGCCCACCGTCTGGATGAGGTACTGGCGGAAATCCCCCGCGTGCGCGAGGACCTCGGCTTCATCCCGCTGGTGACCCCGACCTCGCAGATTGTCGGCACCCAGGCGGTGCTCAACGTGCTGGGCGGCGAGCGCTACAAAACCATTGCGAAGGAGACCGCCGGTATTCTGAAAGGCGAATACGGTCACACCCCGGCGCCGGTTAACGCCGCACTGCAGGCGCGGGTGCTCGACGGCGCTGACGCCGTCACCTGCCGCCCGGCCGACCTGCTGAAGCCGGAGCTGGCGGAGCTTGAAGCCGACGTCAAAAGCCAGGCGCAGGAAAAGGGCATCACGCTTGCCGAAAACGCCATCGACGACGTGCTCACCGTGGCGCTGTTCCCGCAAATCGGCCTGAAGTTCCTCGAAAACCGCCACAACCCGGCGGCCTTTGAGCCGGTGCCGCAGGTGGAAGAAGCCACCTCTGCCGCGCCGGCAAAAGCCGCCGCTTCCGGTATCTACACCGTCGAAGTGGAAGGCAAAGCCTTCGTGGTCAAGGTCAGCGACGGCGGCGACGTCAGCCAGCTGACGACGGCCACGCCGTCTTCCGCACCGGTTCAGGCTGCCGCCCCGACTGGCGCCGGCACCCCGGTGACCGCGCCGCTGGCCGGCACCCCGGTGACCGCGCCGCTGGCGGGCACCATCTGGAAGGTGCTGGCCAGCGAAGGCCAGGCGGTGGCGGAAGGCGAGGTGCTGCTGATTCTGGAAGCCATGAAGATGGAAACCGAAATCCGCGCCGCGCAGGCCGGTACCGTACGCGGTATCGCAGTGAAATCCGGCGATGCGGTGGCGGTCGGCGACACCCTGCTGCAGCTGGCGTAAGGACGAGGAGCGCAAATGGAAAGTCTGAACGCCCTGATTCAGGGCATGGGGCTGATGCATCTGCAGGCCGGCCAGGCGGCGATGCTGCTGGTCAGCCTGCTGCTGCTGTGGCTGGCGATTGCTAAAAAGTTCGAGCCGTTACTGCTGCTGCCGATTGGCTTCGGCGGCCTGCTCTCCAATATCCCGGAGGCCGGGCTGGCGCTGAGCGCGCTGGAAAACCTGCTGGCCCACCACGACCCGGTCCAGCTGGCGGTGATTGCCGCGAAGCTCAACTGCGCGCCGGACGTCCACGCCATCAAGGAAGCGCTGGCGCTGGCCCTGCCGTCGGTACAGGGGCAGATGGAGACGCTGGCGGTGGATATGGGCTACTCCTCCGGGGTGCTGGCCATCTTCTATAAGGTGGCGATTGGCTCGGGTATCGCGCCGCTGGTGATCTTTATGGGCGTCGGGGCGATGACCGATTTCGGCCCGCTGCTGGCCAACCCGCGCACCCTGCTGCTGGGGGCGGCGGCGCAGTTCGGGATCTTCGCCACCGTGCTCGGGGCGCTGACGCTGAACTACTTCGGCTTCATCCACTTCACCCTGCCGCAGGCGGCGGCCATCGGCATCATCGGCGGCGCCGACGGCCCGACGGCTATCTACCTGTCGAGCAAGCTGGCGCCGGAGCTGCTGGGGGCCATCGCGGTGGCCGCCTACTCCTATATGGCGCTGGTGCCGCTGATCCAGCCGCCGATCATGAAGGCGCTGACCAGCGACAAAGAGCGGAAGATCCGCATGGTGCAGCTGCGTACGGTGAGCAAACGCGAGAAGATCCTCTTCCCGGCGGTGCTGTTGCTGCTGGTGGCGCTGCTGCTGCCGGACGCCGCGCCGCTGCTGGGGATGTTCTGCTTCGGCAACCTGATGCGCGAAAGCGGCGTGGTGGATCGGCTGAGCGATACGGTGCAGAACGCGCTGATCAATATCGTCACCATCTTCCTCGGACTGTCGGTGGGGGCCAAGCTGGTGGCGGACAAGTTCCTGCAGCCGCAGACGCTGGGCATCCTGCTGCTGGGGGTGATCGCCTTCTGCGTGGGCACCGCCGCCGGGGTGATCATGGCGAAGCTGATGAATGTCTTCAGTAAACACAAGATCAACCCGCTGATTGGCTCGGCCGGGGTGTCGGCGGTGCCGATGGCAGCGAGGGTGTCCAACAAGGTGGGTCTGGAAGCGGACGGGCAGAACTTCCTGCTGATGCACGCGATGGGCCCGAACGTGGCCGGGGTGATCGGCTCGGCGATCGCCGCCGGGGTGATGCTCAAGTACGTGCTGGCGATGTAAGCCGGCATCCTTCCCGGGTTGCGGCTGGCGCCTTATCCGGGCTACCAGTCCGCTCCGGTTTGTAGCCCCGGTAAGCGCAGCGCCACCGGGGAGAGGTTCCCGGATGGCGGCTTGCGCCTTATCCGGGCTACCGGTCCGCTCCGGTTTGTAGCCCCGGTAAACGCAGCGCCACCGGGGAGAGATTCCCGGATAGCGGCTTGCGCCTTATCCGGGCTACCGGTCCGCTCCGGTTTGTAGCCCCGGTAAGCGCAGCGCCACCGGGGAGAGGTTACCGGATGGCGGCTTGCGCCTTATCCGGGCTACGGGTCCGCTCCGGTTTGTAGCCCCGGTAAGCGCAGCGCCACCGGGGAGAGGTTCCCGGATGGCGGCAGGCGCCTTATCCGGGCTACCGGTCCGCTCCGGTTTGTAGCCCCGGTAAGCGCAGCGCCCCCGGGAGAGGTTCCCGGATGGCGGCAGGCGCCTTATCCGGGCGACCGGTGACCCCGTAGCCCGGCCGCGCGCCGCGCGAGCCGGGAATTTTCCCTGAGGAGGTTTTGATGAATGAAACGGTTGCATTACATCCTGCCAGCAGGTCGTCGGCAAAAGAGGGGGTCGTTGATTACGCCCTGGCGTCGCTGGAGGAGCTTGAACAACTGCATCCGGCGCTGAATCTGCTGGCGCGCCCGCCAGTCGTCCGTGGCAGCCATGATTTCTTTGTCTGTTGTTATGACGCAGGTATTCAGCATGCGCAGACCGGGGAGTCTGAAACGGTAGCGGCGTTACTGGGTTCGCTGACGCATGAGCGGCAAAGGAGCGGCCTGCTTTGCGCCGCCGCCGGGCATCTGGATGCGCTGCGCCAGCCGCTGACGCATAATCGTTTAAGCGATCTCGCCGGGCAGATGTGCGCCAGCGTGGCGCAGGCTGATAGTGAATCGCGCAGCGGTTTCTACAGCGTACGCAGTATCTCGCTGCCGGTGTATCGACGATTGTTGCGGGACAACCATTCGCACAGCGTTTGCTTACAACAGTCGCTGCTGCATTTGCTGGCCTGGAAGAGTGAATCGCCGTGGGAGCGGCAGCAGGCGCAACGGCTGCTGTGGCAGGGTGGCGTTCTTGGCGAGAGAGGGGAGTTCGCGTTACTGACGCTGGATGATGAACTGCGGGAGCGGCAGGTTCGCTGGCCATCGTTGCGGTCGTTACTGGCGGTGACCGGGTTTCTGGCCAGATTCCCGGCCGGACCGCTGTTTGTTGATTAATAGCGCTCCGATAACGGAGCGCTAATCGTTAATTTGTCGCCGGATATTCCTGTACCGCCACGTGCAGGGTGATTTTCTTATCATCACGCATGATGACCACCGGGATTTCTGAACCCGGGCGAATTTCTGCGACCTGGTCCATGGTTTCCAGCGCCGAAACCGCTGGTTTATCGTTCACCGAGATGATCACATCATTGGCGCGGATCCCGGCCTGCGCCGCTGGGCCGTCAGGTGCGACGTCATTAACGACAATCCCCTGGATCTGATCCATGCCGCCGCTCTGCGCATGCATCGGCGCGATCTCGCGGCCGCTGATCCCGATGTAACCGCGGATCACCCGGCCGTCGCGGATCAGTTTATCCATGATTTTGGTCGCCAGCTGGAACGGGATGGCAAAGCCGATCCCTTCCGGCGTTTCGCCGTCATTGCTCTTATCAAACGACAGGGTGTTAATACCCATCAATTCACCCAGCGAGTTGACCAGCGCGCCGCCGGAGTTGCCGTGGTTGATAGAGGCGTCGGTTTGCAGGAAATTCTGTCGCCCGGTGGGGTTCAGGCCGATACGACCGGTCGCGCTGATGATACCCTGGGTGATGGTTTGCCCAAGGTTATACGGGTTGCCTATCGCCAGTACCACATCGCCGATATGTGGAACGCGTTTCGGGTTAATCGGGATAACTGGCAGGCCGCCGCTGGCGTTTATTTTGAGCACCGCCAGGTCAGTCAGGGTATCGGAACCGACCAACAGGGCTTCAAATACCCGTCCATCCTGCAAGGCGATGATTATCTGATCGGCATCGTTGATGACGTGCTTGTTGGTGAGGATATATCCGCGTTGGTCCATGATAACGCCGGAGCCGAGCGTCAGCTGGTTATGGCTGGTGCTGTTCAGCGCGCGGTTATAGACGTTGACCACCGCCGGCGCGGCGCGTCTTACCGCAGCATTATAGCTGGCGGGCGATTCGTCAGCGGTATCGCTCGGCGTCGCCGACGAGAGCTGCCACTGGCGCAGCGAAGGCATCGCCGCCAGCAGGATGCCGCCGACGATTAAACCGATAAGGACTGAACGTAAAAGCTTTCCTGGCATGATGCGAATATCGTTAATTAATGGGCAGGCGCAGCATAGCATGACTTATCCGGACATCGCACGACGCGCGATGTCCGGATGCAGCCGTCAGCGTAGCAGCAGATAAATGCTTTCGTTACCGCGCAGCACATTCAGCGCGATGACGGCCGGTTTGGTTTCCAGCACTTTACGTAGCTCGGCGATGGAACGCACGCGCTGGCGGTTGAGGCCGATAATGAGATCGTCTTTATGCAGGCCAACCTGAGCCGCCGCGCTGCCTTTATCGACGTTATCGATGCTCACGCCCTTAGTGCCGTCTTTTAACTGGCCATCGCTTAGCGCCGCTCCCTGCAGGGCCGGGATAATCAGCTCGGCGCTGGCGGTGGAGGAGGTGCTCTTATCCAGCGTGACCTCGACGTCCAACGGTTTGCCGTCGCGCAGTAGCCCCAGTTTTACTTTTGTGCCAGGGGCGGTAGTGGCGATACGCGAGCGCAGCTCGGCGAAGCTGCTTAGCGGTTTGCCGTTCATGCTGACGATAACGTCGCCGGATTTAATTCCTGCTTTTGCGGAGCCTGAATTGGCCAGGACTTCGCTTACAAAGGCGCCACGCTGAGCGTTGATATTCATCGCTTTGGCGATATCCGCGCTCATTTCCATGCCTTTAATACCCAGCAGGCCGCGTTTGATTTCGCCATATTGAATAAGCTGATCGGCGAGGGTCTTCGCCATGTTGCTCGGAATGGCGAAGCCGATACCGATGCTGCCGCCGCCCGGCGCCAGAATGGCGGTATTGATGCCGATAAGCTCGCCGTTAAGATTCAGCAGCGCGCCGCCGGAGTTGCCGCGGTTAATTGAGGCATCGGTCTGAATAAAGTTTTCCAGCCCTTCGAGATTAAGGCCGCTACGGCCCAGCGCGGAGATGATGCCGGAAGTGGCGGTTTGGCCGAGGCCGAAGGGGTTGCCGACGGCAACGGCGAAATCACCGACGCGCAGCTTGTCGGAATCCGCGATGGCGATTTGCGTTAAATTGCTGGGTTTTAAAACCTGCAGCAGGGCGATATCGCTCTGTTCATCGCTGCCGACCAGTTTGGCATCGAACTCGCGGCCATCGTTCAACTGAATGCTGATTTTCTGCGCCTGGCTTATTACGTGGTTGTTGGTCAGCACGTAGCCTTTGGCGGCGTCGATAATCACCCCTGAACCGAGGCCTTCAAACGGCTGCGCCTGCTCTTGCGGCGCGTTGTCGCCGAAGTATTTTTTCAGCTCTTCCGGCATATTCTGCACCGGCGAGGCGGTGCCTTCTACCTGCACGCTGACCACCGCAGGCAATACTTTTTCCAGCATCGGCGCGAGGCTCGGTAGCGCGCCCTGGCCTGGAACCTGGGTCGGCAGTGATGCCGCCGCCGGAGGCAGGACCGACAACGATAATCCAATGCTTAACGCTAACGCACTCAACAGCAAAGTCTGTTTCTTCATTAGATGCTGGCTCTCGTAACCTGAGGTGTATGGAAAAAACGTCCGAATGATTTGATGTTATTGAATTTTCGACCGGCTAACAATGCGGTCCGTGCTTAAATTGTAGCTGGGATGCAGGGGGAAGACGGGCGCGGAAGGTGCGCCCGGTAAATATTTTTACGCAGACAGCGGGATCAGTCGCGTTTCGCGCCACCGCGCAGCAGGCCGGATGCGCCTTCAGAATAATCGCGCGGCATCTGTACCGGCGCCTGATCGTTGCTGGCTTCGGACTCCGCCAGGCGATTGCGGAACGGATTGGCGTCCGCCATCGCGTCCGGCAGCAGGCTGCTGGAGCTTTTTGCCATGTGCTGATACAGCTGACGGTAGTCATCCGCCATGTTGTCCAGCAGTTCTGCGCTGCGCGCAAAATGGCTGACCAGCTCTTCGCGATACTCTTCAAGCTCTGCTTTATTCTTTTCCAGTTCGAACTGCAGCGCTTGTTGCTGACGCAATTTGCGGTTACCAAAACGCATGGCGACGGCACCGATGATGATACCGACGACTAATCCAATTAGCGCGTATTCCCAGGTCATGAACATCTCCCGTTGTTTTGTGGTTCCGTAGGGTGGCTGTTAGGCTCTCCGCCTGCGCCCGATAGTGCCACTATAACCGCTAATTCCACAGAAGTGGAATCCTGGCGTATCATCGCGTAGTGTAGAACCGCCTTTTTTTCGTCAATCGTGGGCCACGGCGCCACGGTTTTCAAGGAATAACAATAAGATCATGCAAAGCCTGTCCCCAACATCGCGTTACCTTTTAGCTCTCAAAGAGGGCAGCCATCAACCAGACGACGTGCAACAAGAAGCGGTCAGCCGCCTCGATACCATCTATCGTGAACTGCAGGAAAAACCTGTAGCCGCAGCGCCTGCGGGCGGCGGGCTGCGGGCGAAATTCAGCAAGCTGCTTGGCAAACGCGAACCGGCGGCGGAAGCGACCGCCGTACGCGGCCTGTATATGTGGGGCGGCGTTGGGCGCGGCAAAACCTGGCTGATGGATATGTTTTATCAAAGCCTGCCGGGCGAGCGTAAACAGCGCCTGCATTTCCATCGCTTTATGCTGCGCGTACACGAAGAGTTAACCACCCTGCAGGGGCATAGCGACCCGCTGGAAATCGTTGCCGATCGCTTTAAAGCGCAAACCGATGTGTTGTGCTTCGACGAGTTTTTTGTCTCCGACATCACCGATGCCATGCTGCTCGGCGGCTTAATGAAAGCGCTGTTCTCGCGTGGGATTACGCTGGTTGCTACCTCAAACATCCCGCCGGACGAGCTCTACCGCAATGGTCTGCAGCGCGCGCGTTTCCTGCCGGCGATAGACGCCATCAAACAGCATTGCGACATTATGAACGTCGATGCGGGGATTGATTACCGCCTGCGCACATTAACCCAGGCGCATCTGTGGCTGTCGCCGCTCAATGGCGAGACCAGCCAGCAAATGGATAAACTCTGGCTGGCGCTGGCGGGAGCCAAACGCGAGCAGATGCCGACGCTGGAAATTAACCACCGGCCGCTGCCGACGTTAGGCGTGGAAAACCAGACTTTGGCGGCGTCGTTCGACACGCTGTGCGTGGATGCGCGCAGCCAGCATGATTACATCGCGCTGTCACGCCTGTTCCATACCGTGATGTTGTTCGATGTGCCGGTGATGACGACGCATCTTGAGAGCGAAGCGCGGCGCTTTATCGCGCTGGTGGATGAATTCTACGAACGTCACGTAAAACTGGTGGTTAGCGCGGCGGTGCCGCTGTATGAGATCTATCAGGGCGAACGCTTGAAGTTTGAGTTCCAGCGCTGTTTATCGCGCCTGCAGGAAATGCAAAGCGAAGAGTATCTGAAACAACCGCACATGCCCTGAATCCAGCCTTCTTCTCACATTGAGAAAAACCTGCTGCAAATCACATAAAGGGGTCGATCTTTGGCCCCTACTTCTCTATAATCTTGCGACCCCACGTTACGAGAAGGTTTTTTTTCCCGAAATCTTCTATGTGCTGGCATAGGCTATTCGAAGGGGTAGGTTTGCCGGACTTTGTCGTGTGAACCTCAACTGACTAAACGTTTGGGTGTTCACCAACGTGTAACTTATTTATTTGGGTAAGCTTTTAATGAAAACTTTTACAGCTAAACCAGAAACCGTAAAACGCGACTGGTATGTTGTTGACGCGACCGGTAAAACTCTGGGCCGTCTGGCTACTGAACTGGCTCGTCGCCTGCGCGGTAAGCACAAAGCGGAATACACTCCGCACGTTGATACTGGTGATTACATCATCGTTCTGAACGCAGAAAAAGTTGCTGTAACCGGCAACAAGCGCGAAGACAAAATGTACTACCACCACACCGGCCACATCGGTGGTATCAAAGAAGCGACCTTTGAAGAGATGATTGCCCGCCGTCCTGAGCGTGTGATTGAAATCGCGGTTAAAGGCATGCTGCCAAAAGGCCCGCTGGGTCGTGCTATGTACCGTAAACTGAAAGTTTACGCTGGTAACGAGCACAACCACGCGGCACAGCAACCGCAAGTTCTTGACATCTAATCGGGATTATAGGCAATGGCTGAAAATCAATACTACGGCACTGGTCGCCGCAAAAGTTCCGCAGCTCGCGTTTTCATCAAACCGGGCAACGGCAAAATCGTAATCAACCAGCGTTCGCTGGAACAGTACTTCGGTCGTGAAACTGCCCGCATGGTAGTTCGTCAGCCGCTGGAACTGGTCGACATGGTTGAGAAACTGGATCTGTACATCACTGTTAAAGGTGGTGGTATCTCTGGTCAGGCTGGTGCGATCCGTCACGGTATCACCCGCGCTCTGATGGAGTACGACGAGTCCCTGCGTTCTGAACTGCGTAAAGCTGGCTTCGTTACTCGTGACGCTCGTCAGGTTGAACGTAAGAAAGTCGGTCTGCGTAAAGCACGTCGTCGTCCGCAGTTCTCCAAACGTTAATTGTTTTCTGCTCACGCAGAACAATTTGCGAAAAAACCCGCTTCGGCGGGTTTTTTTATGGATAAAACGGCTGTTATCCACAAAGAAATGGTCTGTTCTTACCACTTTTTCAGCATTTCCAGAATACCCTCACCACAACGTCCGCAAAATCTGGTAAACTATCATCCAATTTTCTGCCCAAATGCTGGTGGTTGTTCATTTTTTAGTTAATCAATGAACATATCGTCGCCGTGCGAATGGGGTTTATACATCTGGCTGGCCATGCGTGGTCGGCAGCAGTAAAAATTCTGAATATACCTGGAGGTTTTCATGGCTGTCGCTGCCAACAAACGTTCGGTAATGACGCTGTTTTCTGGTCCTACTGACATCTATAGCCATCAGGTCCGCATCGTGCTGGCCGAAAAAGGTGTCAGTTTTGAGATAGAGCACGTGGAGAAGGATAACCCGCCTCAGGATCTGATTGACCTCAACCCGAATCAAAGCGTCCCGACGCTGGTGGATCGTGAGCTCACTCTGTGGGAATCCCGCATCATTATGGAATACCTGGATGAGCGTTTCCCGCATCCGCCGCTAATGCCGGTTTACCCGGTGGCGCGTGGTGAAAGCCGTCTGTACATGCAACGTATCGAGAAAGACTGGTATTCGCTGATGAATACCATCCAGACCGGTACCGCGGCCCAGGCTGATGCCGCTCGTAAGCAGCTGCGTGAAGAACTGCAGGCGATTGCGCCGGTCTTTACTCAGAAGCCTTACTTCCTGAGCGACGAATTCAGCCTGGTCGATTGCTACCTGGCTCCGCTGCTGTGGCGTTTGCCGGTTCTCGGCGTAGAACTGGTGGGTGCTGGCGCGAAAGAGCTTAAGGGCTATATGACTCGCGTCTTCGAACGTGATTCTTTCCTCGCTTCTTTAACTGAAGCCGAGCGTGAAATGCGCCTCGGCCGGGGCTAAATAATGGATGTCTCACAGCTGACGCCGCGTCGCCCGTACCTGCTGCGGGCGTTCTATGAGTGGCTGCTGGATAACCAGCTGACTCCGCACCTGGTCGTCGATGTGACGCTGCCAGGCGTTCTCGTGCCGATGGAGTACGCTCGCGACGGCCAAATCGTTCTGAATATTGCGCCGCGTGCGGTGGGCAATCTGGAACTGGCGAATGACGAAGTGCGCTTTAATGCTCGCTTCGGCGGCGTACCGCGCAACGTTTCCGTGCCGCTGGCTGCGGTACTCGCTATCTATGCCCGTGAGAACGGCGCAGGAACGATGTTTGAACCTGAAGCGGCCTATGACGAAGATGTCAGCAGCCTCAACGATGATGACGTCGTGTCTGAGAGCGAAAACGAAACGGTGATGTCGGTGATTGATGGCGATAAGCCGGATAATCACGATGACGATCCTGACGACACGCCACCGCCGCCGCGCGGTGGTCGTCCGGCGCTGCGCGTTGTGAAGTAATGCCTGACAGGCCCTCCGGGGCCTGTTTTTTTTGCTCCTGCTTAACCACGATCAAGCATAAAAAAGCCCGATAGCGTTAACCATCGGGCTTTTCTGCGTTGAGACTCAGGGTCTAATCAGACTTCAAGATAGTTGAGGATCCCGTCCGCCGCTTTACGGCCTTCGGCAATCGCCGTTACCACCAGGTCTGAGCCGCGAACGATATCGCCGCCGGCAAAGATTTTCGGGTTGCTGGTCTGGAACGCGTTGTCGCTGCCTTCCGGGGCGATGATGCGGCCCTGAGAATCCAGCTCGACGCTATGTTTCGCCAGCCATTCCATGCTGTGTGGACGGAAACCAAACGCCATCACCACCGCGTCTGCCGGCACCACGTGCTCGGAACCGGCGACGATTTCCGCGCGACGGCGGCCTTTCGCATCCGGCTGGCCCATTTCGGTGCGCGCCATTTTCACGCCGCACACTTTGCCGTTGGCATTCACTTCCACGCCCAGCGGCTGGACGTTGAACTGGAATTCGACACCCTCTTCACGCGCGTTTTTCACTTCGCGTTTGGAACCCGGCATGTTTTCTTCGTCACGACGATAGGCGCAGATAACGTGCGCCGCCCCCTGACGAACCGAGGTCCGCACGCAGTCCATCGCGGTGTCGCCGCCGCCGAGAACCACCACGCGTTTGCCTTCCATACTGACGAACGGTTCGTGCGCCGTTTCGCCAAAGCCCATGATCTGTTTGGTGTTGGCGATAAGGAACGGCAGTGCGTCATACACGCCGTTGGCATCTTCGTTTTCCAGTCCGCCGCGCATGGACTGGTAGGTGCCCACGCCCAGAAATACGGCATCGTACTCTTTCAGCAGATCGTCGAGCTGGACGTCACGGCCCACTTCGGTATTGAGCCGGAACTCAATCCCCATGCCGGTGAAGATCTCACGGCGGCGGGTCATCACCTCTTTTTCCAGCTTAAACGCCGGGATGCCGAAGGTCAGCAGACCGCCGATTTCCGGATGACGATCGAAAACGATCGCCTTTACGCCGTTACGGGTCAGCACATCCGCGCAGGCCAGGCCTGCCGGACCGGCGCCGATAATGGCGACGGTTTTACCGGTTTGCTTCACGCCGGACAAGTCCGGACGCCAGCCCATCTCAAACGCCTTATCGTTGATATAGCGTTCAATGTTGCCGATGGTCACCGCGCCGAACTCATCGTTCAGGGTACAGGAACCTTCGCACAGGCGGTCCTGCGGGCAGACACGTCCGCAGACTTCCGGCAGGGTGTTGGTCTGATGCGACAGTTCCGCCGCTTCAAAAATGCGCCCCTCGTTGGCCAGTTTCAGCCAGTTAGGGATGTAGTTGTGCACCGGACATTTCCATTCGCAGTACGGGTTGCCGCAGGAGAGGCAGCGATCTGCCTGCGCCTTGGCCTGGCCTTCTGAAAACGGCTCGTAAATTTCTACAAATTCAATTTTACGGATCTTCAGCGGTTTCTTTGGCGGATCAACGCGCTGCAGGTCGATAAATTGGTATACGTTCTGACTCATCTTAACCCCTTACTGCGCCTGCACCCGCAGCTCAGCTGCGGAACGACTACGGTGACCCAACAGTGCTTTAACATCGCTGGACTTCGGTTTAACCAGCGCAAACTTCGCCGCGAAGGCCGGCCAGTTGGCGAGGATCTCTTCGCCGCGCTGCGAACCGGTAAGCTGCACGTGTTCGGTAATTAAGCCACGCAGGTGCTCCTCATGGATAGCCAGCGTGTCCACGTCCAGAACTTCCACCAGTTCGGGGTTAACGCGTTTACGGAAGTCGCCATCTTCATCCAGGACGTAAGCAAAGCCGCCGGTCATACCTGCGCCGAAGTTCACGCCGGTTTTCCCCAGGATACAGACGATGCCGCCGGTCATGTATTCACAGCCGTTGTCGCCGATGCCTTCCACCACGGTGATGGCGCCGGAGTTACGTACCGCAAAGCGTTCGCCCGCGCGTCCTGCCGCGTACAGACGACCGCCGGTCGCGCCATACAGACAGGTGTTGCCAATGATGCTTGCTTCATGGCTACGGAAGGCGGAGCCGACCGGAGGACGAATCGACAGCAGACCGCCCGCCATGCCTTTACCCACGTAGTCGTTGGCGTCGCCGGTCAGGTGCAGCTCAACGCCGCCGGCGTTCCAGACGCCGAAGCTCTGGCCCGCGGTACCGCTAAAGTGGGCGGTGATCGGGTCGGCGGCCAGCCCCTGGTCGCCGTGAGTCTGGGCGATATAACCGGACAGCGACGCCCCAACGGAACGGTCAGTGTTGCGAATATCGAACCAGAACGTTTTGCTCTGTTTGTTATCCACATACGGCTTCGCCTGCTGCAGCAGCTGCGCGTTGAGCACGCCGTTATCGAACGGCGGGTTGCTCTCGGTGCAGTACAGCGCCTTGCCTGGCAGCGGCTCAGCGGTTTCCAGCAGTTTGCCGAGCTCCAGTTTCTGCTGTTTCGCCGTAAAGCCTTCCAGTTCTTTCAGCAGGTCGGTGCGGCCGATCAGGTCCACCAGACGCTTCACGCCCAGCTGCGCCATCAGCTCGCGGGTTTCGCGGGCGATGAATTCAAAGTAGTTGGTCACTTTGAATGGCAGGCCGTGGTAGTGGTTCTTACGCAGTTTGTCATCCTGGGTCGCCACGCCGGTGGCGCAGTTGTTCAGGTGACAGATACGCAGGTATTTACAGCCCAGCGCGACCATCGGGCCGGTGCCGAAGCCGAAGCTTTCCGCGCCAAGGATCGCCGCTTTGATGATATCGAGGCCGGTTTTCAGGCCGCCGTCTACCTGTAGGCGAATTTTATGACGCAGGCCGTTGGCGACCAGCGCCTGCTGGGTTTCCACCAGGCCAAGTTCCCACGGACAGCCGGCATATTTCACCGATGAGAGCGGGCTCGCCCCGGTGCCGCCATCGTAGCCGGCGATAGTGATTAGGTCTGCGTAGGCTTTCGCCACGCCGGTGGCGATAGTGCCGACACCCGGTTCGGAAACCAGTTTGACGGAAATCATCGCTTTCGGATTGACCTGCTTGAGGTCGAAAATCAGCTGCGCCAGATCTTCGATAGAGTAAATATCGTGGTGCGGCGGCGGGGAGATCAGCGTCACGCCAGGTACCGAATAACGCAGTTTGGCGATATAAGGCGTCACTTTGTCACCCGGCAACTGTCCGCCTTCACCGGGTTTCGCGCCCTGGGCGACTTTAATCTGGATTACGTCGGCATTCACCAGGTAGGCTGGGGTAACGCCGAACCGACCTGAAGCCACCTGCTTAATACGCGAGACTTTGTTGGTGCCGTAGCGCGCAGGGTCTTCGCCGCCTTCACCGGAGTTGGAGAAGCCGCCGATGCTGTTCATCGCTTCCGCCAGCGATTCATGCGCTTCCGGGCTCAGCGCGCCGATCGACATGGCCGCGGTATCGAAGCGTTTAAACAGCTCTTTCGCTGATTCCACTTCATTGATGCTTATGGCTTCATCGCCTGGGTTGAGCGCCAGCAGATCGCGCAGCGTGGCTGCCGGGCGTTCGTTAACCAACTTCGCGTATTCCTGATAATCACGGTATTCGCCGCTCTGAACCGCCTGCTGCAGGGTGCGAACGACGTCCGGGTTGTAGGCGTGATATTCGCCGCCGTGGACATATTTCAGCAAACCGCCCTGAGCCAGCGGTTTACGCGCCAGCCATGCGCGTTTCGACAGATTCAGCAGGTCCTGCTGGAAGTCGTCGAAACCGGCGCCGCCAATGCGGCTCACTACGCCCTGGAAGCAGAGGTCGGCCACGTCGCGATGCAGACCGACCGCTTCGAACAGCTTCGAGCAGCGGTAGGAGGCGATGGTCGAGATCCCCATCTTCGACATGATTTTGTACAGGCCTTTGTTGATGCCGTTACGGTAGTTCAGCATCACCGTACGGTATTCTTTATCGATAGCTTTGCTATCCACCAGCTTCGCCAGGGTTTCATAGGCAAGATATGGATAGATAGCCGTCGCGCCAAAGCCCAGCAGCACCGCAAAGTGGTGCGGATCGCGGGCGCTGGCGGTTTCGACGATGATGTTAGCGTCGCAGCGCAGGCTCTTATCGACGAGGCGCGTCTGGATGGCGCCAACGGCCATCGGCGCCGGTACCGGCAGACGGTCTTTCGCGATGTTGCGGTCGGACAGCACCAGCAGTACGGTGCCGTTACGTACCATCTGTTCCGCTTTATCGCACAGCGCTTTTACCGTCTCGGCCAGCGTGGTTTCGTTGGCATCAAAGGTAATATCCAGGGTGTCGGCGCGATAGTGCTCCTCTTCCATGGTGGTCAGCTGTTTAAAGTCGGAGTACAGCAGGATCGGCGATTTGAAGCTCAGGCGGTGCGCCTGGCCTTCCGCTTCGCAGAAGACGTTCATTTCACGGCCGATACTGGTAGCCAGCGACATCACGTGCGCTTCACGCAGCGGATCGATAGGCGGGTTTGTCACCTGGGCGAACTGCTGGCGGAAATAATCATAAATGATACGCGGCTGGCTGGAGAGCACGGCGAATGGGGTATCATCGCCCATCGAACCGACCGCTTCCTGGCCGTTTTCCCCAAGGACGCGCAGGACGGAGTCCAGCTCTTCAGCGCTGTAGTTAAACTGTTTCTGGTAGCTGGCGAGCGTGTCATCATCCAACTGACGGCTGCCGACTTCTTCTTCCGGCAGGTCTTCGAACGGCACCAGACGGCGGACGTTTTTCTCCATCCACTCTTTGTACGGATGGCGGCTTTTCAGATCGTTATCGGTTTCCGCCGAGTGCAGAATGCGCCCGCTGCGGGTATCGATGACCATCAGCTCGCCAGGCCCAACGCGGCCTTTTTCCATCACCTCATCAGGCTGGTAGTCCCAGATACCGACTTCAGACGCGCAGGTGATGAGTTTATCTTTGGTAATGACGTAGCGCGCCGGACGCAGACCGTTACGGTCGAGGTTACAGGCGGCGTAGCGACCGTCGGACATGACGATGCCCGCCGGGCCGTCCCACGGCTCCATATGCATGGAGTTAAAGTCGAAGAACGCGCGCAATTCCGGATCCATGTCCGGGTTATTCTGCCAGGCTGGCGGTACCAGCAGGCGCATCGCGCGGACGATATCCATCCCGCCTGCCAGCAGCAGTTCCAGCATATTATCCATCGAGCTTGAATCAGAGCCGGTTTCGTTGACGAACGGCGCGGCGTCATGCAGATCGGGGATCAGCGGAGTCTGGAATTTATAGGTACGGGCGCGGGCCCACTGGCGGTTACCGGTGATGGTATTGATTTCACCATTGTGCGCCAGATAGCGGAAAGGCTGCGCCAGCGGCCAGCGCGGCACGGTATTGGTGGAGAAGCGCTGGTGGAACAGGCAGATGGCGGATTCCAGACGCAGGTCCGCGAGGTCCAGGTAGAAGCGCGGCAAATCCGCCGGCATACATAGACCTTTATAGATATTAACCAGGTTCGACAGGCTACAAACGTAGAAATCTTTGTCTTCCTGCAGGCGCTTTTCAATGCGGCGGCGCGCGATGAACAGACGGCGTTCCATATCGCGCGGACGCCAGCCTGCCGGCGCGTTAACAAAAATTTGTTCAATACGAGGCAGCGAGGAGAGGGCGATTTCACCGAGCACGCCTTCATTGGTTGGCACATCGCGCCAGCCAACGATAGACAATGTTTCGCGTTGCAGCTCTTCTTCAACGATACGGCGCGCAGCGCTTGCCAGCTCGGGGTCTTTATTCAGGAACAGCATCCCGACGGCGTAGTTTTTGGCTAAGCGCCAGCCGCGCTCTTCCGCCACAATCCGGAAGAAACGATCGGGTTTTTGTAACAGCAGGCCGCAACCGTCGCCGGTTTTTCCATCGGCAAGGATCGCGCCGCGGTGCTGCATTCGGGCCAGTGCGTGTATAGCGGTGCGCACTACCTTGTGGCTAGGTTCGCCTTCTATGTGGGCGATCAGGCCGAAACCACAGTTATCCCGCTCAAGGGATTTGTCGTACAACATATCAGTGAACCTCCCCAGGCTCTACGGGACGCCCCCTTAATCGATTGCGCGCAAGGCACAGCAAGAGCATGGCGACGGGGTAAGGGCATCTTTGCCTACCTCGCATTCGCCCTCTTTAAATCCTTTTCGCATCGGTACACAAGTTTGAGGACTTGCTATTAAGAGGGAATCTCAATTACTGCATAAATATGATGAGCAGAGCGCTCATCCAGAAAGCTTCCAGCGGATTCCCAACTTAGCGAGAATCCACACTTACGTCAAATGGCAATCTTATTTATACAAAAGTGTGCTAAGAGGTGTTTAATTTTTTGATTTTAAAAAGAATTGTTGTTTTTTTAAAGGCATATAAACTCTCAGGGATGCGTAATCTAGTGTGATCTGTCTCACTATATCCGCAGCCTAAGATTACCTTTCTGTGCTGAATTGTATTTTTATGGCGGAATATTTGACTGCTGGTTATCTTAATAGCAGGAAATAAAACTGTTTTTTGCTGCGACAAAGATAATTGAAACTCAGCATTGAAGTATAAGTAAATGTTATTACCGCGAGTGTGAATGAAACCGCGTTTATTTTGATTTAATATGCAATGAGGTAAGCGGCCGCGCTGACGATTGATCCAGGTCATCGCCGTCGGAGGCTAAAAATGGCAGGCTTGGCCCCTTTCTTGAGGCCGGTCTATCAGATTATGCAGTTACAAAAATTAGTCAACATGTTTGGTGGGGATCTTACGCGCCGCTACGGCGAAAAGGTTCATAAACTGACGCTGCATGGTGGATTTAGCTGCCCGAACCGGGATGGCACAATTGGCCGCGGCGGCTGCACATTTTGTAATGTCGCCTCCTTCGCCGACGAGGCCCAGCAGTACCGTTCGATTGCCGATCAGCTGGCGCACCAGGCGCAGTTGGTCAACCGCGCGAAACGTTATCTCGCCTATTTTCAGGCTTATACCAGCACGTTTGCCGAAGTGCAGCTGCTGCGTTCAATGTATCAGCAGGCGGTGAGCCAGGCGAATATCGTGGGGCTGTGCGTCGGCACCCGCCCCGACTGCGTTCCCGATGGGGTGCTGGACCTGCTCAGCGAATATCGGGAGCAGGGCTATGAAATCTGGCTGGAGCTGGGATTGCAGACCGCGCATGATAAAACGCTGCATCGTATCAATCGCGGCCATGACTTTGCCTGCTACCAGCGCACCACCCGACTGGCGCGCGAACGCGGATTAAAAGTCTGCGCGCATCTTATCGTCGGCCTGCCGGGCGAAACCCAGCAGCAGTGCCTGCACACCCTGCAACGGGTGGTCGACACCGGCGTCGATGGTATTAAGCTGCACCCGCTGCATATTGTGACCGGCAGCATCATGGCGAAAGCCTGGCAGGCGGGTCGCCTGAACGGTATTGCGCTGGATGACTATACGGTCACCGCCGGTGAGATGATTCGCCATACCCCACCGGAGGTGATTTATCACCGCATCTCGGCCAGCGCCCGTCGCCCAACGCTACTGGCACCGCTGTGGTGCGAAAACCGCTGGACCGGTATGGTCGAGCTGGACAAATACCTTAATGCCTATGGCGTTCAGGGGTCGGCATTGGGGACGCCGTGGATCCAGCCTGCCTGATGTTCCACTTCCTTAACGGCTGATTACCGCCGCATTTTTTGCACAACTTACAGCGTAATGTTCAGAATTGGGTATTATTGTGCGGAGTTGGCGATAAGGAATCCCTCATGAAGCAAATTCGTATGCTGGCGCAGTACTATGTCGACCTGATGATGAAGTTAGGTCTGGTGCGCTTTTCAATGCTGTTGGCTCTGGCGCTGGTGGTGCTGGCTATCGTGGTGCAGATGGCCGTCACGATGGTGCTGCATGGACAGGTGGAGAGTATTGATGTCATCCGCTCTATCTTCTTCGGGCTGCTGATTACCCCCTGGGCGGTCTATTTTCTGTCAGTGGTGGTCGAACAGCTGGAAGAGTCGCGTCAGCGCCTCTCGCGGCTGGTGGAAAAGCTGGAAGAGATGCGCGAGCGCGATCTTAAGCTTAACGTACAGCTCAAGGATAATATCGCCCAGTTGAACCAGGAAATTGGCGAACGTGAAAAAGCGGAAGCGGAGCGCGAAACCACGCTGGAACAGCTGAAAATAGAGATGAAAGAGCGCGAAGAGACGCAAATTCAGCTAGAGCAACAATCCTCTTTCCTGCGCTCTTTCCTTGATGCCTCACCGGATCTGGTTTTCTATCGTAACGAAGATAAAGAGTTCTCCGGCTGTAACCGGGCGATGGAATTGTTGACCGGTAAAAGCGAAAAGCAGCTGATTCACCTCAAGCCGCAGGATGTCTATAGCGAAGAAGCCGCGGTGAAAGTGCTGGAGACCGATGAGAAAGTCTTCCGCCATAATGTCTCACTGACCTACGAACAATGGCTCGATTATCCCGATGGGCGTAAAGCCTGCTTTGAGATCCGCAAGGTCCCCTACTATGACCGCGTGGGCAAGCGCCGTGGCCTGATGGGCTTTGGCCGCGATATTACCGAGCGTAAGCGCTATCAGGACGCGTTGGAGCGCGCCAGCCGGGACAAGACCACCTTTATCTCAACCATCAGCCACGAGCTGCGTACGCCGCTCAATGGCATCGTTGGGCTCAGCCGCATCCTGCTGGATACTGAATTGACCAACGAGCAGGAAAAATATCTGAAAACTATCCATGTTTCAGCGGTGACGCTGGGGAATATCTTCAACGATATTATCGATATGGATAAGATGGAGCGGCGCAAAGTTCAGCTTGATAATCAGGAGGTGGATTTTACCAGCTTCCTTGCCGATCTGGAGAACCTCTCAGGCCTGCAGGCGCAGCAGAAAGGTTTGCGCTTTGTGATGGAGCCAACCCAGCCGCTGCCGCATAAGGTGATAACCGATGGCACGCGTCTGCGGCAGATCCTGTGGAACCTGATCAGCAATGCGGTGAAGTTTACCCAACAGGGCAATGTCACCGTGCGCGTCCGCTATGACGAAGGCGATATGCTGCACTTCGAAGTCGAGGACTCCGGTATCGGTATCCCGCAGGCGGAGCAGGACAAAATTTTCGCCATGTATTATCAGGTGAAAGACAGCCACGGCGGTAAACCGGCAACCGGTACCGGTATCGGGCTGGCGGTATCGCGCCGGCTGGCGCGCAATATGGGTGGCGATATCAGCGTGACCAGCCAGCCGGGGCAGGGGGCGACGTTTACCTTGACCGTACACGCGCAGGCGGTAGCTGATGAAGTTGAAGATACGCTGGCCGAAGACGATATGCCGCTGCCGGCGCTGAATGTGCTGCTGGTGGAAGATATCGAACTGAACGTGATTGTCGCCCGTTCGGTGCTGGAAAAATTGGGCAACAGCGTGGACGTGGCGATGACAGGTAAAGCCGCGCTGGAGATGTTCGAACCCGGCGAATACGACCTGGTGCTGCTGGACATTCAGCTACCGGACATGACCGGCCTCGATATCTCGCGACAGCTAAAACAACGCTATGCCGCCGATGAGTTGCCGCCGCTGGTGGCGCTGACCGCCAACGTCCTGAAGGACAAAAAAGAGTACCTTGATGCCGGCATGGATGATGTACTGAGCAAGCCGCTGTCGGTACCGGCGTTAACCGCGATCATCAAGAAATTCTGGGATGCGCCGGAAGACGATGGCCATGAGGCGCCTGCGGTGGATGTGGCGAAATCGGCATCGGTACTGGATACCGACATGCTGGAACAATATATTGAGCTGGTGGGACCGAAGCTGATTACCGACGGGCTGGCGGTGTTCGAGAAGATGATGCCGGGCTACATGTCCGTGCTGGAATCGAATCTCACCGCGCGCGACCAGAAAGGTATCGTCGATGAAGGCCATAAAATTAAGGGCGCGGCGGGGTCGATAGGCTTGCGCCATATCCAGCAATTAGGGCAGCAGATCCAAACGCCAGATTTACCCGCCTGGGAAGACAACGTCGGCGAGTGGGTAGAAGAGATGAAATCCGAGTGGCAAAACGATGTTGCGGTACTGAAGGCCTGGATTGCGGCGGCGGATAAAAAATGACCCCGGATAAACCGGGGTGCGCGAATACTGCGCCAACACCAGGGAACTGGTTGTTGAGCCAGGATTGTTCGAGTGATTTTTTTACACGGCGCAACCTGAGGATTTGGCTTGCTCGCTCATTAAGATAGCAAACCATAAATATTTTGTTACGTGAATCGGTAAAATATGTGAAGCATAGCGAGTAAATCAAAATTATTTACTTGTTTCATAGAGTTGCGCTAAGGGGTTAGCAAGATGAAGAAGATTGGCGTGGTACTAAGCGGCTGTGGTGTTTACGACGGCGCAGAAATCCATGAAGCGGTCATTACCCTGTTGGCCATTGCGCGTCGCGGCGCGCAGGCGGTTTGCTTTGCGCCGGATAAGGCGCAAACCGACGTGATCAACCATCTGACCGGCGAAACGATGGCGGAAAGCCGCAATGTGCTGATTGAAGCGGCGCGCCTGGCGCGCGGCGCTATTCAGCCTTTGGCCAGCGCCCGCGCGGACGAGCTGGATGCGCTGGTTGTGCCAGGTGGCTTTGGCGCGGCGAAAAACCTGAGTAATTTTGCCGCCCAGGGAAGTGAATGCGTTGTTGATCGCGATCTGCAGGCGTTAACGCTGGCGATGCACGAAGCGGGTAAGCCGCTGGGCTTTATGTGTATCGCGCCGGCGCTGTTGCCGAAGATTTTCCCGACGCCGCTGCGGATAACCATCGGTACCGATCCGGATACTGCCGAGGTGCTGGAAGAGATGGGCGCGGAGCACGTGCCGTGCCCGGTTGACGACATCGTGGTCGATGAAGACAACAAAGTGGTGACCACGCCTGCTTATATGCTGGCGCAGAATATTGCCGAGGCCGCCAGCGGTATTGAGAAACTGGTCGATCGCGTACTGGTTCTCGCTGAATGAGTAAGCGTGTTGCGCCGCTGGCGATGATTAAGCGCCTGCTGTTACGCCTGCTGCTGGTCTGTGTGGTGTTCTGGGGCGGCGGTATCGCCGTATTCAGCGTCCTGCCGGTGCCGTTCTCAGCGGTGATGCTGGAGCGCCAGGTTAGCGCCTGGTTCTCCGGTGATTTCCATTATGTCGCCCATTCTGACTGGGTTGGCATGGACGAGATTTCCCCCTGGATGGGGCTGGCGGTGATTGCTGCTGAAGATCAGAAATTCCCCGACCACTGGGGTTTTGACGTGCCGGCAATCGAAAAAGCGCTGGCGCACAACGAACGGAATGAAAATCGAATTCGCGGCGCGTCGACGCTGTCGCAGCAGACGGCAAAAAACCTGTTTTTATGGGATGGCCGTAGCTGGTTGCGCAAGGGGCTGGAAGTGGGGCTGACGGTCGGCATTGAAACGGTCTGGAGCAAGAAGCGCATTCTTACCGTGTACTTGAATATTGCCGAGTTTGGCGACGGTATTTTCGGCGTAGAAGCGGCGGCCCAGCGCTATTTTCATAAGCCGGCCAGCCGTTTGACCCCTGCAGAGGCCGCGCTGCTGGCGGCGGTATTACCGAACCCGATTCGTTTTCGCGCCGATGCGCCATCAGGCTATGTTCATAGCCGACAGGCGTGGATCCTGCGCCAGATGCGTCAGTTAGGCGGCGAAGGCTTTATGCAGGCCAATAAGCTGCATTAACCGCGATCCCGCCGGGAGATGATTAGTCTTCATCAAACCCGGCGTTGAACAGCGCAATCACCGCCGCCAGCGCTTCGACTTCCTGCGGGCCGCTGGCCTCAACCTCAATTTGGCGTCCTTTGGCGGAATCCAGCATCAGCAGGGCGATAACGCTGTTGGCTTCCGCTTCGGTGCCTTCGTCGTTGCGTAGCAACACTTCCGCATCGAAATTCTGCATCAGCTCGAAAAGCTTCATTGCCGGGCGCGCGTGCATGCCCAGCTTGTTGGTGATTTCAACGGTTTGCTTGACGGTCATGATTTACGTTTTTCCAGCGTCCGGTGACGAGATTGCACGTTCTTACCGCGCGAACGGAAGTAGTCAGCCAGCTGTTCGGCAATATAGACCGAGCGATGCTTACCGCCGGTACAACCAATGGCTACCGTCAGATAGCTGCGGTTATTGGTTTCCAGCATCGGCAACCATAGCTCCAGATAGCTACGCGTCTGGTAAATAAAGTTATGCACTTCCGTATGGCGATCGAGGAAGGCGGCAACCGGTTTATCGAGGCCGGTCATGGGGCGCAGCTTCGGATCCCAGTGCGGGTTTGGCAGGAAGCGGACGTCAAACACGTAATCGGCATCGATAGGGATACCGTGTTTGAAGCCGAATGATTCAAAGACCATCGTCAATTCACGCTCGCGTTTACCTAACAGGCGAGTACGCAGCATCTCGGCCAGTTCATGCACCGACATTTCGGAAGTATCGACGATCAGATCCGCACGGGAGCGCAGCGGCTCAAGCAGATCGCTCTCTTCGTCGATCGCGCTTTCAAGCGACAGATTCTTGCTGGAGAGCGGATGTAAGCGACGGGTATCGCTGTAGCGGCGGATCAGGGTGTTGCGGTCGGCATCAAGGAACAGCAGCTGCGGGGAGAAGGATTCCGGCAGATTCTGCATCGCTTGTTCAAAGATTTCCGGTGATTCCGGCATATTGCGCACGTCAATGCTGACGGCCGCAGAGATATCGCGGTCGGCCAGCGTTCGCGCCAGCTCAGGCAACAGCACTACCGGCAGGTTATCCACACAGTAGAAGCCCATATCTTCCAGCGCTCGCAGGGCGACGGATTTCCCCGAGCCAGAGCGGCCGCTGACGATCATCAGTACCATGTACCGTTTCTCCTCAGTACGATAAAGGTTAAGACGCGACTCACGTTAAGCGTCATCGCTGCTTCCTGCTTCGGTGATGATCTCATACAACTCTTCATCGCTCACCGCAGCGCGCAGGCGACGGCAGATGGTTTTGTCCGCCAGACGTTTGGCGACCAGCGAGAGCGTATGCAGATGGGTTTTGGTTTGATCGGCCGGCACCAGTAGCGCAAACAGCAGATCGACCGGCTGATTGTCGATCGCATCGAAGGCGATCGGCGTTTCCAACTGCACAAATACGCCAACGGCGCGCAGGGTATCCTCTTCAAGCTTGCCGTGAGGGATCGCAATGCCGTTGCCGATCCCGGTACTGCCCATTTTTTCACGGGTCAGGATCGCTTCAAAGACCACCTGAGGCGGTAAACCTAGCTGCTTCGCCGCCAGTTCGCTGATAATTTCCAGCGCGCGTTTCTTGCTCTGGCAGTGAACCTGGCTACGGGTACAATCCTGGTTAAGGACATTGCTCAGTTGTAGAGCGGAATCGTTGTTCATCATAATTTCACCTGAGCTGCCCTTATCCGCGGGCTGCGGATAAGGGCGATCGCCCGGACAATTAGTGTTGTTTCAGTTTATCTTTATGTTTTGTTAACTGTCTTGCCAGCTTATCGATAAGACCATCGATAGCAGCATACATATCCTGCCCTTCCGCACTGGCATGGATTTCGCCACCGTTGACATGCAAATTGGCGTCCGCGATTTGCGTCACCTTCTCTACTTTTAACACAATATAGACCTGGTTGATCCTATCGAAAAACTGCTCCAGTTTGCTGAACTTCGTAGTGACGAAGTCGCGCATGGCGGGAGTGATCTCGACGTTGTGTCCTGTAATGTTGAGCTGCATAGTGTCTTCCTTATCGGTTGTGTCAGACCAGTTGTTTGCGCTGGTTTGACGGCGGAATGGATAAAGACTCTCGGTACTTAGCAACAGTGCGCCGCGCCACCATAATACCCTGATCGGAGAGCATGGTGGTGAGCTTGCTGTCGCTCAACGGCTTCGCGGGGTTCTCCGCGGCGATTAACTTCTTCACCAGCGCACGAATGGCGGTAGACGAGGCTTCGCCGCCGCCTTCGGTATTGACGTGGCTGGAGAAGAAATACTTCAACTCAAAAATACCGCGTGGACTGTGCAGATATTTTTGCGTGGTAACGCGTGAAATGGTTGATTCATGCATCTCGACGGCCTGGGCGATATCCGCCAGCACCATCGGTTTCATAAATTCTTCACCCTGCTCAAAGAAGGCCTGCTGCTGTTCGACGATGCAGCGGCTGACGCGCAGCAGGGTATCGTTACGGCTCTCAAGGCTCTTAATCAGCCAGCGGGCTTCTTGCAGGTTGCTGCGGATAAACTGGCTGTCGGCGTCGTTGCGCGCATTATTGCCCATCGCCGCGTATTGCTGATTAATCTTCAGCCGCGGAATGCTGTCGGAATTGAGCTCGACGACCCAGCGGCCGTTAACCTTGCGCACCAGTACATCCGGGATCACGTATTCCGGCTCGCTGGTTTGAATGGACTGACCCGGGCGCGGATCCAGCGACTGGATCAGGCAAACCGCCTCTTTCAGAACGTCTTCTTTCAAGCGAGTGACGCGCATCAGGCTACGGAAATCGTGGTTGGCCAGGAGATCAAGATGCTCGCTGATAATCAACCTGGCTTCTTCCAGCCACGGCGTTTCTTTGGCAAATTGTGAAAGCTGGATCAGCAGGCAGTCACGGAGATCCCTGGCGGCGACGCCGACCGGATCGAAACGCTGTACGCGCTTGAGTACCGCTTCAACTTCCTCAAGACCAATTTCATCATCTTCGATACTGTCGACAATGTCCTGAATGGAAATAGTGAGGTAGCCGGTATCGTCAACGGCATCGACGATGGAGGTGGCTATCGCGCGGTCGGTATCGGTGAATGGCGTGAGCTCGACCTGCCACATCAGATAATCCTGCAGGCTTTGGGTGGTCTCACCCTGATAGATCGGCAGTTCATCGTCCTGGTAGTCGACGCCATTACCCGACGGCGTGCCGGCGGTGTAGATTTCATCCCAACTGGCGTCCAGCGGGAGCTCGTCCGGCATCTCTTTTTGTTCGAGCGCGTCGACGGTATCCAGAGACTCGCGGTCCTCGGCTTCTGTGGTTTCAACCTCTTCGTGAAGATCGGTTTGCTCAAGCAACGGGTTACTCTCCAGCGCCTGCTGGAGTTCTTGCTGGAGTTCTAACGTGGACAGCTGCAACAAGCGGATGGCCTGCTGCAGTTGGGGCGTCATGGCAAGCTGTTGGCTTAGCCTTAATTGCAAACCTTGCTTCATGTTCAGGGTCAATATCTCCGGCTAAAACGTCTATAACCTCTACCCTATCAGAGTCTGAAGTCTTCCCCAAGGTACACGCGTTTAACCTGCTCGTCTTCAAGGATTTGCTGCGGGGTGCCGTGGGCGATGAGATGGCCCTGGCTCACGATATAAGCTCGTTCACAGACCGCCAGCGTCTCCCTGACGTTATGGTCAGTAATGAGTACGCCCAGCCCGCTGTCGCGCAGGTGTTCGATGATGCGTTTAATATCGATAACCGAGATAGGGTCAACCCCGGCGAACGGTTCATCCAGCAGGATGAATTTCGGGTTCGCCGCCAGCGCGCGGGCGATTTCGACGCGGCGGCGTTCACCGCCGGAGAGCGCCTGGCCCAGGCTATCGCGCAGGTGTTCAATGTGGAACTCTTCCATCAGCTCTTTAGCGCGATCTTCACGCTGCTCGCTGCTGAGATCGTCGCGGATCTGTAGCACCGCCATCAGATTATCGTAGACGCTCAGGCGGCGGAAAATAGAGGCTTCCTGCGGCAGGTAACCGATGCCGCGGCGCGCGCGGGCATGTAGCGGCAGCAGGCTGATATCTTCATCGTCAATGATGATGTTGCCGGCGTCGCGCGGCACGATGCCTACCACCATATAAAAGGTGGTGGTCTTACCGGCGCCGTTCGGGCCCAGCAGGCCGACGATTTCACCGGAGTTGACGGTCAGGCTGACGTCTTCCACCACGCGGCGGCCTTTGTAGGCTTTGGCGAGATTTTTTGCAGTTAATGTTGCCATAACGGATTACTTACCTTTCTTCTGCTGATCGCCGCTTTTGTCCTGCAACTGCGAAGGTACCAGCACCGTAGTCACGCGACCGCCTTTGTTGCTGAAGGCCTGCATTTTCTGCTCTTTCACCAGATAGGTGATTTTGTCGCCCTGAATATTGCTATCCAGCTGTTCCAGATGCGCGTTGCCGGTCAGCACCACGAAATCGTTCTGCAGTTCATAATGCATTTTCGACGCGCGGCCTTTCACCGGCTTGCCGTTGTCCTGCATCTGATAGAAGGTGGCCGGATTGCCGAAACCGTCGATCACCTCTTTGCCTTTTTCACCGCCAGGGCGGGTAACCACGACTTTGTCGGCATTGATTTTAATGGTCCCCTGGGTGACGACCACGTTGCCGGTGAAGGTCACGACGTTGCCCTGCATATCCAACGACTGCTGATCGGACTCGATGTGAATCGGCTGATCGGTATCGCCGGTTTTTGCCAGAGCCGGCAGGCTGGCGGCCAGAAGCGCGCTTGCGAGCGCAATGTTAAGGCTGAGTTTGTTTGTTCTGAATTTCATAAGAGGTTCTAACCTTTTCAATCAGCTCGGCATTTTTGCTGCGTAGGTTCCCGCGCATTTTCAGGCCGCTGGAATTAAATGTTGTTCCGTACAACGTCACCATATCGTCAGAGGTTACATCCTGGGTCACCAGGTTTACCTGCGCGTTATCGGTGGTAATTTTGCGCAGTTGAGAGTCGGGGCTCAACGCGTCGACCTCAACATGGCCGTAAAGATACAGCATACGGTCGTTGGTTAACTTGGCTTTATCCGCTCTGATTGACCAGGTCGGAACCTTATTGGTATCAAAGGTGGTCATCACCGGATTGGTGAACCACGATACTTCTTGTTCGGAAAAGTATTCGACATGCTCGGCTATCAGACGATAGCTCAGCGCGCCTTCCGGGCTGTACACCACGGTATCGGTATGCTCGCTTTTATACGTCGGATCGTTAGGATTGACCGCGACGGTCGCGGTGTCGTCCGTACTTGCCAGGTTTAGGCCGATCAGGATCAACGCGACCAGCGATAGTAAGATGATAACCCAACGTCTGGTTTTACTCATATTGATTGCCCTTTGGCCTCATCAAGCTTGCCCTGCGCCAATAGTAACAAATCGCAGACTTCGCGTACCGCGCCGCGTCCGCCGTTAATTCGCGTGACGTAATTCGCCCGCGGGAGTAGCAGCGGATGCGCATCGGCGACGGCGACGCTTAAACCGACTTCCGCCATTACCGGCCAGTCGATCAGATCGTCGCCAATATAAGCGACTTCATCCGGACGAACCGCCAGTTTGCTTAATAATTCACGAAACGCCAACAGCTTATCGGACTGACCTTGATACAGATGCGTAATGCCCAACGTCTGGCAGCGGTCTTCTACCAGTTTAGCTTTTCGCCCGGTAATAATCGCGACTTCAATACCGGAAGTCAGCGCGCAGCGGATCCCGTAGCCATCGCGGACGTTAAACGCTTTCAGCTCTTCGCCGTTGTTGCCCATATAGATAAGACCATCGGAAAGCACGCCGTCGACGTCGAGGATCAGTAAACGGATCTTCGCCGCCCGGTCGATAAATTCCTGGCTTACCGGCCCGTAGCAGGTGTCGACCTGGGCATCAGCATTATTCATTATTTTATCCTTACTTACACTACGCCAGCGCGCAGCAGATCGTGCATATGTACCACACCTAGCAGCCGGTCGCCATCGGCAACCAGCACGCAGGTGATATGGCGGGACTGCATCAGGTTGAGCGCATCTACCGCCAGCATGCCTGGACGAATGCGGATCCCGCCTGGGGTCATGACTTCAGCGATGCTGGCGTTGCGCATATCGACGCCGGTATCGAAGACGCGGCGCAGGTCGCCATCGGTGAAGATGCCGATGATATTCATCTCGTCATCGCAGATGGCCGTCATGCCCAGATTTTTGCGGGTGATTTCCAGCAGCGCGTCGCGCAGGGTAGCCTGCAGGCCGACGTGGGGGATCTCGTCGCCAGTATGCATAATATCATTGACCCGCAGCAGCAGCTTACGACCGAGTGCGCCGCCGGGGTGCGACAGGGCGAAATCTTCGGCGGTAAAGCCGCGCGCTTCGAGCAGCGCCACGGCGAGGGCGTCACCCATCACCAGCGCGGCGGTGGTGCTGGAGGTCGGCGCCAGACCTAGTGGACAGGCCTCTTTCGGCACTTTCACACACAGATGAATATCGGCGGCGCGCGCCATGCTGCTATCCGGACGGCTGGTGACGCAGATAAGCGGCACCTGCTGGCGTTTAAGCACCGGAATCAACGCCAGGATTTCATTAGATTCACCGGAATTAGATAACGCGATGACCACATCCTGCGGCGTCACCATCCCCAAATCGCCGTGAGCGGCTTCACCGGGATGGACAAAAAAAGCCGAGGTGCCGGTACTGGCGAAGGTCGCCGCCATTTTGCGCCCGATATGCCCGGATTTGCCCATACCCATCACTACGACCTTACCGCCGCAGCGGAAAATCGTCTCACAGGCGCGGGTGAAATCTTCATTAATATACTGATCGAGCTGGGCCAGACCTTCACGTTCAATTTCCAGAACCTGACGTCCTGCCTGTTGAAAGTCAAAATCCGTTGGCAAATCTATTTGCGACATGATGTTACCCCAATTCATTCAACGAAGTACGGCGCTGAACAGAACAGCACCGCCAACCAAACCATAAAGCCGCCGACCAGCAAGGCGCCCGCTACGCGCCCCGGCTGCCGTTTACGCCGCCAGCACAGCAGCGCGAAGATCGCGCTGACCAGCAGCATCACGCTGTAGTCGCGCGTAAAAGCTTCAGCAGGGAAGGCGCCAGGGGCGATTAACGCCGGCAGCCCGAGCACCAGCACGAGATTAAGGATATTGGCGCCAATGATATTCCCGATGGCGATATCGTCTTCCCCTTTTCGTGCGCCGGCGATAGCGGTGGCCAGTTCCGGCAGGCTGGTGCCGATAGCAATGACCGTTAAGCCCACCGTCAGTTCGCTAATGGCGAAATAGTTCGCCAACACCGTGGCATTATCCACCACCATACGGGTGGCCATCGGCATGACGATCATCGCCACCCCAAGCCACAGCAGGGCGACGGGTAGCGAACCGCCGCGCGGTAGCTCCGCCAGCTGTTCCCGGGTCAGGCTATCGCTACCCTGACGTTCCGCCAGGCGCGCTATTTTTAGGGTAAACACCAGCCACAGTATGGCCAGCGCCAGTAAAAACAGCCCGTCCAGACGCGAGAGCTGGCCATCGTAGAGCACAAATCCCGCCAGTAAACTGACCAGCAACATTAGCGGCAATTCGCGGCGCAGGATATCAGAATGCACGGTAAATGGATGGAGCAGGGCGGCAAGACCGAGAATTAATAGAATATTCGTAATATTGGATCCCAACGCCGTACCGATCGCCAGATCGGTTTGCCCGTGAAGGGAGGCGGCGGTGGAAACGATGATCTCCGGCAGGCTGGTACCGATGCTCACGACCGTCATGCCGATGATGAGCGGCGGGATCCCCATCATGCGACACAGTATTGAAGCGGCGTATACCAGACGATCGGCGCTGTAAACTACCAGCAGTAAACCAATTATTAACAGAGCCGTTGCTAAGAGCATCTAAAGTCCTTTCTTCAGGTATAATCGTCGCCTCGCTGGCCGTCCGTACGCAGCGTAACGAATTCTTAATTTTGACTTTATGTGTGGCAAAAGTAAAACAAATGCCAGCTTTCGCTAACCCGGGCAGGTAAGATTCTGTAAAAATGTTGGGTTTGTGGTGAAAGAAAGCGCCATGCTTAGCCCGAAGGTTTAGTAAGGATGATTTTATGAGCCAAACTCTGGCGAATTTAGTCGAGGTTCGCGGTATTCGTTTCTCTCGGGGCGACCGCGTCATCTTCGATGATATCTCGCTATCGGTGCCTCGCGGCAAGATTACCGCCATTATGGGGCCATCGGGGATCGGCAAGACGACCCTGCTGCGTTTGATCGGCGGCCAGATCCCGCCCGACAGCGGCGAGATCCTGTTTGACGGCGAAAACGTGCCGCAAATGACGCGCTCGCGGCTGTATACCGTGCGTAAACGCATGAGCATGCTGTTTCAGTCCGGCGCGCTATTCACCGATATGAACGTGTTTGATAACGTAGCTTACCCGCTGCGCGAACATACTCAGTTGCCGGATGCGCTACTGCACACCACCGTCATGATGAAGCTGGAGGCGGTTGGGCTACGCGGCGCGGCGAAACTGATGCCTTCGGAACTCTCCGGCGGGATGGCGCGGCGCGCGGCGTTGGCGCGGGCGATTGCCCTTGAGCCGGATCTGATCATGTTTGATGAACCTTTCGTCGGACAGGATCCCATCACCATGGGCGTATTGGTTAAACTTATCTCAGAGCTGAATAGTACCCTGGGAGTGACCTGCATTGTGGTATCGCACGACGTACCGGAAGTGCTGAGCATTGCGGATTACGCCTACATCGTGGCGGATAAGAAAATCGTTGCCCACGGCAGCGCGCAATCGCTGCGTGAAAATAGCGATCCGCGCGTGCGCCAGTTCATTGATGGCATCGCTGACGGCCCGGTGCCGTTCCGCTATCCTGCGGGCGATTACCACCATGATTTATTAGGCAAAGGGAGCTAAACGACTCATGCTATTCAATGCGTTGGCAGCGCTCGGACACCGCGGCATCAAAACCACCGCGACCTTCGGGCGCGCCGGATTAATGCTGTTTAATGCCGTGGTGGGCAAGCCGGAATTTCGCAAACATGCTCCGCTGCTGGTGCGCCAGCTGTATAACGTCGGCGTGTTATCGATGCTGATTATTATCGTCTCGGGGCTGTTCATCGGTATGGTACTGGGGCTGCAGGGCTATCTGGTATTAACGACCTATAGCGCAGAGACCAGCCTGGGTATGCTGGTGGCGCTGTCGCTGCTGCGCGAGCTGGGGCCGGTGGTAGCCGCGCTGCTTTTCGCCGGGCGAGCCGGTTCGGCGTTAACCGCCGAGATTGGCCTGATGCGGGCGACCGAGCAGCTCTCCAGCATGGAAATGATGGCGGTGGATCCGCTGCGCCGGGTGATTTCGCCGCGCTTCTGGGCCGGGGTTATCTCGCTTCCGCTGTTGACGATCATATTCGTCGCCGTGGGCGTCTGGGGCGGTTCGCTGGTTGGCGTCAGCTGGAAAGGCATCGACGCGGGGTTCTTCTGGACCGCGATGCAAAATGCCGTCGACTGGCGAATGGATCTGGTTAACTGCCTGATTAAAAGTCTGGTTTTTGCCGTTACGGTAACCTGGATTGCGTTATTCAATGGTTATGACGCTATCCCCACTTCCGCTGGAATTAGCCGGGCAACGACGCGCACCGTGGTGCATTCGTCGCTGGCGGTTCTGGGGCTGGATTTTGTGCTGACTGCGCTGATGTTTGGGAATTAAGTTCATGCAAACGAAAAAAAATGAGATCTGGGTAGGTGTGTTCTTACTGGCGGCGCTGCTGGCGGCGCTGTTTGTCTGTCTGAAGGCGGCGAACGTCACCTCGTTGCGTACCGAACCGACTTACCGTCTTTATGCGACCTTCGATAACATCGGCGGCCTGAAAGCGCGTTCACCGGTGCGCATCGGCGGTGTGGTGGTTGGTCGCGTCGCGGATATCACCCTCGATCCAAAAACCTATCTGCCGCGCGTTGCCATCGATATCGACGAAAGCTACAACCACATTCCGGATACCAGCTCGCTGGCGATTCGTACTTCTGGTTTGCTCGGGGAGCAGTACCTGGCGCTGAACGTCGGTTTTGAAGACCCGGAACTGGGCACCGCGATTCTTAAAGACGGCGGTACGATTCAGGACACCAAGTCCGCCATGGTGTTGGAAGATCTGATAGGCCAGTTCCTCTATAACAGCAAGGGCAGCGATAATCAGAATTCTGACAATGATAAGGCGGCGGCTGAGGGTCATACTGACGCTACGCCGCAGGCCGGCATGACGCATTAATTTCAGGAGAGACAAGATATGTTTAAACGCTTACTCATGGTCGCCATGCTGGTGATTGCTCCACTAACAGCCGCGCATGCCGCGGATCAAACTAACCCGTATAAGTTGATGGACGAAGCGGCGCAGAAGACCTTCGATCGTCTGAAGAACGAACAGCCGAAGATCAAAGCCAACCCGAACTATCTGCGTGATATCGTCGATCAGGAACTGCTGCCTTACGTGCAGGTGAAATATGCCGGCGCGCTGGTGCTGGGCCGTTACTACAAAGAGGCGACGCCTGCACAGCGTGAAGCCTATTTCGCCGCCTTCCGCGAGTATCTGAAACAGGCTTACGGTCAGGCGCTGGCGATGTACCACGGCCAGACTTACCAAATTGCGCCTGAGCAGCCGCTGGGCAGCGCAACCATCGTGCCGATTCGCGTCACCATCCTCGACCCGAATGGCCGTCCTCCGGTACGTCTGGACTTCCAATGGCGTAAAAATACCCAGACCGGCAACTGGCAGGCTTATGACATGATCGCCGAAGGCGTCAGCATGATCACCACCAAACAAAACGAGTGGAGCGACCTGCTGCGCACGAAAGGTGTTGATGGTCTGACCGCGCAGCTGAAAGCTATTTCTGCCCAGCCTATCACTCTGGATCAGAAGAAATAATGAGCGAACAACTGAGCTGGAACCGCGACGGTGAACGCCTGGCGTTGCGCGGCGAACTGGATCAGGAATTTATACTGCCGCTGTGGAATGCACGCGCGCAGGCGACCGACGGCGTATCCACTATCGACCTCAGCGACGTTTCACGGGTCGATAGCGCCGGGGTAGCGTTGCTGGTTCATTTTGTCGCGCTGGTACGTCGGCAGGGCAAAACGGCGCAAGTGGTAGGGAAAAGCGAAAACCTGCAAACGCTGGTTAGTCTTTACAACCTTCCGGCGGACATGATCCCGTAAATTTTTCAGTAGGTTAATGCTGAAGCTATTCTGAAAGCCCCATCAATCTGTTCGATGGGGCTTTTTGCTTGTTTAAGACAGCGCCACTTTCCTCTAAGATGTTGGGCTGTTTTCACACTCAGAAAAATGTGATCCCATGGAAAATCATGAAATTCAGACCGTGCTGATGAACGCACTCTCCCTTCAGGAAGTCCACGTCTCTGGCGATGGCAGCCACTTTCAGGTTATCGCTGTGGGTGAGATGTTTGACGGCATGAGCCGGGTAAAAAAACAGCAGGCTATCTACGCGCCGCTGATGGAATATATTGCCGACAATCGCATTCATGCGCTGTCGATCAAAGCGTTTACCCCGCAAGAATGGGCACGCGATCGCAAACTTAATGGCTTTTAAGCTGTAGGGATGTTCCCTACAGCGTTGATGAATTTTTAACCGAGAACAGAATCAATGGATAAATTCCGTGTTCAGGGGCCGACTCGCCTGCAGGGCGAGGTCACCATTTCCGGCGCTAAAAACGCTGCCCTGCCAATCCTCTTTGCCGCGCTGTTAGCCGAAGAGCCGATTGAAATCCAGAACGTACCGAAGCTGAAAGATATCGATACCACCATGAAGCTGCTGAGCCAGCTGGGCGCGAAGGTCGAGCGCAATGGTTCCGTATGGATCGATGCTGGCCCGGTAAATGTTTTCTGTGCTCCGTACGATTTAGTGAAAACCATGCGCGCTTCCATCTGGGCGCTGGGGCCGCTGGTGGCGCGTTTCGGCCAGGGCCAGGTTTCTCTGCCGGGCGGCTGCGCTATCGGCGCGCGTCCGGTCGACCTGCACATTACCGGCCTGGAACAGCTGGGCGCGGAAATCAAACTGGAAGAAGGCTATGTGAAGGCGTCGGTTAACGGGCGTCTGAAAGGCGCGCATATCGTGATGGATAAGGTCAGCGTAGGCGCGACCGTGACTATCATGAGCGCGGCGACGCTGGCTGAAGGCACGACCGTGATTGAAAACGCCGCGCGCGAGCCGGAAATCGTCGATACCGCTAACTTCCTTAACGCGCTGGGCGCGAAGATTACGGGTCAGGGTTCTGACCGTATCACCATTGAGGGCGTTGCGCGCCTGGGCGGCGGCGTTTATCGCGTGCTGCCGGACCGTATCGAAACCGGTACCTTCCTGGTCGCTGCGGCGATCTCCGGCGGTAAAATTATGTGCCGTCATGCGCAGCCTGATACCCTGGATGCGGTACTGGCTAAGCTGCGTGAGGCTGGCGCGGACATCGAAGTCGGTGAAGACTGGATTAGCCTCGATATGCACGGCAACCGTCCGAAAGCGGTCAACGTGCGTACCGCGCCGCACCCGGGGTTCCCAACCGACATGCAGGCGCAGTTCACCTTGCTGAACCTGGTGGCTGAAGGAACGGGCGTTATCACTGAAACCATCTTCGAGAACCGCTTTATGCACATTCCGGAACTGATCCGTATGGGCGCGCACGCGGAAATCGAAAGTAATACCGCGATTTGCCATGGTGTCGCGAAGCTGTCCGGCGCACAGGTCATGGCGACCGACCTGCGTGCATCTGCAAGCCTGGTGCTGGCGGGTTGTATTGCGGAAGGGACGACCATCGTCGACCGTATCTATCATATCGATCGCGGCTATGAGCGCATCGAAGATAAACTGCAGGCTCTGGGCGCGAATATCGAACGCGTCAAAGGCGAGTAATTCTGCTGCGGTAGCAGCCCTCTGACGTCCGTCCGGGGGCTGTTATCGATCTCTCCCTCACGTTAGGTCTTATGTCTCTTCTGACGCATCATCTGCGTTCTGTCGATGAACTGATGGGTAATGGGGTCGTGGTAACGCGATGGCCAGATAACCCACGGATCGGTTCCCAGCGCGTTCGCAATAATCAATTCGCCTTTAGGCCACGGACGGGTTAGCGCGTTGGCAAGCGTAGAAGAGCTTAATCCGTGACGTCGCGACTCAGCTGCGAGGGACGTCCCCTTTTTGCGAAGGCCGGCAATAATATCCGCTGAATGCCAGTCGATGAACTTATCCATAAATTCTCCCGGTGATAACTGTCTGCGCGTCAATACGGACGGCCGAAATACTATACCCTGGTTCTTATATGGTTTTAACAAGTTCCCGTATTGTTCTTGTACATTCAGAATATATTAAGGTTTCTGGCGTTATTTGAAGAATATTGGATTTTATTGGAACTCTCCCGCGCGGTGAGCACGGGAGAGAGGAGGGGATTAGTGGTCGCGCTGAACGGCGATATGCGCAAGGCCGATGAGGGCATCGCGCCATGGCGTATCCGGCAGAACCTGCAGTGCGGCGATAGCTTTATCGGCTTCCTCTTCCGCACGTTTCTGCGTCCACTCCAGCGAACCGCAGGCCGCCATGGTTTCAAGTACCGCGTCAAGCAGATGACGCCCGTTACCCTGCTCGATAGCGCCGCGAATCATTGCCGCCTGATCCGGGGTACCGTGATGCATAGCGTGTAGCAGAGGCAGCGTAGGTTTGCCTTCGTTCAGGTCATCACCGACGTTTTTGCCAAGGCGCTCGCCATCGGAACTGTAATCCAGCAGATCGTCAATCAGCTGGAACGCGGTGCCGAGGTAACGGCCATAATCCTGCAGCGCCTGTTCTTCTTCGGCGCTGCAACCAGCCAGGATGCCGGAACACTGCGAAGCGGCTTCAAACAGACGGGCGGTCTTACTGTAGATGACCCGCATATAGTTTTCTTCCGTGATATCCGGGTCGTTGACGTTCATCAACTGCAGGACTTCGCCTTCGGCAATGACGTTTACGGCTTCCGACATCACCTCCAGCACCTTCAGCGAACCGAGACGGGTCATCATCTGGAAGGCGCGGGTGTAGATAAAGTCGCCCACCAGTACGCTGGCGGCGTTACCGAACGCGGCATTGGCCGTCGCCTTGCCGCGGCGCATATCGGACTCGTCGACGACGTCGTCATGCAGTAGGGTCGCGGTATGAATAAATTCGATCAGTGCGGCGATGTTGACGTGCGCATTCCCCTGATAGCCGACCGCGCGAGCTGCAAGCACGGCGATCATCGGACGAATACGTTTTCCGCCTCCGCTGACGATGTAGTAGCCTAACTGATTGATAAGCTGAACATCTGAGTTGAGCTGCTCAAGGATTGCCGCATTGACACCCGCCATATCCTGCGCGGTTAACTCATTGATTTTTTCTAAATTCATCGCAAAAGCCGGGCCAAATGTCCTGTTACCGCGAATCCAGGTGGGATCACAGAAGGATTAAGATAGAATTAAAAGAAGATATGATTGTACTGAAAAATCAGCGCAGATAAACGTTAGCGTGAAAGTTGTGTTTTTTTTCTGCGTTGATCGATGATCGCTCTTGTCAAAGGGTCGCGTTTTGCGTAATATTCGCGCCCTATTGTGAATATTTATAGCGCACTCTGAATCACACGAAGAGGTGCGCGGAAGCGGAGTTTTATATGTACGCGGTTTTCCAAAGTGGTGGTAAACAACACCGAGTAAGCGAAGGTCAGACCGTTCGCCTGGAAAAGCTGGACATCGCAACTGGCGAAGCTGTTGAGTTCGCTGAAGTTCTGATGATCGCAAACGGTGAAGAAATCAAGATCGGCGTTCCTTTCGTTGAGGGCGGCGTAATCAAAGCTGAAGTTGTTGCTCACGGTCGTGGCGAGAAAGTTAAAATCGTTAAGTTTCGTCGTCGTAAACACTATCGTAAGCAAGCAGGCCACCGTCAGTGGTTCACTGATGTGAAAATCACTGGCATCAGCGCCTAAGACTTGAGGGAGTAGATTTAAATGGCACATAAAAAGGCTGGCGGCTCGACTCGTAACGGTCGCGATTCAGAAGCTAAACGTCTGGGCGTAAAACGTTTCGGCGGTGAAGCAGTTCTGGCAGGTAGCATCATCGTTCGTCAACGTGGTACTAAATTCCACGCTGGCACCAACGTTGGTTGCGGCCGTGACCACACTCTGTTCGCTTTGACTGACGGTAAAGTCAAGTTCGAAGTTAAAGGCCCGAAAAACCGTAAATTCATCAGCATCGTTGCTGAATAAGTTTTTCGCGTCCTGGTGACGGATGAAAGCCCCGCAACACGTTGCGGGGCTTTTTACATTAGAATCCCGGAAAAATTTCTGCAGGGAAAACGGGCATCATGAAGCAGCAGGCCGGCATTGGCATTCTTTTGGCGCTAACCACCGCGATGTGTTGGGGAGCACTGCCAATTGCAATGAAGCAGGTTCTTGAAGTGATGGAGCCGCCAACGGTGGTCTTTTATCGCTTTTTGATGGCCAGTATTGGTCTTGGCGCGATCCTCGCCATCAAAGGCAAACTGCCGCCGCTGCGAATTTTTCGCAAGCCGCGCTGGTTGGTTTTATTAGCGATTGCTACCGGCGGCCTATTCGGTAACTTCATTCTGTTCAGCTCTTCCCTGCAATATCTCAGTCCAACGGCCTCCCAGGTCATCGGCCAGCTATCGCCGGTCGGCATGATGGTGGCAAGCGTTGTGATTCTGAAAGAGCGCATGCGCGGTACCCAGGTTGTGGGGGCGCTGATGTTGCTCAGCGGGCTGGTGATGTTTTTCAACACCAGCCTGATTGAAATCTTTACCCGTCTCACGGACTACACGTGGGGGGTAATTTTTGGTGTCGCAGCGGCAACGGTGTGGGTAAGCTACGGGGTCGCGCAAAAGGTGTTATTGCGGCGCCTGGCATCACAGCAGATACTATTTTTGCTGTACACTTTATGTACTATTGCGTTACTGCCACTCGCTAAACCGGGGGTGATATCCCAACTGAGCGACTGGCAACTGGCTTGCCTGATTTTTTGCGGGCTGAATACCCTGGTCGGCTACGGGGCGCTGGCGGAAGCCATGGCGCGCTGGCAGGCGGCGCAGGTCAGCGCGTTAATTACCTTAACGCCACTGTTTACGCTACTGTTTTCTGATTTATTATCAATGGCCTGGCCCGATGTTTTCGCCAGACCGATGTTAAACCTGATTGGTTATCTCGGTGCGTTTGTCGTGGTTGCGGGCGCGATGTATTCCGCCATTGGCCATCGTCTTTGGGGACGCTGGCGCAAGCGAGAAGCGGTTGTACCGCTGCCCCGCTCAGGCGAATGATTTACGGAGAGTAAAATGAAGTTTGTAGATGAAGCAACGATCCTGGTCGTAGCAGGTGACGGCGGCAATGGTTGCGTTAGCTTCCGCCGCGAAAAATATATTCCGCGAGGCGGCCCGGACGGCGGCGATGGCGGTGACGGCGGCGACGTTTGGCTGGAAGCTGACGAGAACCTCAACACCCTGATCGACTATCGATTCGAAAAATCTTTCCGCGCAGAACGCGGACAGAACGGTCAGAGCCGCGACTGCACCGGTAAACGCGGTAAAGATGTCACGGTGAAAGTGCCTGTAGGGACCCGTGTCATCGACCAGGGAACCGGCGAGACCATGGGCGATATGACCAAGCACGGTCAGCGTTTAATGGTCGCGAAAGGCGGCTGGCACGGTCTTGGCAACACACGCTTCAAATCATCCGTTAACCGTACCCCGCGTCAGAAAACCATGGGTACGCCGGGCGATAAGCGCGATCTGCAGCTCGAACTGATGCTGCTGGCAGACGTGGGGATGCTGGGGATGCCGAATGCCGGTAAATCCACCTTCATTCGCGCGGTCTCCGCGGCGAAGCCGAAAGTGGCCGACTATCCATTTACCACCCTGGTGCCGAGCCTGGGCGTGGTGCGTATGGATAACGAGAAGAGCTTTGTGGTCGCCGATATTCCGGGGCTGATTGAAGGCGCGGCGGAAGGCGCTGGCCTTGGTATTCGCTTCCTTAAGCACCTCGAGCGCTGCCGCGTGCTGCTGCACCTTATCGACATCGAGCCTATCGACGGTTCCGATCCGGTTGAGAATGCGCGCATTATCATCGGCGAACTGGAGAAATACAGCGAGAAGCTGGCCTCTAAACCGCGCTGGTTGGTCTTCAACAAGATTGACCTGATGGACAAAGCGGAGGCTGAAGCCAAAGCGAAGGCCATCGCCGAAGCGCTGGGTTGGGAAGACAAGTTCTACCTGATCTCCGCGGCCAGCCAGCAGGGCGTTAAAGAGCTGTGCTGGGACGTGATGACCTTTATCATCGAAAACCCAATCGTGCAGGCGGAAGAAGAGCAGAAGCCGGAGAAAGTCGAGTTCATGTGGGACGACTATCACCGTCAGCAGCTTGAAGAAGCCGAACTGGAAGAAGATGACGAAGACTGGGATGACGACTGGGACGAAGACGACGAAGAAGGCGTCGAATTCATCTACAAACGTTAATCCTGAGTAAAAAGGGCCGCATCATCCAATGCGGCCCTTTTGTTTTAGTTGTTCTGGTACAAATCTTTATACAGTCGACTTTCGAAGCGTACCAATGGTATGCGACGGTTGCGCTGGTCGCCCGGCGGCACCGCATAGCCGGAGAGGTACTGTACGAAGGCCATCTTTTGGCCGCTGGCGGTGGTAATGAAACCTGCCAGGTTATATACCCCCTGCAGCGAACCGGTCTTCGCCGAAACCTTACCGTCAACGCCCGCCTGATGAAGACCGGCACGATACTGCAGCGAACCATCGTGCCCGGCAAGCGGCAACATCGAGATAAAGTTGAGTTCATTGTCGTGCTGAGCGATGTACTGCAATACCTGCATCATGGTTGCCGGCGCGATCAGGTTGTGCCGGGACAGGCCTGAGCCATCGGCGATAATCGTGTTACCGAGGTCAATACCCGCCTGCTGGCGTAGGATTTGCCGTACCGCGTCGGAGCCGGCGCGCCAGGTTCCCGGTACGCCCATTCGCGCGTGGCCGATAGTACGGAACACCGTATCAGCAATCATGTTGTCGGATTTCTTCAACATGATGCGCAGAAGATCGTGCAACGGCGCCGATTGAGTCGTCGCCAGCACGGTACCCGGATCGTTGACCAGCGTCTGGCGCAGAAGAGTACCGCTGTAAGTGATCCCCGCATCGGCGAGTTCGGCTTTCAGGATCGCGCCTGCATAGCCTGCGCCATCCTGAATAGCGAACGCCAGCGGCAGCGGCTCGCTGCGCTGCGGCAGGCAGCCGGTAAGGGTATAGCGGTTGAGATCGCCCGGCACAACGTCCAGCTCGCAGTACTGCGCTTCTGCAGAGCCGCGCGCCAGCGTCCGCACCTGGCTGAACATGGTGACCGGATAGTAAGACGCCACGCGGATGAAGGCCAAATCGCCCGCTTTCTGTGCGCTATAGAGCGAGACGGAGAAACAGTTGCGATCAACGATCGCCGCCGCTGGCGGGGCGCTGAAGCACTGCGTCATATCGTTCCATGGCCAGCCGGGAGCCTTATCGTGGCTGGCGAAAACCGAGGTATCGATAAGCACATTGCCTTCAATACGCTGCACGCCGGCTTTTTTCAGCGACGCCACCATGTTGCGGATATCCTGACGCTTTAGCGTCGGATCGCCGCCGAAGCGGGCAATCAGGTCGCCTTTCAGCACACCGCCGTCAAGGGAGCCTTTGGTTTCCAGCGTCGTGGTGAAGCGGAAATCCGGCCCCAACTGCAGCAACGCGGCCAGCGCGGTGATCACCTTCTGGGTACTGGCAGGCAGCGCCATCTGCTGGCTGTGAAAGTCTATCTCCGGCGTCGGGGAGCCAACCTTCTGTGCCATAAAGGCAAGGTTCGCGCCGGCAGGAAGCTGGCTGATGTACTCGTCAATATTCGCGGCCTGAGCGCTAAGCGCTATACCGGCAGTCAATCCGATGATAAATCTGGGAAATCGCATAATCTCGCGCTAACAACCTGAAACCAAGCCGTCATACTACGGTGCATCACCCTGTAAAGTAAACGATGACCCATAGTGAACTTCAGGGTAAAATGCGTATCAAATTGAAAATTGCTGCTGACCTGGGGAGTGTTTCCCGGGTCGGTTTTCTTTTTGCTTCGGCCATGGCTAAGACGTGACCGATGGCGGAACGACTCCGTCCGTTCCATGAAGGAATGATAAAGAGGTATAACAAATGCAAGCTATTCCGATGACCTTACGTGGCGCAGAAAAACTGCGCGAAGAACTGGATTTCCTGAAGTCCGTACGTCGTCCAGAAATTATTGCTGCTATCGCTGAAGCGCGTGAGCACGGCGATCTGAAAGAGAACGCGGAATACCACGCGGCCCGCGAACAGCAGGGCTTCTGCGAAGGTCGTATCAAGGATATCGAAGCAAAACTGTCGAACGCGCAGGTTATCGATATCACTAAGATGCCGAATAATGGCCGCGTGATTTTTGGCGCCACGGTCAGCGTGCTGAACCTGGATAACGACGAAGAGCAGACTTACCGCATCGTGGGCGATGATGAAGCTGATTTTAAACAGAATCTCATCTCTGTGAATTCACCGATCGCCCGCGGCCTGATCGGCAAAGAGCAGGATGACGTCGTCACTATCCGTACCCCGGGTGGTGAAGTGGAATACGAAATTATCAAGGTTGAATACCTGTAAGGCGTATTTCCCGCTACGATGTTTATAGATTGTAAAGAAAGGAAAAAGGCCGCATAGCGGCCTTTTATCAACGTCAGGAGCATGGCATTTTGCTCGCCTGGCCACAGAAATCCCTCGTTTTCCACAATGTTGTGTCGGGATTCAGGATATTCTTAGCGTGGCAGCGAGATTTTACGCTCTGGCGTTGGGCGGTACAGAACCAGCGTTTTACCGATGACCTGTACGTTACAGGCACCGGTTTCACGCACGATGGCTTCCACGATCAAGGCTTTAGTTTCGCGATCTTCTGAGGCGATCTTCACCTTGATGAGCTCATGGTGCCCTAACGCTTGTTCGATCTCGGCCAGTACCCCTTCGGTCAAACCATTATTGCCAAGCATAACTACCGGCTTGAGCGGATGTGCCAGACCTTTCAGGTGCTGTTTTTGTTTAGTACTCAGATTCATCGTATTTTTTTGCTTACGTTGGGATTGAAAACGGGTCATTCTACCGCCATCTCCCATATATCGCCAAACTACCGCGTCGATTTTTACGCAGTAAAGTACGATGAACCCGAATGGGAATGTTAAATGACAGGTAAAAAGCGTTCTGCCAGCTCAAGCCGCTGGCTTCAGGAACACTTTAGCGATAAATATGTTCAACAGGCACAGAAAAAGGGGTTACGTTCCCGTGCCTGGTTTAAACTTGATGAAATACAGCAAAGTGACAAGATTTTTAAGCCGGGAATGACGATAGTCGATCTCGGCGCTGCTCCCGGTGGCTGGTCGCAGTACGCGGTTACGCAGATCGGAAACAGCGGCCGCATCATCGCTTGCGATCTTTTACCAATGGATCCAATCGTCGGTGTGGACTTCCTTCAGGGCGATTTTCGTGATGAATTAGTCCTGAAAGCGTTACTTGAGCGAGTAGGCGACAGTAAAGTACAAGTTGTCATGTCCGATATGGCGCCGAATATGTGCGGAACACCGGCGGTGGATATTCCCCGGGCCATGTATCTGGTAGAACTGGCGCTTGAAATGTCTCGTGATGTATTAGCGCCAGGTGGTAGTTTTGTAGTGAAGGTGTTCCAGGGCGAAGGCTTCGATGAGTATCTTAGAGAAATTCGCTCCCTGTTTACGAAGGTCAAAGTTCGTAAGCCGGACTCTTCCCGCGCTCGTTCGCGTGAAGTGTATATTGTAGCGACCGGGCGTAAACCATAACCGGTAGATTTCAAACGAAAGTTTGAAAGACGCTGGATATAGAGTATCCTGACGCTGTTTTTAACACAGTTGTAATAAGAGGTTAATCCCTTGAGTGACATGGCGAAAAACCTAATACTCTGGCTGGTCATTGCCGTTGTGCTGATGTCAGTATTCCAGAGCTTTGGGCCCAGCGAGTCGAATGGCCGCAAGGTGGATTATTCTACCTTCCTGCAAGAGGTCAATCAGGACCAGGTTCGCGAAGCGCGTATCAACGGACGTGAGATCAACGTTACCAAGAAAGATAGTAACCGTTACACGACTTACATTCCGGTTAACGATCCGAAGCTGCTCGACAACCTGTTGACTAAAAACGTCAAAGTGGTTGGCGAACCGCCGGAAGAACCGAGCCTGCTGGCTTCCATCTTCATTTCCTGGTTCCCGATGCTGCTACTGATCGGCGTCTGGATATTCTTTATGCGTCAGATGCAGGGCGGCGGCGGAAAGGGCGCGATGTCCTTCGGCAAGAGCAAGGCCCGAATGCTGACCGAAGACCAGATCAAAACCACCTTTGCTGACGTTGCCGGTTGCGACGAAGCGAAAGAGGAAGTGGGCGAGCTGGTTGAATATCTGCGCGAACCGAGCCGTTTCCAGAAGCTGGGCGGTAAAATCCCGAAAGGCGTCCTGATGGTCGGCCCTCCGGGTACCGGTAAAACGCTGCTGGCGAAAGCTATCGCCGGCGAAGCAAAAGTGCCGTTCTTTACTATTTCCGGTTCTGACTTCGTAGAAATGTTCGTCGGTGTCGGCGCGTCTCGTGTACGCGACATGTTCGAACAAGCTAAGAAAGCAGCGCCTTGCATCATCTTTATCGATGAAATCGACGCCGTCGGTCGCCAGCGTGGCGCCGGTCTTGGCGGCGGTCACGATGAGCGTGAGCAGACCCTGAACCAGATGCTGGTTGAGATGGATGGTTTCGAAGGTAACGAAGGTATCATCGTTATCGCCGCGACTAACCGTCCGGACGTTCTGGACCCGGCATTGCTGCGTCCAGGCCGCTTCGACCGTCAGGTTGTCGTTGGTCTGCCGGATGTTCGTGGTCGTGAGCAGATCCTGAAAGTTCATATGCGTCGCGTACCGCTGGCGCCGGATATCGATGCGGCAATCATTGCCCGTGGTACTCCTGGCTTCTCCGGTGCTGACCTCGCGAACCTGGTGAACGAAGCTGCCCTGTTTGCTGCCCGTGGTAACAAACGCGTCGTTTCGATGGTTGAGTTCGAAAAAGCGAAAGACAAAATCATGATGGGTGCGGAACGTCGCTCCATGGTGATGACGGAAGCGCAGAAAGAATCGACCGCGTACCACGAAGCGGGCCACGCGATTATCGGTCGTCTGGTTCCGGAACACGATCCGGTACACAAAGTGACGATTATCCCGCGCGGCCGTGCGCTGGGTGTGACCTTCTTCCTGCCGGAAGGCGATGCTATCAGCGCCAGCCGTCAGAAACTGGAAAGTCAGATCTCCACTCTGTACGGCGGTCGTCTGGCGGAAGAGATTATCTACGGTGCTGAACATGTTTCTACCGGCGCGTCCAACGATATTAAAGTTGCGACTAACCTGGCGCGTAACATGGTCACCCAGTGGGGCTTCTCCGACAAACTCGGCCCGCTGCTGTATGCCGAAGAAGAGGGCGAAGTGTTCCTCGGCCGTAGCGTCGCGAAAGCGAAGCATATGTCTGATGAAACTGCGCGTATTATCGACCAGGAAGTGAAATCACTGATTGAGCGTAACTACGGTCGTGCTCGCCAACTGCTGAACGACAACATGGATATTCTGCACGCGATGAAAGATGCGCTCATGAAATATGAGACCATCGATGCGCCGCAGATTGACGACCTGATGGCTCGTCGCGATGTTCGTCCGCCGGCGGGTTGGGAAGAACCAGGTTCTTCTAACAACTCAGGCAACAATGGCACCCCGACGGCGCCGCGTCCGGTTGATGAGCCGCGTACGCCTAACCCGGGCAATACCATGTCGGAACAGCTGGGCGACAAATAAGTCTCCACGCTTTGCTAAAGCGCTCTGACTAATAAGGGCCGCAGCCTAATCCGCTGCGGCCCTTTTGTTTTTATGCGTCCGTTTGCAGCGGTTGGCTATGAGATCCTCTTTCGGAACATAGCTATGACGATGGCGTGCTATCGTCCATCGCGTAAAATGTTTTCGGGATGGTGGCGGCTTCAACACGCGCGGATGCGCCGTCTGTCTGATAATATTCATTTTTTGAATATTTAAACGCCGGGGCTTCATTATCCTGTTGAGGAATTGAATGATGTCACCGCCAGAATCTCTAAGATGGTGCGGGCCGAGCCCTGTCCGTACTACAACTGTACAAAACCATAGCGGAAAGAAAACATGCAATTACACGCCCAGGGGTCAACGCTCGATCTCTCCCATCCGCATGTGATGGGGATCCTTAACGTCACGCCAGATTCCTTCTCCGATGGCGGCAGTCATAATTCGTTGATAGAGGCGGTTAAGCACGCCAATCTGATGATTAACGCCGGGGCGACTATTATTGATATCGGTGGTGAATCAACCCGTCCTGGGGCGGCGGATGTCAGCGTCGAGGAAGAGCTGGCGCGGGTGATCCCGGTGGTAGAAGCGATTGCACAGCGTTTTGAAGTTTGGATCTCGGTTGATACCTCGAAAGCCGAGGTAATCCGCGAATCCGCGCGCGCTGGCGCGCATATCATTAACGATATTCGCTCATTAACCGAGCCCGGCGCCCTGCAGGCCGCCGCGCAAACCGGGCTACCGGTGTGCCTGATGCATATGCAGGGGCAGCCGAAAACGATGCAGGAAGCGCCGAAGTACGAAGATGTTTTTGCCGAGGTTGACCGTTTTTTTGCTGAACACATTGTGCGCTGCGAACAGGCGGGGATCGCAAAAGAAAAATTGTTGCTCGACCCGGGATTCGGATTCGGTAAAAATCTTTCCCATAACTATGAACTGCTTGCCCGACTTGGGGAGTTCCATCATTTTGGCCTCCCGCTGCTGGTGGGGATGTCGCGTAAGTCGATGGTGGGTCAGCTGTTGAACGTGGGGCCGTCGGAACGGCTGAGCGGCAGCTTGTCCTGCGCAGTCATTGCTGCAATGCAGGGCGCGCAGATAATTCGCGTCCATGATGTCAAAGAAACGGTAGAAGCGCTGCGCGTGGTGGAAGCCACCCTGGCCGCTAAGGAAAATAAACGTTATGAGTAACCGCAAATATTTTGGCACCGATGGTATTCGTGGCCGCGTTGGCGACGCACCTATTACGCCTGAGTTCGTGCTGAAGCTGGGTTGGGCGGCAGGTAAAGTGCTGGCGCGCCATGGCTCACGTAAAATTATTATCGGTAAAGACACGCGAATTTCTGGCTATATGCTGGAATCCGCGCTGGAAGCTGGCCTGGCGGCTGCGGGCTTGTCCGCTTCGTTTACCGGCCCTATGCCGACGCCGGCAATCGCCTATCTGACCCGCGCCTTCCGCGCTGAAGCGGGAATCGTCATCTCTGCCTCTCATAACCCTTTCTATGACAACGGTATTAAATTCTTCTCTATCGAAGGCACTAAGCTTCCGGATGACGTCGAAGAAGCGATTGAAGCAGAGATGGAAAAAGAGCTGACCTGCGTTGATTCCGCTGAGCTTGGGAAAGCCAGCCGTATCGTCGACGCCGCCGGCCGCTATATTGAGTTTTGCAAAGGCACCTTCCCGAATGAGCTGAGCCTCGGCTCGCTGAAGGTGGTGGTGGATTGCGCCCACGGCGCGACTTACCACATTGCGCCAAATGTATTCCGCGAATTGGGCGCGCAGGTTATCGCGATGGGCTGTGAACCTGATGGGCTGAACATTAACGAAGAGGTCGGCGCAACCGACGTACGCGCGCTGCAGGCTCGCGTGCTGGCGGAAAAAGCCGATCTGGGTATTGCCTATGACGGTGATGGCGATCGCGTCATTATGGTTGACCATGAAGGCAACAAAGTCGATGGCGATCAGATCCTCTATATTATCGCCCGTGAAGGCCTGCGCCAGGGCCAGCTGCGCGGCGGCGCAGTCGGCACGCTGATGAGCAACATGGGGCTTGAGCTGGCGCTGAAGCAGCTTGGCATTCCGTTTACCCGCGCGAAAGTGGGTGACCGTTACGTGCTGGAAAAACTTCAGGAAAAAGGCTGGCGTATCGGCGCGGAAAACTCCGGTCACGTGATTCTGCTCGACAAAACCACCACCGGCGATGGCATTGTCGCCAGCCTGCAGGTGGTGGCGGCGATGGTGCGTAATCATATGAGCCTGCACGATCTGTGCAGCGGTATGAAAATGTTCCCGCAGATTCTGGTCAACGTACGCTTTACCGAAGGCAGCGGCAACCCGCTGGAACATGACAGCGTAAAAGCGGTCACTGCCGAAGTAGAAGCTGCGCTGGGGAATCGTGGGCGCGTGCTGCTGCGTAAATCCGGTACTGAACCGCTGATCCGCGTGATGGTTGAAGGCGAGCATGAAGCGCAGGTGAAGGAATTTGCCCACCGTATCGCCGATGCGGTTAAAAGCGTATAACTATCGCAGCTAAGTGATTAAAAAGGCGGCTCTTGCTGCCTTTTTAAGCATATAAAAACGCTTTTTGCTGTTTTTTTCCGCAGTTGATACAATACGCCAAAATTGCCCTTGCGAAGGTTATTCGCTTTGGTTAGTATTCACACCCGCTTCAGTGGGAAATATTAAAACGTCCCGCTTTATTGGTGAAGCACTTGGTATGCGGCGAATCCGCAAGGAACAGGTTGATTATGTACGAAGCTCTTTTAGTAATTTTCCTTATTGTAGCGATTGCCCTTGTTGGCCTGATCATGCTGCAGCAAGGTAAAGGCGCTGACATGGGAGCCTCCTTCGGAGCAGGCGCTTCCGGCACGTTGTTTGGTTCTAGCGGTTCTGGTAACTTCATGACCCGTATGACCGGCATTCTGGCCGCGCTGTTCTTCATCATCAGTCTGGCGCTGGGTAATATCAACAGCAACAAGACCAATAAAGGAAGCGAGTGGGATAATCTGAGTGCGCCGAAGTCTGAGCAGACTCAGCCAACCGCACCGGCTCAGCCGGCCAGCGATATCCCGCACTAAGTATTCTGTACCGAGGTGGTGGAATTGGTAGACACGCTACCTTGAGGTGGTAGTGCCCTAACGGGCTTGTGGGTTCGAGTCCCATCCTCGGTACCAATATTCCAGAGAAAAGACGCTGAAAAGCGTCTTTTTTTGTTTTTGTTCCCTCTATGCGTTGTTTATTTATAAACAACACTCCGCTGGTTTTGATCCCCGAGAAATCGCTAAAGTCGCCCTCATCAATTTTGACGAGGTTCAGTGACGCCATGCGTACTTTAAAAGTAGTTATCATTGCCGGTGTATTGGGCCTGGCCGGATGCAGCAGTCATTCGTCGCCAGAAACAGTAGACACGTTGAATACCCTGCAGGTGCCGGTTATAAATAATTCCGCGGCCGCGCCGGAATCATCAACGGTCGTTAACTATTTTCAGGATAACAGCCTGCTTATCAGCAAGTTAAGCCAGTCGCTCAAAAGCAACTATTTACAGGATGTAGATAAACGGGATGTCTTTGATAAAGATAGCGAGGCGTATCAGGTTTACGGGGCGTTAACCAAACTTGAACAAATGGCTTCGATGAACGACGTCTACCGTAAAGAGAACAATATTGCGGGCTTGCAGGAAATTAATAAACTGCTGAAAACCATACCATCTCTTGCATAAAAAGAGGGATTGCCGGCAGGCAATCCCGTTTGCCGCGCTTAGAAACGGAAATTGAAACCCGCATAGGCGCCATCCGCCAGAACGTTATCGCGGTGGTCATGTTTACCCGCCATATCGATATAGCGATAGCCCGCTTCGATGCTCATGGATTTGATGATATTGACGCGTAAGCCGGCATTGGCTTCGAGATATTCATCAACGCCGCTGGACATGGAATCCGGGGAATAATAAGCCTCACCGAACAAGGTAAAGAAATCGCCAAGCGGTAGTTGAGCACCGCCGCCGAGGGCAATCGCATAGCCTTCATCGCCATCGTTCGGATTCAGATATACCGCTTTACCGCCAGCCGTCAGCAGGAACGGACCGAGATCAAAGTTATAGCCCATGCCCAATCCCACCGTATCGCCATCGTTATCGCTATGCGCCCAGTTACCGTTAAAGGTCATTCCGGGAGCCTGCGGGTTAAAGCTGGCTGATAAGTTGGTGAATTCTGAACCGGCTTCACCGTGAAGATTAACGGAAGCGAAGGCGGCGCTGCTGGCGCTCAGGGCCGCGATAAGCAGGATGGATTTCAATCTGAACATGCTCATTATTCATATTCCTTCGGGTAAAAAAATGCCCGATACGAGCGCTCGGGCAAAATTAACGGGTTTCTGGTTTAATAGTTATGTGCAGAATAGAAGCATTTATCGCCCGCCGTTACCGTTTATATGTTTAATTTTAAACAATGGCCGAGGGCGATAAGTTGCTGGTCAAGCGGGGACTAAAACTTCTCAGGCAGGGAGGTGATACTCTGTAAATAACCACCGCGGGCAAACTCGATATAGCCGCCCTTTTTCAACGCTGATAACACATTCAGAATACTGCTGCGCGACAAGTGTGTGCGGTCCTGAATATATTCCAGCATGGATACCCGCGAGCGGGTCTCTTCAGGAAGCAGTAACATTTCCATTAAATGATTACGAATGACCGAATAAGTCCGCTGTTGTAATACTAAATCGTCGCGATACACCAAATAAGAGGTGTGGTAAGCCAGCAGCCGGGTGACCTCTTCCCACATGTTATGCTCACTGAAGAGTTGCATGGCTTTATCGCTGTCAATCCGCAGGATCTCCGTATCGACTTCCGCACGAAGGCCATGGCTACGGCTGGGCTGCAGCATTTCGGCTACGCCAAACAGGTGCGGCTCATAGACGGTGACCATAAGTAATCTGTCCGATGAGCGAAAAATGGAGAGCTCACCTTTCTTAAACAGATAGAGCTGGATTTTGCCTTTATATTCCCAGCTAAGCCTTTTCCTTGCGACCATATTTATTGGCGTGGCATGCGGTTCCAGCAACGACATCAGACGATTGATCGCGTCTTGCGGCCGAACGGGAGGTTTAATATTCATTGCGATCCTCTCGGTATAAGAGTACAGGTATTCGATAAATTATAGATGGTGATTATTAAAAATAGTGATGTCATAAACTATAACGATAAAGCAGAGTTGTTATTTAGGATTTATTGCGGAAATAAAAAAGCCGGCGGGTTAGCGCCGGCTGGAGAGTTTGGCTTCGCGGTTTATTTATCGCGATTTTCCAGGTTTTCAACCTGTGGCAGACCGGTGGCGGAAGACGCGCTGAGTAGCCCGGATTGGGCATAGCCGAATAGCTTCTCACGGGTATCGGTAATGTCCAGGTTGCGCATGGTCAGCTGGCCGATACGATCTTCAGCGGTAAACATGGAATCGCCTTTTTCCATAGTCAGACGCTCTGCTTTATAGGTCAGGTTGTCTGAAACGGTATTCAGGATTGAGTAGTCGTTGCCGCGACGCAGTTCCAGAGTCACTTCGCCGGTGATCTGACTGGCGACCCAACGCTGCAGCGAATCGCGCAGCATCAGCGCCTGGGAATCGAACCAGCGACCCTGATAGAGCAGGCGACCCAACTGACGGCCATGAGCATGATATTGCTCAATGGTATCTTCGTTGTGGATACCAGTCAGCAGGCGCTCGTAGGCGATATGCAGCAGTGCCATCCCCGGTGCTTCATAGATGCCGCGGCTTTTCGCTTCGATGATGCGGTTTTCAATCTGATCGCTCATGCCCAGACCGTGGCGACCGCCGATGCGGTTAGCTTCCAGCATCAGTTCGACGTCATCGCTGAACGTTTTACCATTCAGCGCAACCGGATGACCCTGTTCAAAACGCACGGTCACTTCTTCAGCGGCGATTTTTACGCTTTCATCCCAGAACTTCACACCCATAATCGGGTTGACGATTTTCACGCTGGAATTAAGGAATTCGAGATCTTTTGCTTCGTGCGTCGCGCCCAGCATGTTGGAATCGGTGGAATAGGCTTTCTCGACAGACATTTTGTAGTCGAATCCGCAGGCTATCATAAACTCGGACATTTCATGACGGCCGCCCAGTTCATCAATGAAATCGCTATCCAGCCACGGCTTGTAGATCTGCAGTTCCGCATTGGTCAGCAGGCCGTAGCGATAAAAACGCTCGATATCGTTGCCTTTATAGGTGCTACCGTCGCCCCAGATGTTGACGCCATCTTCTTTCATTGCGGCAACCAGCATGGTGCCGGTCACGGCTCGGCCCAGCGGCGTGGTGTTGAAATAGGTTAAGCCGCCGGTGGTGTTATGGAATGCGCCGCACTGAATCGCTGCGATGCCTTCCGCCACCAGTTGTTTACGGCAATCAATCAGACGAGCGCCTTCTGCGCCATACTCTTTCGCACGACGCGGAATGGCCTCGTAGTCGTCTTCGTCAGGCTGGCCCAGATTCGCGGTATATGCATAAGGAACCGCGCCTTTTTTACGCATCCACAGCAGGGCGGCGCTGGTATCCAGCCCACCGGAGAAAGCAATACCAATACGTTGACCAACCGGGAGATGCTTAAGAATCGTCGTCATAAAATAAAACCCTGCTAGATAGACTGTGGTGAGTTCGACTCAACAACAAATTTGCATTTTTATGCACTAATTGTGAGTTTTCATTTAATCATCTTTTGCTGGCGACAGGAAGAGCCTGATGGTGATTTTGCTAAAAAAGCCTGAAATGCCAGCATAAACGGCAAGCGGGTGGTGTAAAATGGATGTTGACAAAATATATGATTTATCGATACAATTCACCACGATTTTATGTCCCGTCCTCGGTACCAAATCCCAGCAATATTTGCGTCTTTTGCTCAGAAAGAGTAAAATATGCCACGTTTCAGGCGCGGGGTGGAGCAGCCTGGTAGCTCGTCGGGCTCATAACCCGAAGGTCGTCGGTTCAAATCCGGCCCCCGCAACCACTTTCCCATTAAGTACTTTTTCAAATATACTGTGAGGACTAGGTCCTTCGTAGCCGGATTTGAAAGAATTCTTCTGGAAGGTGTTCCAGATCGCAATTGCGGTCTCAGGGTTCAGTTATCTAAAGCCCCGATTTATCGGGGTTTTTTGTTATCTGACTTCAGAATAACTGGGCTATACGCCCTTTTTTTATGTCTTGGGGGTGGGTTTGTCCACATTAGAGCAAAAATTAACAGAGATGCTCACTGCGCCAGTTGAAGCGCTTGGCTTTGAGCTGGTCGGCATCGAATTTATTCGCGGTCGCACATCCACACTGCGCATCTATATTGATAGTGAAGATGGCATCAATGTTGATGATTGTGCTGATGTGAGCCACCAGGTCAGTGCTGTCATGGATGTCGAAGATCCAATCACCGTCGCTTACAACCTGGAAGTCTCTTCGCCTGGTCTCGACCGTCCGATGTTTACTGCTGAACACTATCAACGTTTCACCGGTGAAGAAGTTTCGCTGGTGCTGCGTATGGCGGTACAGAACCGTCGTAAATGGCAGGGCATTATCAAAGCGGTAGACGGTGAGATGATCACGGTAACCGTCGAAGGCAAAGATGAAGTGTTCGCGCTGAGTAACATCCAGAAGGCGAACCTGGTTCCCCACTTTTAACAGTCTGGATTGAGGTGAAAGGCCCCGATGAACAAAGAAATTTTGGCTGTTGTTGAAGCCGTTTCCAACGAAAAAGCGCTGCCGCGCGAGAAGATTTTCGAAGCGTTGGAAAGCGCTCTGGCAACGGCGACCAAGAAAAAATACGAACAAGAGATCGACGTTCGCGTAGAAATCGACCGTAAAAGCGGTGATTTCGACACCTTCCGTCGCTGGCTGGTGGTTGAAGAGGTGACTCAACCGACTCGCGAGATCACGCTGGAAGCGGCGCGTTACGAAGATGAAAGCATGAACGTCGGCGACTACGTTGAAGATCAGATTGAATCTGTCACCTTCGACCGTATCACCACGCAGACCGCTAAACAGGTTATCGTACAGAAAGTACGTGAAGCTGAGCGCGCGATGGTTGTCGATCAGTTCCGCGAGCACGAAGGTGAGATCATCACCGGCGTGGTGAAAAAAGTAAACCGCGACAACATCACTCTGGATCTGGGCAGCAACGCTGAAGCCGTGATCCTGCGTGAAGATATGCTGCCGCGTGAAAACTTCCGTCCGGGCGACCGTATTCGCGGCGTGCTGTACGCCGTTCGTCCGGAAGCGCGCGGCGCGCAGCTGTTCGTGACTCGCTCCAAACCGGAGATGCTGGTCGAACTGTTCCGCATTGAAGTGCCGGAAATTGGCGAAGAAGTGCTGGAAATCAAAGCCGCAGCCCGCGATCCGGGTTCTCGTGCGAAAATCGCCGTGAAAACCAATGACAAGCGTATCGACCCGGTTGGCGCTTGCGTAGGTATGCGCGGCGCGCGCGTTCAGGCGGTTTCTACCGAGCTTGGCGGCGAGCGCATCGATATCGTCCTGTGGGATGATAACCCGGCGCAGTTCGTGATTAACGCCATGGCGCCGGCTGACGTCGCGTCCATCGTGGTGGATGAAGATAAACACACCATGGACATCGCGGTAGAAGCGGGCAACCTGGCGCAGGCGATCGGCCGTAACGGTCAGAACGTCCGCCTGGCATCGCAGCTCAGCGGCTGGGAACTCAACGTCATGACCGTTGATGACCTGCAGGCTAAGCACCAGGCTGAAGCCCATGCCGCTATCGATACCTTCACCAAATATCTCGATATTGATGAAGATTTCGCAACCGTACTGGTTGAAGAGGGCTTCTCCTCGCTGGAAGAACTGGCCTATGTGCCGATGAAAGAACTGCTGGAAATCGACGGCCTTGATGAAGCGACCGTTGAAGCACTTCGTGAGCGTGCGAAAAACGCACTGACTACACTGGCGCTGGCTCAGGAAGAAAGCCTGGGAGACAACAAACCTGCCGACGATTTATTGAATCTGGAAGGTTTGGACCGTGCTCTGGCGTTTAAGCTGGCTGCCCGTGGTGTTTGTACGCTGGAAGATCTCGCCGAACAGGGCGTTGATGACCTGGCTGATATCGAAGGTATGACCGACGAGAAAGCTGGTGAACTCATCATGGCTGCTCGCAACATTTGTTGGTTCGGCGACGAAGCGTAATAAACTGTAGCAGGAAGGAACAGCATGACAGATGTGACTATTAAAGCGCTGGCCTCAGAAATTCAGACCTCTGTGGATCGCCTGATACAGCAATTTGCTGATGCAGGTATTCGCAAATCGGCTGATGATTCTGTGACCGCGCAAGAGAAGCAAACCTTGTTAACGCACCTGAACCGTGAACACGGCTCGGCGCCTGACAAGCTGACGTTGCAGCGTAAAACGCGCAGCACGTTGAATATTCCAGGTACCGGTGGAAAGAGTAAATCGGTACAAATCGAAGTCCGCAAGAAACGCACCTTTGTGAAACGCGATCCGCAAGAGGCTGAACGCCTGGCCGCGGAAGAGCAGGCGCAGCGTGAAGCGGAAGAGCAAGCCCGTCGTGAAGCTGAAGAAGCAGCTAAGCGCGAGGCGCAATTAAAAGCTGAACGTGAGGCCGCAGAACAAGCTAAACGTGAAGTCGCTGAAAAAGCGAAACGTGAAGCCGCGGAAAAAGACAAAGTGAGCAATCAACATACCGACGAAATGACCAAGACCGCCCAGGCTGAAAAGACCCGCCGTGAGAACGAAGCAGCGGAGCTGAAGCGCAAATCGGAAGAAGAAGCACGCCGCAAACTTGAAGAAGAAGCGCGCCGTGTAGCGGAAGAAGCACGCCGTATGGCTGAAGAAAATGAAAAAAACTGGAGTGAAACTCCGGAAACCCCAGAAGAAACGACCGACTATCACGTAACCACGTCTCAGCATGCGCGTCAGGCTGAAGATGATAACGATCGTGAAGTTGAAGGCGGTCGCGGCCGTGGCCGTAACAGCAAAGCTGCTCGCCCGGCGAAGAAAGGCAACAAACACGCTGAATCGAAAGCTGACCGTGAAGAAGCCCGTGCGGCCGTTCGCGGCGGTAAAGGCGGCAAACATCGCAAAGGTTCTTCTCTGCAGCAGGGCTTCCAGAAGCCGGCTCAGGCCGTTAACCGCGATGTTGTGATCGGCGAAACCATCACCGTTGGCGAGCTGGCCAACAAAATGGCGGTCAAAGGTTCTCAGGTCATCAAAGCGATGATGAAACTGGGCGCGATGGCGACCATCAACCAGGTCATCGACCAGGAAACCGCTCAGCTGGTTGCCGAAGAGATGGGCCACAAAGTTATCCTGCGTCGTGAAAACGAGCTGGAAGAAGCAGTAATGAGCGACCGTGACACCGGCGCTGCGGCAGAACCGCGCGCACCGGTAGTGACCATCATGGGTCACGTTGACCACGGTAAAACCTCTCTGCTGGACTACATTCGTTCTACTAAGGTCGCCTCCGGCGAAGCGGGTGGTATTACCCAGCACATCGGTGCGTACCACGTAGAAACCGACAACGGCATGATCACCTTCCTGGACACCCCGGGCCACGCCGCGTTTACCTCCATGCGTGCTCGTGGTGCGCAGGCGACGGATATCGTGGTTCTGGTGGTGGCGGCAGACGACGGCGTGATGCCGCAGACTGTGGAAGCTATCCAGCACGCCAAAGCGGCGCAGGTGCCGGTAGTGGTTGCAGTGAACAAGATCGATAAGCCGGAAGCGGATATGGATCGCGTGAAGAACGAACTCTCCCAGTACGGCGTGATGCCGGAAGAGTGGGGCGGCGAAGCGCAGTTCATCCCAGTATCGGCGAAAGTCGGTACCGGTATCGACGACCTGCTGAACGCTATCCTGCTGCAGGCTGAAGTTCTCGAACTGAAAGCGGTACGTAACGGTATGGCGAGCGGCGCGGTCATCGAATCCTTCCTGGATAAAGGTCGTGGTCCGGTAGCTACCGTTCTGGTTCGCGAAGGTACTCTGCACAAGGGCGATATCGTACTGTGTGGCTTTGAATATGGCCGCGTACGTGCGATGCGTGACGAACTGGGTCGCGAAGTGCTGGAAGCGGGTCCGTCCATTCCGGTGGAAATCCTCGGTCTGTCCGGCGTTCCGGCTGCGGGTGATGAAGTTACCGTCGTTCGTGACGAGAAAAAAGCGCGTGAAGTTGCGCTGTATCGTCAGGGCAAATTCCGTGAAGTTAAACTGGCTCGCCAGCAGAAATCTAAACTGGAAAACATGTTCGCTAACATGACCGAAGGCGAAGTTCACGAAGTGAACATCGTGCTGAAAGCGGACGTGCAGGGTTCTGTCGAAGCGATTTCCGATTCCTTGCTGAAACTGTCTACCGACGAAGTGAAAGTGAAGATCATCGGTTCCGGCGTAGGTGGTATCACCGAAACCGACGCGACCCTGGCTGCAGCTTCCAACGCGATTCTGGTTGGCTTCAACGTTCGTGCCGATGCTTCCGCACGTAAAGTTATCGAGTCAGAAAGCCTGGATCTGCGTTACTACTCCGTCATCTATAACCTGATCGACGAAGTGAAAGCGGCGATGAGCGGCATGCTGTCTCCGGAACTGAAACAGCAGATCATTGGTCTGGCTGAAGTGCGTGATGTCTTCAAATCGCCGAAATTCGGCGCCATCGCGGGCTGTATGGTTACCGAAGGTACGATTAAACGTCACAACCCAATCCGCGTACTGCGCGACAACGTGGTTATCTATGAAGGCGAGCTGGAATCCCTGCGCCGCTTTAAAGATGACGTTAACGAAGTTCGTAACGGCATGGAATGTGGTATCGGCGTGAAGAACTACAACGACGTTCGCGTTGGCGATATGATCGAAGTGTTCGAAATCATCGAAATCCAGCGTAGCATCGATTAATCGTCAGATAGCTAAGCGTAGGCCGGGTAAGCGAAGCGCCACCCGGCAATAATTTTAAAAAGGGGCTTTTGGCCCCTTTTTTGTCTTTATTCTGGAGAATTTATTATGGCGAAAGAATTCGGTCGCCCGCAGCGCGTGGCCCAGGAGATGCAAAAAGAAATTGCCATCATCCTGCAGCGTGAAATCAAAGACCCGCGTCTGGGCATGATGACCACCGTTTCCGGCGTAGAAATGTCCCGTGACCTGGCCTATGCCAAAGTGTATGTCACTTTCCTCAACGACAAAGATGAAGCCGCGGTGAAAGCGGGCATCAAAGCGCTGCAGGAAGCGTCTGGTTTTATCCGCTCTCTGCTGGGCAAAGCGATGCGCCTGCGCATCGTGCCGGAACTGACTTTCTTCTACGACAACTCGCTGGTCGAAGGGATGCGCATGTCCAATCTGGTTACCAGCGTGGTGAAACACGACGATGAGCGTCGTGTGAACCCGGACGACAGCAAGGAGGACTAATGAGTCGTCCTCGTCGTCGCGGCCGCGACGTGCACGGCGTATTGCTGCTGGATAAGCCTCAGGGCGCCTCCAGCAACGATGTGCTGCAGAAAGTAAAACGTATTTATAATGCCAACCGCGCTGGCCATACCGGCGCGCTGGATCCGCTGGCGACCGGTATGCTGCCGGTCTGCCTTGGCGAAGCGACTAAGTTTTCCCAGTATCTGCTGGATTCTGATAAGCGTTATCGCGTGATCGCCAAACTTGGTCAGCGTACGGATACCTCCGACGCCGATGGCCAGGTGGTGGAGGAACGCCCGCTAACCTTTAACGAAGAACAGCTGGCGGCGGCGCTGGATAGCTTCCGCGGCGAGACTCAGCAGGTGCCGTCGATGTACTCGGCGCTGAAATATCAGGGTAAAAAGCTGTACGAATACGCTCGTCAGGGCATTGAGGTTCCGCGTGAAGCCCGGCCGATTACGGTCTATGAGCTGCTGTTTATTCGCCATGAAGGCGATGAACTGGAGCTTGAGATCCACTGTTCGAAAGGTACCTACATCCGTACGATTATCGATGATTTGGGCGAGAAGCTTGGCTGCGGCGCGCACGTGATTTTCCTGCGTCGCCTGGCGGTGAGCAAATACCCGGTCGAGCGGATGGTGACCCTGGAGCAACTGCAGGCGCTGGTCGAACAGGCGGCGGCAGAGGATATTCCCGCCGCTCAACTGCTTGACCCGCTGCTGATGCCGATGGATAGCCCGGCGTCGGATTACCCGCTGGTTCATATTCCGGAAACTTCCGCGGTCTACTTTAAAAACGGTAACCCGGTTCGTCAGTCAGGCGCGCCGCTGAACGGGCTGGTGCGAGTGATGGAAAGCGAGTCCGGTAAGTTCCTCGGTATGGGCGAAATCGACGATGAAGGCCGCGTCGCGCCTCGTCGTCTGGTGGTGGAATACCCACAGTAAGCGCTTTTGTTGCGATAAAAGCCTGCTACGAGTAGAATATCGCCGCTTAACGTCCGCTAAAGTGTTTTAACATTTTCGGGCGTTGCATCAGGGGTTGCTGAATTAGAGATCGGCACCCTTTCTTTACTTATAATTTTGGAGTTTGAAAATGTCTCTAAGCGTTGAAGCTAAAGCACAAATCGTTTCTGAGTTCGGTCGTGGCGCAAACGACAGCGGTTCTACTGAAGTTCAGGTTGCACTGCTGACTGCACAGATCAACCACCTGCAGGGTCACTTTGCAGAGCACAAAAAAGATCACCACAGCCGTCGTGGTCTGCTGCGCATGGTTTCTCAGCGTCGTAAACTGCTCGACTACCTGAAACGTAAAGATGTTGCACGTTACTCTTCGCTGATCGAGCGTCTGGGTCTGCGTCGCTAATTCTGCGAGTTTCAGAAAAAGGGGCCTCACGGCCCCTTTTTTCGACCAGGCGGCAGCAATTCATTAAAAACTCATGTATTGTTGCTATTAATGATCTTCATGCAGAGGTTCGCGCGGCTAATGAGAGGCTTCATCCGCAGGGGCGGGTAAAGGTTGTCATTAGTCGCGAGGATGCAGAGGATCGGGTCATCAGGCGCGATATCGTAGATATGGCGTCATTTTTAGATAAAAGGATAGAATTTTGCTTAATCCGATCGTTCGTAAATTCCAGTACGGCCAGCACACCGTAACCCTGGAAACCGGCATGATGGCGCGCCAGGCAACGGCCGCTGTGATGGTTAGCATGGATGACACCGCGGTATTCGTTACCGTTGTGGGTCAGAAAAAAGCGAAGCCGGGCCAGGACTTCTTCCCGCTGACTGTTAACTACCAGGAGCGTACCTACGCTGCCGGTAAAATCCCAGGTGGCTTCTTCCGTCGTGAAGGCCGTCCAAGCGAAGGCGAAACCCTGATCGCGCGTCTGATTGACCGCCCGGTTCGTCCGCTGTTCCCGGAAGGCTTCGTTAATGAAGTCCAGGTTATCGCTACCGTTGTTTCCGTTAACCCGCAGGTTAACCCGGATATCGTCGCGATGATCGGCGCTTCCGCAGCGCTGTCGCTGTCCGGTATTCCGTTCAATGGCCCAATCGGCGCCGCTCGCGTGGGTTACATCAACGACCAGTACGTACTGAACCCAACCCAGGAAGAGCTGAAGTCCAGCAAACTGGATCTGGTGGTTGCCGGTACCGAAGCGGCCGTACTGATGGTTGAATCCGAAGCTGAACTGCTGAGCGAAGACCAGATGCTGGGCGCGGTGGTCTTTGGCCACGAGCAGCAGCAGGTTGTTATTCAGAACATCAACGACCTGGTGAAAGAAGCCGGTAAACCGCGTTGGGACTGGCAGCCGGAAGCCGTCAACGAAGCGCTGAACGCGCGCGTTGCTGCGCTGGCTGAATCCCGCCTGAGCGATGCTTACCGTATCACCGACAAACAAGAGCGTTACGCTCAGGTTGACGTCATCAAATCTGAAACCATCGCGACGCTGGTTGCCGAAGATGAAACCCTGGACGCCAACGAACTGGGTGAAATCCTGCACGCTATCGAGAAAAACGTCGTTCGTAGCCGCGTACTGGCAGGCGAGCCGCGTATCGATGGCCGCGAAAAAGACATGATCCGTGGTCTGGACGTTCGTACCGGCGTACTGCCGCGTACTCACGGTTCCGCACTGTTTACCCGTGGCGAAACTCAGGCGCTGGTTACTGCGACTCTGGGTACCGCACGCGACGCGCAGAACATCGACGAACTGATGGGCGAGCGCACGGACTCCTTCCTGTTCCACTACAACTTCCCTCCGTACTCCGTAGGCGAAACTGGCATGGTTGGTTCTCCGAAGCGTCGTGAAATCGGTCACGGTCGTCTGGCTAAGCGCGGCGTTCTGGCCGTAATGCCGACAATCGACGAATTCCCGTACACCGTTCGCGTGGTATCTGAAATTACCGAATCCAACGGTTCTTCTTCCATGGCTTCCGTCTGTGGCGCATCTCTGGCGCTGATGGACGCTGGCGTGCCGGTGAAAGCCGCCGTTGCGGGTATCGCAATGGGTCTGGTGAAAGAAGGCGATAACTTCGTCGTACTGTCCGACATTCTGGGCGACGAAGACCACCTTGGCGATATGGACTTCAAAGTTGCGGGTTCTCGCGACGGTATCTCTGCGCTGCAGATGGATATCAAAATTGAAGGTATCACCAAAGAAATCATGCAGGTTGCTCTGAACCAGGCTAAAGGTGCGCGTCTGCACATCCTGGGCGTGATGGAACAGGCGATTAACGCGCCGCGCGGCGACATCTCCGAATTCGCGCCGCGTATCCACACCATCAAGATCAACCCGGACAAGATCAAAGACGTTATCGGTAAAGGCGGTTCTGTTATCCGTGCCCTGACCGAAGAAACCGGCACCACCATCGAAATCGAAGATGACGGTACCGTGAAGATCGCAGCGACCGACGGCGACAAAGCTCAGCACGCTATCCGCCGTATCGAAGAGATCACCGCTGAGATCGAAGTTGGCCGTATCTACAATGGTAAAGTGACCCGTATCGTTGACTTTGGCGCATTCGTTGCCATCGGCGGCGGTAAAGAAGGTCTGGTTCACATCTCTCAGATCGCTGACAAGCGCGTTGAGAAAGTGACTGATTATCTGCAGATGGGTCAGGAAGTACCGGTTAAGGTTCTGGAAGTTGACCGTCAGGGCCGCGTACGTCTGAGCATTAAAGAAGCAACTGAGCAGGCTCAGCCAGCTAACGCGCCGGAAGCTCCGGCCGCAGAGCAGGGCGAGTAAGGTTGCCGATTGCCCTCCGCTTCGGCGGAGGGTCTATTCCGGGCAGGATGCCTTTTTGCAGCCGGGGAACTGGACGTTCATCCAATCGTTGTCTTCGGGAGTGGGAAATGAAGCCTTTTCTGCGCTGGTGTTTCGTGGCGACAGCTCTCACGCTGGCAGGATGCAGCAACTCTGCCTGGCGTAAGGACGCCGTCCTCGCGGTACCATTGCAACCGACTTTGCAGCAAGAAGTGATTCTGGCGCGCATGGAACAAATTCTTGCCAGTCGGGCTTTAACCGATGACGAACGCGCACAGCTTTTATATGAGCGCGGAGTGTTGTATGATAGTCTCGGTCTGAGGGCATTAGCGCGAAATGATTTTTCACAAGCGCTGGCAATCCGACCCGATATGCCTGAGGTATTCAATTACTTAGGCATTTATTTAACGCAGGCAGGCAATTTTGATGCTGCCTATGAAGCGTTTGATTCTGTACTTGAGCTTGATCCAACTTACAACTACGCGCACTTAAACCGCGGCATCGCTCTGTATTACGGTGGCCGTGCTAAGTTAGCGCAAGATGATCTGCTGGCGTTTTATCAAGACGATCCCAATGATCCTTTCCGCAGTCTGTGGTTATACCTCGCCGAGCGTAAGCTTGATGAGAAGCAGGCGCTTGAAGCACTGAAACAGCGCTTCAACAAGTCGGACAAAGAGCAATGGGGATGGAACATTGTCGAGTTCTACCTTGGCGACATTAGCGAAAAAGAGCTAATGACCCGTCTGAAGGCAGACGCAACGGATAACACCTCGCTCGCTGAGCATCTCAGTGAAACCAACTTCTATTTAGGTAAGTACTACCTAAGTCTGGGGGACAAGGACAGCGCTACGGCACTGTTCAAACTGGCGGTCGCTAACAACGTTCATAACTACGTTGAGCACCGATACGCATTGTTGGAATTATCGCTCTTGGGCCAGGAGCAAGATGACCTGGCAGAATCGGACCAGCAATAGCTGACGAACACACATCAGCCCTTTTTTTGATTGCCATCACCTTCGCGGGTGAGGGCGTTGTTGTTCGTTAATACACCTACTTTGAGCCGGTTCACACTTTTCAATGAAAATTACTCTAAATTTTCACGATGAGTTATGTAGACTGGCCGCCATTAATTTTGAGGCACACGTACTACATGGCTGAATTCGAAACCACTTTTGCAGATCTGGGCCTGAAGGCTCCTATCCTTGAAGCGCTTAACGATCTGGGTTACGAAAAACCATCTCCGATCCAGGCTGAGTGCATTCCGCATCTGCTGGACGGCCGCGACGTTCTGGGTATGGCCCAGACCGGTAGCGGTAAGACCGCAGCGTTCTCTTTACCGCTGCTGAACAACATCGATCCTGAGCTGAGAGCACCACAGATTCTGGTGCTGGCGCCGACCCGCGAACTGGCGGTACAGGTTGCTGAAGCAATGACGGAATTCTCTAAACATATGCGCGGCGTAAACGTGGTTGCCCTGTACGGCGGCCAGCGTTATGACGTGCAGCTGCGCGCCCTGCGTCAGGGGCCGCAGATCGTTGTCGGTACCCCGGGTCGTCTGCTGGACCACCTGAAGCGCGGTACGCTGGATCTCTCTAAACTGAGCGGCCTGGTACTGGACGAAGCAGATGAAATGCTGCGCATGGGCTTTATCGAAGACGTAGAAACTATCATGGCGCAGATCCCGGAAGGTCATCAGACCGCTCTGTTCTCCGCCACGATGCCGGAAGCGATTCGTCGCATTACCCGCCGCTTCATGAAAGAGCCGCAGGAAGTGCGCATTCAGTCCAGCGTCACCACGCGCCCGGACATCAGCCAGAGCTACTGGACTGCTTACGGCATGCGTAAAAACGAAGCGCTGGTGCGTTTCCTGGAAGCGGAAGACTTTGATGCGGCGATTATCTTCGTGCGTACCAAAAACGCGACCCTGGAAGTGGCAGAAGCGCTGGAGCGTAGCGGCTATAACAGCGCCGCGCTGAACGGCGATATGAACCAGGCGCTGCGTGAGCAGACTCTGGAGCGCCTGAAAGACGGTCGTCTGGATATTTTGATCGCCACCGACGTTGCGGCCCGTGGCCTGGACGTTGAGCGTATCAGCCTGGTTGTTAACTATGACATCCCGATGGATTCCGAATCTTACGTTCACCGTATCGGCCGTACCGGTCGTGCGGGTCGTGCGGGTCGCGCGCTGCTGTTCGTTGAGAACCGTGAGCGTCGCCTGCTGCGTAACATCGAACGTACGATGAAGTTGACGATCCCTGAAGTAGAACTGCCGAACGCAGAACTGCTGGGCAAACGTCGTCTGGAGAAATTCGCCGCTAAAGTTCAGCAGCAGCTGGAAAGCAGCGATCTGGACCAGTACCGTGCGCTGCTGGCTAAAATCCAGCCGACCGCGGAAGGCGAAGAGCTGGACGTGGAAACGCTGGCCGCTGCGCTGCTGAAAATGGCCCAGGGCGAACGTTCTCTGATCGTTCCGCCGGATGCGCCGATGCGTCCGCGTCGTGAATTCCGCGATCGTGATGACCGTTTCGAACGTCGTGGCGACCGTAATGACCGCGGCCCGCGCGGCGATCGTGAAGATCGTCCGAAGCGTGAGCGTCGTGACGTGGGTGAAATGGAACTGTACCGCATTGAAGTGGGCCGTGATGACGGCGTTGAAGTTCGTCATATCGTTGGCGCGATCGCTAACGAAGGCGACATCAGCAGCCGCTACATCGGCAACATCAAGCTGTTCGGTTCTCACTCTACCATCGAACTGCCGAAAGGTATGCCGGGCGAAGTGCTGCAGCACTTTACTCGTACCCGCATCCTGAACAAGCCGATGAACATGCAGCTGCTGGGCGATGCGCAGCCGCGCACCGAACGTCGTGGCGGCGGCGAGCGTCGTGAAGGCGGTCGTGGCTTCGGCGGCGAGCGTCGTGAAGGCGGTCGTAGCTTCGGTGGCGAACGTCGTGAAGGCGGTCGTGGTGAAGGTCGTCGTTTCAGCGGCGAACGTCGTGAAGGCGGCCGCGCGCCGCGTCGTGACGATGCTTCCGCGCCGCGCCGTGATGATTCCGCGGGTCGTCGTCGTTTCGGTGGCGATGCGTAATAAGCGCAATCCGTTAGCGTAAAGTAAATAATACAGCCCCGATCGTCATGATTGGGGCTTTTTTTATTTCTTTTGTACTCGTGTACTGGTACAGTGCGTCATGCTCAACGTGAGCGAAGTATTTTCGACTGGAGATTTCGGCAAATGGCGACACTAACCACTACGGCCACCCGACCGTCTTTATTTGGCGGCGTGGTGATTATCGGCGGCACAATTATTGGCGCGGGCATGTTCTCGCTGCCGGTGGTCATGTCCGGCGCGTGGTTTTTCTGGTCGCTGGCGGCGCTGGTTTTTACCTGGTTCTGCATGCTGCACTCCGGTTTGATGATTCTGGAAGCCAACCTTAACTACCGGATTGGCTCCAGCTTCGACACCATTACCAAAGACCTGCTCGGCAAAGGCTGGAACCTGGTGAACGGCGTGTCGATCGCCTTTGTGCTGTATATCCTGACCTACGCCTATATTTCGGCGAGCGGTTCGATCCTGCACCACACCTTCAGTGAAATGTCGCTGAACGTACCGGCGCGCGCGGCGGGCTTCGGCTTTGCACTGCTGGTGGCCTTTATCGTCTGGATGAGCACGAAAGCGGTGAGCCGCATGACGGCTATCGTACTGGGCGCTAAGGTGATTACCTTCTTCCTGACCTTCGGCAGCCTGCTGGGGCACGTTGAGCCGACGACGCTGTTTAACGTCGTGGAGAAGAATGCCTCCTATGCGCCATACCTGCTGATGACGCTGCCGTTCTGCCTGGCCTCGTTTGGCTATCACGGTAACGTGCCGAGCCTGATGAAATATTATGGTAAGGATCCGCGCACCATTACCCGCTGTCTGATTTACGGTACGCTGCTGGCGCTGGGTCTGTATGTGGTCTGGCTGCTGGTGACGATGGGGAATATCCCTCGTCCGCAGTTTATCGGTATCGCCCAGAAGGGCGGCAACATTGATGTGCTGGTGCAGGCGCTGAGCGGCGTGCTGAATAGCCGCGGTCTGGATCTACTGCTGGTGGTGTTCTCCAACTTTGCCGTCGCCAGTTCCTTCCTCGGCGTGACGCTGGGGCTGTTCGATTATCTCGCGGATCTGTTTGGCTTTGACGATAGCGCGATGGGACGCTTTAAAACCGCGCTGTTGACCTTTATCCCGCCGATGATCGGTGGGCTGGTGAAACCAGATGGTTTCCTTTACGCCATCGGCTATGCCGGCTTGGCGGCGACGGTATGGGCGGCGATTGTGCCGGCGCTGCTGGCTCGCGCTTCGCGTAAACGCTTCGGTAGCCCACAGTTCCGCGTTTGGGGCGGAAAACCGATGATTGCGCTGATCCTGCTGTTCGGGCTCGGCAACGCGGTGGTGCATTTCCTGTCGAGCTTTAATCTGTTGCCGGTTTATCAATAACCGCATTGCCCGGTGGCGTGGCGCGCACCGGGCTTACCACGTCACTAACCTAACAATTCCTCTTTCACCTGCATCGCTAAATCAAACGAATGCAGGCGCGCCTGGTGGTCGAAGATCTGGCCGTTGACCATGATTTCGTCTGCTTCCGTTTCGCGAAGAATCGACGCTAACCCATGGCGAACTTTAGTCTTATCGCCAACCAGCGACATGCTCAATGCCTGCTGTACACCATACTGCTCGGACGCTGACCACAGTTGATGCATATTTTCCACCGGCGGCGGCAACTGCCCGGTTTCACCGCGGCGCAGCTTAACGAAGGCCTGCTGCATCGAGGTAAAGAGGAACTCCGCATCGCGATTACTATCGGCGGCGATAATATTGATACATACCATCGCGTACGGTTTTTCCAGCCGCGCCGAAGGTTTGAAGTTGCTGCGGTACAGATGCAGCGCCTGGAATAGCATGTCCGGCGCGAAGTGAGAGGCGAAGGCAAACGGCAGACCAAGCTGCGCCGCCAGCTGCGCGCTGTACAGGCTTGAGCCCAGCAGCCACACCGGAATTCGTTCGCCATAGCCGGGAACCGGGCGCACCTGCGGATTAGCCTCGCGGGCGTCAAACCAGTCCACCAACTCCGCCACATCGCGCGGGAAGTTATCGACATCACCGCTCATATGGCGACGCAGCGCGCGCATGGTCGGCTGATCGCTGCCCGGCGCGCGGCCAAGGCCGAGATCGGTACGTCCGGGATACAGCGTATTCAGGGTGCCGAACTGTTCGGCGATCACCAGCGGCGAATGGTTTGGCAACATTACGCCTCCGGATCCCAGATGCAGGGTGGTGGTATTGGCGGCAAGATAGCCAATCAACACCGAGGTCGCCGCGCTGGCAATGCCCACCATATTATGATGCTCCGCCAGCCAGTAACGGTGGTAGCCGCGGGATTCCGCCAGTTGGGCGAGAGCAAGAGAATGGGAAAAGGCTTCTTTAGCAGAAGATCCCTGCGGGATCGGCGCCAGATCGAGCACCGAGAACGGAATGGTTTTATCAGTCATAACAGCTCACTTTGTCGACGGTGAATCTTTTAATAGTGCATTAAAAATTAATAACCGTTGTTAACAAAGTGAGCTTTTACACTTCACCTTACGCCTGCAGCTCCAGCCCGGCCAGCCGTTTCCAGTAGCCGTTGCAATCGCTGTTAGCGGTGAGATCCAGCGGCGCAGCGCCATTTTCGTTGGCGCGGAAGGCGTCGAGCATGGCGAAGGTCTCGCTGCCCATCGGCGACAGGCGCACCATATCCACCAGACCGTGCATCGAGGTTAACTCGTTGCCAAGGTTATAGACGTAGCCGCTCATCGTCTGAATGCCGTTAAGCACAAACACCTGCTGGTTCTCCTGCGACAGCATGCTGCGCCCGGTTGGGTACTTGATGCAGCAGGTTTCGCATTCGTCTTTTGGCCGGTCTTCCGAGCGGGCGGTAAAGCAGCGCGCGGAATAGGCCAGCGGCAGATGGCCGTAGCTCAACACTTCGACTTCAAACTGGTTGCGAATACCCAGCTCTTCGCACTGGGTCAGTAAATTAGCCAGCCAGTCGCGGGAAAGCTCCACCGGCATGCACCAGCGCGTCATACCCTGCTTCAGCAGCAGGCGCAGGGTGACGGCGTTGTAGCAGTTCAGCGCATGACCGGCGACGAAGGGTAGCTTGCGTTCGGCACAGAGATTGACCACGCCGAGGTCGCTGGCTTCAATCAGGAATTCGCCGTTCTCGACATAGCGCTTCAGCTCGCCCAGTTCGGATGAGGCCTGCACCAGCGCGAGGGTGGAGAGCACCACCTGCTTGCCGCTACCGGCCAGCGCTTTCGCCATTTCGATCCAATCGCCGACTTTGGTCGCGCGGCGTTTGCTGCATACCGCTTCGCCCAGATAAATGGTGTCAGCGCTACAGTTTGCCGCCTGCTGGTAAAAATCTGCCAGCGTCTCTTTTGGCCAGTAGTACAGCACCGGCCCTAATGAATATTTCATGTTTCTCACTGCCATTTACGGTGATAGGCGCCAAGGGTGGTTTGCGTTCCTTCGGACATCGAACCAAGGGTTTCCATCCATGCAGATTGCGGCACGAAGTTCTGCGGATCGGCTTTACAGCGATCGATCGCCTGACGCCAGACTTTCGCTACCTGGGTGACGTATGCCGGGCTGCGCTGGCGGCCTTCAATTTTTACCGAAGCGATATTGGCGGCCATCAGTTCTGGCAACAGTTCCAGGGTGTTGAGGCTGGTGGGTTCTTCCAGCGCGTGGTAGCGCTCGCCGTCGACCAGGTAGCGGCCTTTGCACAGCGTCGGATAACCGGCATTCTCGCCATCCTGATAGCGATCGATCAGCACTTCGTTAAGGCGTGACTCCAGCCCCTGCGGCGTTTGCTGCCAACGGACGAAGCGCGCAGGCGAACAGGCGCCGACGGTATTTGGCGATTCGCCGGTGAGATACGACGAGAGATAGCAGCGGCCTTCCGCCATGATGCATAAGCTACCGAAGGCGAAGACTTCCAGTGGAACCGGCGTGGCGCGCGCTAACTGTTTCACCTGGTGAATGGATAACACCCGCGGTAGTACGACGCGGGCGACGTCAAAGTTGCGGTGATAAAAACGTATCGCCTCTTCGTTAGTGGCGGACGCCTGCACTGAAACGTGACGTTCAATGTGCGGATAGCGTTCCGCAGCGTACTCCAGCATGGCGATATCGGCGAGGATGAGCGCGTCGGCGCCCAATTGCGCGGCCATATCCACAGCACGCTGCCAACGGGCATAACCGTCGGGATGGGCGAAGGTGTTAATCGCGATATGTAGCTTGCGGCGATGCTGGTGCACAAAGCTGACGGCTTCCTGTAATTTCTTTTCGGTGAAATTAAGGCCGGCAAAGTGGCGGGCATTGGTGTCATCTTTCAGCCCGATATAGACGGCATCGGCGCCGTTTTCGATGGCCGCCTTAAGTGCCGGGAGGTTACCGGCGGGGCAGAGCAGCTCCATAATTTTTCCTGAAAAACGCGGCCGGTCAGGGACGCAAAATGGTTAACGAGCTGGGATTTTAGTTAACCTTCTGGTGACAATTTTTGATTTGAGGCAGTTAAAAGCGTATTGGTGGGCTCAATAGCTGGCGGCCATCATCGCGATTTTGTTGATTTACGCCGCTATGTCGTTTATTTGATATGGCACAATAGCGAAACTATTGCATGCATGGAGTGAAGCTTGTGTTGGATGATCTGCGTTCCCGGCTGGTCCGTTTTGGCCCGTCTTTAATGAGCGTGCCGGTTAAGCTGGCGCCTTTTGCCCTCAAGCGCCAGGTGCTGGAACAAGTATTGAGCTGGCAATTTCGCCAGGCGCTGGCGGATGGAGAACTGGAGTTTCTCGAAGGTCGCTGGTTAAGTATTAATGTGCGCGATATTGGCCTGCTGTGGTATACCTCGGTAGTCGACGGTCGCCTGGTGGTCAGCCAGCAGGCTGACGCCGACGTCAGCTTTAGCGCCGACGCCAGCGATCTGTTGATGATTGCCGCGCGTAAACAGGATCCGGATACGCTATTCTTCCAGCGTCGTCTGGTGATTGAAGGTGATACCGAGCTGGGTCTATACGTGAAGAACCTGATGGATGCCATCGAGCTGGAGCAGATGCCGAAAGCACTGCGCGTCATGCTGCTGCAGATGGCGGATTTTGTCGAAGCAGGCCTGAAGAGCCCGCAGAAACCTGAACAGACATCGGTAGGTGAGGCATGCTGATTCGAGTGGAAATTGGGATTGATGCGCCGGGTATCGACGCGCTGCTGCGCCGTACGTTCGGCAGCGACGCGGAAGCGAAGCTGGTGCACGATCTGCGTGAAGATGGTTTGATCACGCTGGGCTTAGTCGCCACTGACGATGAAGGCCAGGTGGTGGGCTACGTCGCCTTCAGCCCGGTCACCGTCGAAGGCGAAGAGCTGCAGTGGGTCGGTCTGGCGCCATTGGCGGTAGATGAAAGCTATCGCGGCCAGGGTATTGGCCGACAGCTGGTCTACGAAGGGCTGGATTCATTAAATGAGTTTGGCTACGCCGCGGTGGTCACGCTGGGTGAACCGGCGCTGTATGGCCGTTTGGGCTTTGAACCCGCCGCCGCGTTCGATTTACGCTGCCGTTGGCCGGATACCGCTGAAGCCTTCCAGGTGCACCGTCTGGCGGATGACGCGCTGCAGGGCGTACACGGTCTGGTTGAGTACAGCGATCATTTCAATCGCTTCTGAGCCCCTCCAGCAGGGTCTCGAACGAACCATCCCCGGCAACGAGGCGCTCTTTCTGGCGCTTCGTTAGCTGCTTGATGCGATACTCCAGCCGCAGAGCGAGTGAGTGGTCACCAACTTTCTGACTAAACGCCAGCGCCAGTTCGCCTTTGCCGCGCAGCGCTTTCGCTCCTTTGCCTTCCTGATGCTGAAGAAAGCGGCGCGGAACATCGGTGGTGATGCCGGTATACAGGCGGTTATCAGCGGTTCGAATAAGATAGAGAAACCAGCACACGGTAATAACGTCAGTCTGTTAGGGTGTGTGCACCATAGCATAATGGAGAATAAAGATGGATACGCTTGCCGCGATTAGCCGCTGGCTGGGTAAACAGCACGTCATCACCTGGTGCGTCGCGCGTGATGACGAGCTGTGGTGCGCCAATGCGTTTTATGTTTACGACCCGGATAACGTCGCCTTTTATCTGCTGAGCGACGAAAAAACCCGTCACGGCCAGATGACCGGCGAAGGCGCGAAGGTTGCCGGGACGGTTAACGGCCAGCCAAAGACCGTTGCCTTGATCCGCGGCGTGCAGTTTAAGGGTGAGATCCGCCGCCTTCACGGTGACGAAGAGGCTGAGATGCGCAAGCGCTACGTCAAGCGCTTCCCGGTTGCCCGCATGTTGTCGGCGCCGGTGTGGGAGATCCGTCCCGACGAGCTTAAATTTACCGACAACACGCTGGGTTTTGGCAAAAAGCTATATTGGCTGCGCGACTCAAGCCCCGAGCAGGCGTAGCGCCTCGCGATTGAACGCCGGCAGATCGTCTGGGGTTCGGCTGGTGACTAACTGATCGTTATCAAGCACCACTTCCTGATCGTAAAACTCACCGCCGGCGTTTTTTACGTCGACCACGATAGGTTTAACCGCCGTGAGTTTACGCCCGCGAATGACATCTGCGCTGATGAGTAGCTGCGGGCCGTGGCAGATGGCAAAGACCGGCTTACCGCTATTCACGAAGTCGCGAGTAAAAGTGACGAAGCGCTCATCCCCCCGCAACTGGTCCGGTGAATAGCCGCCTGGCAGCAACAACGCGTCAAACTGCGCCGGCGTCACGTCATCTATTGCTTTGTCGATCGCCACTTCAGCCTCGCCTTGTTTCCCTTTTACCGTTTTTCCTGCCTGTTTCTCAATCGTCACGACCTGATGCCCGGCAAGTTTAAAGGCCTCGGCAGGTGAGGTGAATTCAGAATCTTCGAAGTCGTCGGTGATTAGTACGGCAATCTTTTTACTCATTCTTCCTCCGATCTTTTGGCAGTGAATGAGGCATTTCCATGATGATGGTGGATACTTACCTCGTAAGCTATTAAGCCTGGAACATGTGGGGCAAAGTGCAAGGCAGACAATTCCGCAAAGGAGATTCGATGAGTCAGGTATTATTAACCGGCGCGACTGGTTTAGTTGGTGGGCACTTACTTCGCCTGCTACAGAGTGAGCCGGGCATTAGCGCGATTACTGCGCCAACGCGCCGTCCGCTTGCTGTGGCGGAGGGGGTATTCAATCCACACGATTCGCAGTTGACCGATGCACTGGCGCAGGTGGTTGATCCTGTCGATATCGTATTCTGCTGCCTGGGCACCACGCGCCGGGAAGCGGGGAGTAAAGAAGCGTTTGTGCATGCTGACTATACGCTGGTGGTAGATACGGCGCTGGCCGGGAAGCGACTCGGAGCGCAACATATGCTGGTGGTCAGCGCGATGGGCGCCAATGCGCATTCGCCCTTCTTCTATAACCGCGTGAAAGGAGAAATGGAAGAGGCGCTGATGGCGCAGGAGTGGCCGCGGCTGACCATTGCCCGTCCTTCGATGTTGCTGGGGGATCGGGAGCATAAACGCGCCAATGAAACGCTCTTTGCACCGCTATTTCGTTTTCTGCCTGGAGACTGGAAAGCTATTCAGGCCCGCGATGTAGCGACTGCTCTGCTCGCGGAGGCGCTGGCGCCGAGCCATGAAGGCGTCCAGATCCTGACCTCGTCTCAGCTACGGGAGCGCGCTGCCCGGCAGGCGGATTAACCATTTTCAAATTTGGACGGCAGGCGTAGTATTCACCTCCTTATTTGTTATCACTTCTCCCTGGGGAATGCTATGGCTGGTCAGTCTTCATCTCAGGCGGCATCACCATTTCAATGGTGGAAACCCGCGCTGTTCTTTCTCGTCGTTATCGTTGGTCTGTGGTACGTCAAATGGCAGCCGTATTACGGTAAAGCCTTTACGGCCGCGGAAACCCACAGTATCGGTAAATCTATTCTCGCGCAGGCTGATGTAAACCCGTTGCAGGCGGCATGGGATTACGCGATGGTTTATTTCCTCGCGGTCTGGAAAGCGGCGGTGCTCGGCGTGCTGCTTGGTTCGCTTATTCAGGTGTTGATCCCACGCGACTGGCTGCAGAGGACGCTTGGGCAATCTCGTTTTCAGGGCACGCTGCTGGGAGCGATTTTTTCGCTGCCGGGGATGATGTGTACCTGCTGCGCCGCGCCGGTCGCCGCCGGTATGCGTAAACAGCAGGTGTCGATGGGCGGAGCGCTGGCGTTCTGGATGGGCAACCCGCTGCTGAACCCGGCAACGCTGGTCTTTATGGGTTTCGTGCTCGGCTGGCAGTTTGCTCTGATCCGGCTGGTGGCCGGACTGGCGACGGTGCTGGTGGTGGCGACGCTGGTGCAAAAATGGGTAAAAGAGGCGGCGACGCAGCCGGTAGCGGCAGAAGACGTTAGCCAATTGAAGCGCGATGAGGGCAGTTTTATCAGCCGCTGGCTACGCGCGCTGTGGTCGCTGTTCTGGAGTACGATCCCGGTTTACATCCTCGCGGTGCTGGTACTGGGCGCGGCGCGGGTCTGGCTGTTCCCGCACGCCGAGGGCGCGGTCGATAACACGCTGTTCTGGGTGATCGCAATGGCGATAGCCGGTTGCCTGTTCGTTATCCCGACGGCGGCGGAAATCCCGATTGTGCAGACGATGCTGCTGGCTGGAATGGGCACCGCGCCGGCGCTGGCGCTGCTGATTACGTTGCCGGCGGTGAGCGTGCCGTCGCTGGTTATGTTGCGTAAGGCGTTTCCGGCTAAAGCGCTGTGGCTAACCGGTGGGCTGGTGGCGTTATGCGGGGCGATCGTCGGCGCGCTGGCGCTGGTGTAATTTATCCGGAGCGGGGCTGTGGCCCCGGCGCCGGATTTTGCACCGGGTGGCGGCTACGCCTTACCCGGCCTACGGTTCGTGCGGCCTGTCGTTAATTTATACTGCCAGTGCTGGTGGCCTCAAAATCCCCCCGGTGGCGCTGCCGCTTACCGGGGCTACAGCGCTTTGCGATTTGGTAGCCCGGAGAAGGCGCAACGCGCCGCGTCCGGGAAAACCCCTTAAAAAAGTTGCCAACCGATAACAGTATCTACAACGGATACAGGGCGTTTATTTAATATAGGTAAACGCGGTGGTGACGCGGCTCACGCCGCTAACCCGGCTGGCGATATCCGCCGCCGCGCGGCCTTCGCGGTCGGTGACCAGGCCCATCAGGAACACTTCGCTATTTTCGGTCGTCACTTTCACATTCGAAGACTTAACCTGATCGCTGCCCAGCAGTTGGGAACGAACTTTGGTGGTGATCCAGGTATCCGACGATGCGGTGCCTAAGCCAATCGGCTGGCCTTGACGCACTTCATTGAAGACTTCGGTAGTCCCTTCAACCCCCATCGCGATTTGTTTGGCGCGTGAGGAGAGATCGGCGGTCGGCGACTGGCCGGTCAGCAGGACTTTGCCCTGATAAGCGGTGACGTTAATACGCGCTTCTTTCTTAATCTGTTCATCTTTCCCTAAGGCGCTGTTAACGCGTAGCTCCAGGGTGCTGTCATCAACCTGCGTACCGACCGTACGTGGGTCCGTTGCCGCTTTGGTGCCGACGGCTGCCGTACCGACTACCGCTGCGGCGACGCAGCCCTGTAGCAGTAGCGCAGAAAGCAGGATGGCGAGGGGCGAGAGAGCCTTCATGTGTTCTCCTTATTCGTCCTGGTGTGGAAAAAGCGTGTTATCAATCAAATCGCACAGACAATTGACGGTGAGCATGTGCATTTCCTGGATCCGCGCGCTGCGGTGTGAAGGAATGCGGATTTCAACGTCCTGCTGACCTAACAGGCCAGCCAGCTCGCCGCCGTCGTAACCGGTTAACGCCACGATAGTCATATCGCGGGTGACCGCCGCTTCCACGGCTTTCACGATATCCCGGCTATTGCCGCGCGTAGAAATCGCCAGCAGTACGTCGCCGGCGTGTCCCAGCGCGCGCACCTGTTTAGCATAGATTTCATCATGCAGGCGATCGTTGGCGATTGCGGTTAAGACCACATTATCGGTATTTAGTGCAATGGCGGGTAAACCAGGGCGCTCTGTTTCGAAACGATTGATCATGCTGGCAGCAAAATGCTGTGCGTTGGCGGCGGAGGTGCCATTACCACAACAGAGGATTTTGTTGCCGTTAAGCAGCGACTGAACGAGCGTCATAGCCGCGCGCGAGATGGCGTCCGGGAGCGCTTCCGCGGCGGCGATTTGGGTTTGAATGCTTTCGGTAAAGCAGGCTTTAATTCTGTCGAGCACGGGATCCCTTAAATCTGATAATACGCTATTCGCCAAAGGCGTTTTTCAGCCATTGGATGTCGTTGCCGGTGAAGGCTACCACATCGAAACGGCAATCCACAGTATCAAAACTCCCATTCTGCCGGGAGAGCCACAGGCGAGCGGCCTTGAGAAGGCGTTGTTGCTTTTGCGGCGTGACGCTGGCGGCGGCATCGCCGTAGCTGGCGCTGCGCCGGTAGCGCACTTCGACGAACACGATAACCGCGCCGTCGCGCATAATAAGGTCGATCTCGCCGCCGCGCTCGCGGGCGTTGGCGGCGATAAAACGCAGTCCATGCCGTTCTAACCACCGACGCGCCTGGCTTTCCCAGGCGTCGCCGGTCTGTTTACTTAGTTGGCTGCGACGATTTGCCCCTGTTGGTACTTGAGCCATGATAACTTCCTGTTAATCACGCAGTCCGGCGTAGCCGTCAGATCGCCCGTATTGCCGTTCAGCTCGTAACCTGGGCTCTGGCGCATTTGCGCGAAATGATTCGCCAGCGACCAGGCATCGGCGCCCATTGCGTACAGCCGCGCCAGCGAGTAGTCGTTACGCACGGCGGAGAGCGCCTGCTGCATCAGCGCCGGGTTACTGCCCGCCAGCATCGGGATTTCGCTATATTGCAGGCCTTCCATCTCCAGACGGAAATCCGGGCCGGAGGTGCCTTGGGCGCTACGGGAGCTGGCGTACAGGGTGACGTTGCTCTGGCTGCCGTTGCGCATCGCGATCAGCGGCTTGATATAACCAATTTGTTCCGGGGTGGCGACGATATAGGCGGCATCGATGCTGCCGCCGCTGCTGACCGGAACGTCGCTTGGGCTGCCGAGCGAGCTATCTACAGATGAGGGCAGCGTCGATACCGGGCTGCCGGTCAGCGAGATGCCGCCGCCGTTGACGCCGGATTTCAGCTCCGCCGTCGATCCCAGACGCTGCTGCAGCACCGTACCGCCGCCCAGCTTCAGCCACTCGTCGGCGAAAGCGCTGACCACGCGGTCGCCAAGCGCGCCGCGCGGCACCAACAGTAACGGCGTTTGTTTGCCCTGATCATGAATATGACGCGCCGCGTCGCGGGCTTCATCTTCCGGGGAGAGCGCGAAGTAGCACAGGTTCGGGCGGTTCTCGACTTTACCCGGCTGGTTAAGGGCCAGCACGTTCAGCGAGGTGTTGCTTTTCATCACCTCTTCGACGTTTTCTTTCAGCAGCGGGCCAACCACGATGGTGGCGCCGTCCTGCTGTACCTGCGCCAGAAGCTGGCTCATCGGCTGGCTGGTGGTATCGTAAATTTTCAGCTCAGCAGCAGGATTGGTGGTCGCTACCTCGGGCTGCGGCTGCGCGGCTGGCGCGTTCACCGGTTGTGCTGCCGGTTGTGCTGCCGGCGTTGCGGCAACCGGGGCGGGTAGCGGAGCGGCTGCTGGTTTTGCGGCAGGCGCGGCCTGCGTTTCCGCTGGCGCCTGCACCGGATCGGCCTGGCTGCCGGTGGCGGTGAGATCGCCGACTTCCGCCTGCGAAGGGCTCACCACATCATTATTGCCGGCAACATTCGCCGCCTGGGCGACCTGCGCCGGCACTGCGCTGCCCTGGACCGCTGGGGCGCCATTCTTCGCCGCTTCAAAACCCTGCTGGATAGTGCGGCCGAAAATCGCCGCCTGGCCGTTCAGAGGCAGCAGCAGGGCGATTTTATTGGTCGAGGCCGGTTTATAGTTTTGCATATTCACCAGTGCAGTGGGCAGCATCTGCGCCCCCGGGTTCTGCGGATAACGGATTTGCCAGTCTTTGACGCCCGCTTTCAGCATTGCCGGATCGTTGCGGTTGTCGAACCACATCCGCTGCAGATCCAACCAGCCCTGCAGCACGTTTTCGTCGGCATTAATCACCAGCGCGTTGGCCTGCTGCGGAGTCATCGCCGTCAGCGCTTTCCACGTGGCGTCGATATTTTGTTGTTTTTGCTTCGCCTGGCTTAGTAGGGGCTGCTGGGCAATCAGCGCGCGCAGCAGGGACAGAGAGGGCTGCCCCTGGCTGGCGTCAATTTGCGCCTGCCAGTAGCGCGGCTGCTGATTTTTCTCAAAACTGAGAGGATCGAGTTTGCTCAGCAATGCCTTCGCGCCCTGGTAATCGCCTTGCGCCAGTTTGACTTCCACCGCCAGCAGCGACTGTTCGCGGGCTTGCGTGCTGTTCAGGTTCGACGGCAGTTGGTTGTACAGGTCGATAGCCTGCTGCTTCTTACCTTCCTGCAGCAGTGCACGAATGGCGAGTAATTGCCAGTTGGTCTTGCTATCATTCGTGCTTTGCTGCATCTGCTGTAGGTAGAAACTGGAGTTGGCCTGCGACGTACCCTGCATAAACGCCGTGCTTTGATCCTGCGTGTGGGTGCCGCAGCCAGCAAAAAGAAGAGTCGCCAGCAATACGGGCAGACAGCGCGCGGGCTTAGAACGAAGAAATGTTGACGGTACCATATGTATCCAGTGATATTTTTTTGGCTCAATGCTCAATATTAAATCGGCAATACGGACGAGACAATGAAACAACACGAATCAGCGGATAATTCTCAGGGGCAACTGTACATTGTGCCCACTCCGATAGGGAATCTGTCTGATATCACGCAGCGCGCACTGGAAGTGTTGCAAGCTGTTGATTTAATTGCTGCTGAGGATACCCGCCACACCGGTTTGCTGCTGCAGCATTTTGCGATTAACGCCCGTTTATTTGCCCTTCACGACCATAACGAGCAGCAAAAGGCCGAAACACTTTTAGCGAAATTAAAAGAGGGGCAGAACATCGCGCTGGTGTCCGATGCCGGCACGCCGCTGATTAACGATCCCGGCTACCATCTGGTGCGCACCTGCCGTGAAGCCAATATCCGCGTTGTGCCGCTACCGGGCCCATGTGCCGCGATTGCCGCTCTGAGCGCCGCCGGTTTGCCGTCCGATCGTTTCTGCTACGAAGGTTTCCTGCCGGCGAAATCGAAAGGCCGCCGCGATACCCTGAAGGCGCTGGAAGAAGAACCGCGCACTCTCATCTTCTATGAGTCAACGCACCGCCTGGTGGAGAGTCTGGAAGATATATGCGCGGTTTTGGGCGAATCCCGCTACGTGGTGTTGGCGCGCGAGCTGACCAAAACCTGGGAGTCTATCCACGGCGCGCCGATTGGCGAGCTGGTGGCATGGGTGAAGGAAGACGAAAATCGCCGCAAAGGTGAGATGGTGCTGATCGTCGAAGGTTTTAAGGCCCAGGAAGAGGCGCTGCCGGCAGCCGCGCTGCGGACTCTGGCGTTGCTACAGGCGGAACTGCCGCTGAAGAAAGCCGCCGCGCTGGCCGCGGAAATCCACGGCGTGAAAAAGAATGCGCTGTATAAATACGCGCTGGAGCAGCAGGGATAATCACTGCGCCCGGGGGTAACCGGGCGCGGCTGGCTATTTTACCGGCGTCGCTTCGAAAACCAGCGTTTGTAAGGGTTGTAGCGTAACAATAGCCGCTTGCTGATAGTCAGCAGGGAATGTCGCGTTACTGCCGTAAACGCTTTTTAACGTAAAGCGCGACGTCTCTCCCTGCGGTATCTCGAAGGCTTTAGCGAGATCGAGATAAAATTGCTGTGGTTTATCTGATGGGTTACGCAGGCCTAATATCGCCTTATCTTTATTCCATGAGGCCCAGCCGTAAACTTCCAGTGCGGTAGGATCGCCGCCGACCCAATGGGTATCCACCAGCACGTCGGCATTTGCCCTCGACCATTTTGCCGCCTGCGCCAGGGTGTCCCACTTCACTTTGTTAAGTAGCGACGGCGTGATGTACAGCTCCTGTAATTGCGTACCTGTCGCGAAATAGCTCCAGACCTGATCGGCAAAATCGCTATCGGTTTGCGGTTTTTCCAGCCCGTAATAGGCATTTTCAGCACTGACAATACCATGATACATCAGTGAGTTAAGCGGGAAGAGCGGCCCTTTACGCACAATCGAACGATAAGTCTCGGCATCCCGATAAGTCATCCATTGCTGTACCGGCGTCCCCGGCCCGTAAAGATTGATATCGTCGCCCTGGCGCCATATCGCGTCGGCATAAAAAAGCCAGGAAGGACTGGCATTGGTCCCGGTGGTTAAATTAATAAATTGGTCGGGATTGGCGCTGCGCATGTTATGCAGTAAGGCAATCGATGCATCAAAATCGGAAGCAAACTGGCTACCCGGAATATGTGAATTCGCGTTGCCCATACCATCAAGCTTAAAAGAGGTAATATGTTCGTCTTTAATCAGCTTAATAATCTGTTGATTGAAGTTATTGAAATAGTGTCGCCCGGATAGGGCGAATTTGCCATCAACCGTTTCAAAACCATACTCTTTGGCGTGAGAGACGCGGATATCTCTGGGCTTATTATAACCACCCCATGGTGAAAGCCACAGCCCCACTGAACTTTGCATGCTGGCTGCTTTTTCCCGAACCTTACTGAACCCCTGGCTGAAAGCGGGGCCGAAGAGCCATCTGCCAGTACGATCGTCCCAACCATCATCCAGAAGAAAGGCATCTAATGTGACGCCGCGTCCGGTGATAAATTCCTTATTCCACTCATCCATCCGGCGTAGAACATCCTGCTCGCTATAGGTGGTGAAGAAGCCGATATCCATCCAGCTGTTATAGTGCAGATAGGGTTTATAGGGGCGGGGACGCACGGCATTAATAAAGAGGTTTACGCTGCGACGAAGCTGATTGGTTTCTGGAAAGGTGCCGAAGTAGGCCGTATAGCTGAGCGGTGTGGCAGGGTCGATAGCGGTTTTTAATTCTACATTCAGATTCGTGGTTGCCTCATAAGCCCAGGTATTTACGATAGGTTTACCGGGTAGTATAAAAAAGGAATCAGCAACGATCGGTGAACTATTAATAGCGCCATCGACATAGGGTGCCTGAGATTGTTTTTTAGTTGGGAAAAAGGTTATTTTCGCTACGTCTCTCGATTGGCCCACCGCTGCGATAGTGTAATCAATACTCGCGTAGTTTCCCTTTATCAGGTTCATCTTAACCGTGACATTAAAATCCGGGCGGGTGTAATCGATGACAATAGAATCATTATGTTTCTCGACATGCTTTATTTTAAAATCAGCGGTGTGGATGATGGTTTCATCAGGTAGTGTGAGAAAAAACAGTTCTTGCGGTGAAAGTTGATGGGCGGATTTTTCATCTTTTACCTTCGCGGAGGAATCCGCATCGTTAAATGAAAGCGCCATCGACGCGTTATTTAATGTGTATTCAGCGGCGGCGGCGCCTTGAGAAATCAGCAGGGCCAGTAACGAAACAGTGAGCGCTTTTTTCATAAGAGAGATCCTTGTTGTCGTTCTATCAGAGGTCAATAACGTTAGCCCTATCGGGCTAACGCGTTTTAATATCGTATGATGTTCAGGCTTCTGCGGCCTGTAATAGTCGGTTAGCGGAACCGCACACGTTAATTTTACTTTTCACGATTTCTTTCATCGCATCCATGCCAACACGCATGTAATAACGCGGATCGTTCCCTTGCGGGTTTTCAGCAAACCATGTTTTCACCGCGGCGGCGAACGCGATTTTGAGTTCTGTAGCGACATTGACCTTGCAAATTCCCAGTGTGATAGCGCGGCGGACATAGTCATCCGGTACATCGCTTGCGCCATGCAGCACCAGGGGGACATCAACCACTTCCCGAATTTCTGCCAGCCGTTGGAAATCGATTTTAGGCGTTTTTTGATATAGCCCATGAGCGGTACCGATCGCCACGGCGAGGCTGTCGATACCGGTCAATTCGACAAAGCGTTCCGCCTCTTGCGGGTCTGTGAGAAATGCGCTTTCCGCATCAACGTTAAGATCGTCTTCCATCCCGCCAAGCCGTCCCAGTTCTGCCTCAACGCTGCAATCCAGCGCGTGGCAATAATCGACGACCGATTTCACCAGCTTCACATTCTCTGCAAACGGAAAATGGCTGCCATCGATCATCGCGCTGCGGACCCCGGCATTAACCTTACGACGAATATCCGCCAGCGATTCATGATGGTCGAGATGTAGCGCAATTGGCATCGCGTAGGTGGCGGAGTAGGCATGGCAGAGCGCGTAAATTTCCTCCAGCGCGATATGCTTAAAGGTTCCCGGCGTGCCGGCAAGGATCACCGGCGATCGCATTTCACTGCATGCTTCCAGGATCGCCTGGATCGTCTCGGCGTTATGAATGTTAAATGCAGGAACCGCATAACCTTTACACTGGGCATCCTGCAGAAGATATTTGGTGGAAATAATGCTCATGGCGCGCTCCTTTTAAGCCTGCCAGGGATGAATAACAACACCTTGTACGACGCGATTAACGGTACCGCTGGCGGAAGGCGTATCCGGGGTGTTACCCACGGCGAGAGATTGGTTAAGCGCGAAGATCTGGGCATACATCAGGAAGCAGAAAGCCAGTTCGACATCGCTGAAACGGCGTGATGGCGGGATGATGATATGCGGGCCTGCCTCGATAACAGGATCGGTTCCTGCGGCGATGGCCACTATCCGCATGGCCTGGCGATCGCGACGCAACTCAGCGAGAAGATCCAGATCGTACTGGCGGGTATAAGGGTGGTTGGAGATAAACATCACCACCAATGTTTCGTTATTCACCAGTGATTTAGGGCCGTGACGGAAGCCGGTAGGCGAGTCATAAAACGCGGTTAGCTTACCTGCCGTGAGCTCAAGTACTTTCAGGGCGGATTCGCGCGCAGCGCCCTGTAGCCCGCCACTACCGAGGTAAACGATCCTTTTCCACGCTTCGTTGCCGAAAACCCCAGCGTTAACATCGAGCAGCGAGTTAAGAATCGTCTGGCAGCAGTCAGCGACATCGCTGAATGTATGGCTATTAATGAGGTTGGGTGCGAACACTGCAAGGCAGCTGGCCATCATGGTGGTAATACTGCTGGTCATCGCAAAGCCGCGATCGTGAGTTTCTGGCGGCATTAATAGCGGCAGAGCGTTGTCGCTATCCAACGCGGTTTGATACAGGCTACCTGCTTCGTTGCAGGTAATGGGTAAGTGATAACACTCTGTAACAAACTGATTCGCCAATTTCACTGCGGCCACGCTCTCCGGGCTATTACCTGAACGGGCGAATGAGACCAGCAGCAGTGGATGAGCGGGATCCAGATAATCCATCGGATTGGTCACCAGATCGGTAGTTGGAACGGCGCTAAAATTTTTACCGCTATGACGGGATAACCATGGCGCAATGATGTCGCCAATAAATGCTGAAGTTCCAGCACCGGTAAGGACGATACGGAGATCGTTTTTTCGTAGTAGCGGCGTGAGAAAGCCGTCAATCTCCGCTCGTAAACGATCGATATGCTTTAAAGATTGGATCCAGCTGCCTGGTTGCTGGCGGATCTCTTCTTCGGTCCAGGTACCAGTGGTTGATGGCGCAGGGGTGTATCTTTCTGACATAACGCAATCCTTATGGTGATGATTTCCGCTTTCGGTGTGGGCTAATGCAGGCCTTTCGTTTCGTTTCACTTTGACTTGCTTTTAATGTGTTAAAATTTACACGAAAGAAATCGAAAGCTCAATAATGTAATTAACAATAAAACGAAAATAGCGATGCTTTGGCGTTATTTTTTACGTAATAAATTGAAATTATATGGTTTTTATTTGGATGTGCCGTGAACTAAAAAGAAAGGAAAAGAAAGGTCTGCAGGTAAGCTGCAGACCAGAAGAGATAAGTGGACTTAAAGCGAAAACGCTTCGCCACGGATCCAAATGTTTTCCACCCGCAGCTCGTTATCAACTGCAATCATGTCGGCCATTTTTCCCGGCTGTAACGATCCTAATTGCCGATCCAGCCCTAATAGACGCGCCGGGTGTAGAGAAGCCATATGTATAGCCCGTTCAGCCGTCATCCCGGGTAATGAACTGATGGTGCGCACGGCGGAATCCAGTGACAGGGTACTCCCCGCCAGGCTACCGCTGAGGGTACGAACGATCCCATCACGCATTTCTACCCTTTCGCCACATAAGGTGTAATTACCGTCAGGCATACCCGCCGCCTGCATAGCGTCGGTTATCAGCACGATACGATCTCCAGCGCAACGGCAACATAGCTGCATTGCCGCAGGATGTACGTGATGACCGTCGGCAATAAGTTCAAGCCAGGCGCGGTTATCGGTTAATCCAGCGCCGACCATGCCAGGTTCGCGATGATGTAAACCGCTCATGCCGTTGTAACAATGCACCAGGCCATCTGCACCGGCATCGAAGGCGGAACAGGTTTGTTCCCAGGTTGCCGCACTATGCCCCAGCATCACCCGCACGCCTTGCCGTTTGAGATGACGGATCGCCTGCAGTGCCCCCTCTTTTTCCGGGGCAAGGGCGACGACGCGTAGCGTCTCGCGAGAAACCGCAATCAACCGATCGAATTCGGCAAGATCCAGTTCTCTGAACCATTGTGCCGGATGGGCGCCTTTATGCGGCGGCGTGAAGTAGGGGCCTTCAAGATAGCTGCCAAGAATTTGCGCTCCCGGACCGCCTGCGTGAACGCGTCGCGCAATACGTTCCAGCGCCGCATGGATTTCCGCTAAAGGCGCGGTGACGGTGGTCGGCAACCAGTTGGCGACCCCCTCACGCGCTTTATGTTTCGCAAGGAGGTCTAACGTATCCGGTGCGTCATCCATGACATCTACGCCTGCGCCGCCGTGGACATGAATATCGATATATGCGGGACACAGCAGCTCGGCGTCGCGAGTGAGAACACCCGCGGGGATCGGCTCCAGCGCCACGATAACGTCATTTTCAAACCGTAGCTGATGGTCATCAAGCCAGCCTTGCTCTGTGAGTAAGCGCCTGGCGCGCAGTATGCGGCTCATATACCTTCCTCAACAGCATGATCTTCCCGGCAGCGTCCCAGCTCATCGACCAGACATGTTAACCCGCGATGACCGCATTCCAGTGCCTGAAGACGAAAGGCTTCGCTGGTTAATCCTTCTCGTTCCAGCACCATCTCTAGCAGTAGCTGCAGGTTAGTGCCGGTAATGACTTCTCGTCCGCGTTTTTGCATCGCCAGCGTGGAGGCGACGCGAAATGGCGTGCCGCCAAGTAAATCAGTCAGAAAAACAATATCTTCTTCGCCATCCAGCTCGTTTACCGCCTGCTCCAGCTGTGCGGTCAGCAGGGCGGTCGTGGAGGATTCAGGAAAATCTATCGCAATGAATTGCGACTGTTCGCCAAGGATCTGTTTCATTGCCTTTTCCATGCCGCTGGCAAATCCGCCATGCCCGGTCAAAATGATTCCTAACATCGAAAACCTCTTAGCGTTACAGGAAGTGACAGAATTTACCTACAATGCCCAGCGCGACGGTGATGCCGATAAGGCGGAGCGGGCTCCAGCCGCGGCGCACCAGCCAGAACATCACCAGGGTATAAACTAGCGGTAAAAAGGCGGGCATCAGCTTATCGATGACATCCGTTTGCAGTTTAACCACGGCATCGCCGGCAGTGATTTCAAGCGTTGTGCTTAAACGAACATAAGTCGCTACCAGCGCGCCAATCACCGTCATCCCGACGATAGAGGCGGCATGGCCGACTTTTTTGGTATTGGCTTTAATGAGCGGAATCGCCGCTACCCCCATCCGGTAGGCATAGTGCGCCAGACCGAAGCGCAGGCCGAGATGGACCACGTTGAACAGAACGATAAAAACAACCGCGCCGAGGATCGACCCTTGTAGCGCCAGGCTGGCGCCAATGCCGCCGCAAATCGGCAATAGCGTTAACCAGAACATAGCATCGCCGATACCGCCGAGCGGCGCGCCAACGGCGATTTTGGTGTTCTGGATACTGTTAACGTCCTGCTTCGAGCGCTCCATCGCCAGAATTATGCCGATGACAAAGGTCACGAGGAACGGATGGGTATTAAAGAAGCCCATATGTCCTTTCATTGCCCGTGCCAGATCGCGCGGATTAGTGTGGATTTTCTTTAATGCCGGCAATAGTCCGTACAGCCAGCCGGAAGCCTGCATACGTTCGTAGTTGAAGGACGCCTGTAATAGCATTGAACGCCAGGCCACCCGATTAATGTCTTTTCTTGTCAGGTCGGCCCCAATGCTTTGATCTTCATAAACGTTTTCATTAACACCAGTGAGCAGCGTCGTTTCGCTTTCGGCCACGTTGGGCAGCGTGTGTTGATTAGATGCCATCTTCGAATTCCTCTTTAGGCGCAGCAGGTTGAGTCGGTTCGGGAGATTTGCGTAGCAGGTCGATAAGCGCCATGGCCAGCGCGGCGGCAGCAATGGCTAACACCGGGAGCTTGAGCCAGGCCGCCGCGACGAACCCGATGATGAAATAGGGGATATAGACGTTTTTCATCATGATTTTTAGCAGTACGGCAAAACCGATTGCCGGCATGATGCCGCCAGCGACGCCAAGGCCATCGATTAGGCGCTCAGGGAGCACATCTATTGCGGTTTTGGCGTGTTCTGCGCCGAAGTAGATAGGCAGAAAAGCACAGAGAAAATAAAAGGTACCTAATGCCAGCAACGCCAGGTAATTCACACGCTCAATACCGCGGGTATCGGCATTTGCCGCCATGCGATCGCAGCGCGACATAACCCCTGACATCACTGAGAAAAGGAACGTTATCCCCATCTGAACCGCGACGGCGAAGGGGACCGCAACGCCGACGGCGACGTCGGGCTTAACGCCGGTGGTAATAGCGAAGGTGGTGCCGACAATGGTCCCGATAATGACGTTCGGCGGTTGCGCGCCAGCCAGTGGCGCCAGACCCATCCACACCAGCTCCAGCGTGCCGCCGGTTAATATACCGGTATGAAGATCGCCGAGGATCAGGCCCACTAAGGGGCCAAGGACCACCGGACGATGCATATGGGTTAAACCGTTGAACATATCCAGACCGGCGATAAAGGCAAGGATACCCAATGCAATGGCTTGAAAAAGCGAAATTTCCATGGCGAGCCCCTTAGAGCAGTTTATAAAGATCCATTGCCGGTTCTGTCGGAACTCCTTGAATGAAGCACTCAACGCCGGCGGATTTCAGACCGTTAAAGGCGGCAATATCATTGCCGTCGACAGAGACGGTTTTGGCAATTTGTCGTTTCCCGTCGGCGTAGTGCATATTGCCGACGTTGATGCGCGATACCGGCACCCCGCCGGAAACCAGCGTCAGAAAATCGGCGGGCGATTTACATACCAGCAATATTTTTTGCCGATCGGCGGCGCGATGAATGTTGTCGATGACTTTTTGCAACGACCAGAAGCGCACGGCAATCCCCTCTGCCAGCACCATCTCCATCAGGTTCTGTTGTACGGGATCTTCAGCAACCTCGTCATTAGCAACCAGGACCAGATTCGCCCCCGCGAACCCGACCCACTGCACGCCAACCTGGCCGTGGATTAAACGTTCATCAATGCGACTTAACACAATATTTGGCATCGCCGTTTCCTCTTCGTTGTTATCCGTTATGAGATGTCATGCCCTGACAGGCGTCATGGTATTGCTGCAAGATGTCCTGGACGTGGCTAATGATGAGTTCATGCGGCGTAGCGCTGAGCGCCCCCTCGCGAACTTTTACGTACTGTAAAGGCAGATACTGGCTAATGAGCGGAAGCGGAATGGCTTCATCGGCCAGATTGCGCACCAGATGCGCTAAAGCGGTGTCTATCTGGCTGTCCGGCCAGTAGTAGCGAACGCGATCGGAATAGCTGTAGCCGCGTGCTAACCGCCGTGCGTGGCCATCGCCGTGGTAGTGGCTTTGCCAGTATTCCGGACGATCGAGCATGACGTTTTCCAGTACCATGCGTAATCCCGAACAGGATTTTGCCGGTACGATTTCTTCTTCAATCGCTGCTAAAGCGAAAAGCGCTTCACGCAGCGCGAAAGTCAACGCCGGGCCGACTTTCAAAATCGCGAAATGATCGACTACCAGTTGGCGTAGCGCATGCGGGGTCTGATAATCCGTGGAATGCGCTTCAAAGAGCAATGTGGCATAGTCTTCCACCATAGCGCTGAGGGATTTTGCTTTTTCAGATTCGTAATCAATGACTTGTGCATGATCGAATTCCACGCCAGGCTGTACCACGAGCGCGATAATTCGCGGCCAAATACCCTCGAGCCCCACACTGGTAAAGGCGACCCTGTGTGCATCGAGAGTGGCGCGAGCCGCATCCGGGGTGGTGACTTGTAGAGTGTTGAGGGGTTCGTGAGCGCCACCGGGCACGGGAACCTCAGTGCCGATAACGTAAACGAGATCCGATTTGCCTTTCAGGGCAATACAGGTTTCTTCCGCGATTTTCGCCAGCCTTGCGGCGCGTTCAGCGACAAGGTCATCGGTTAAGGGAATGGGATCGTCTTTGCATGACATACTGCAATCGAGGTGGATTTTTTTAAACCCGGCGGCGACATAGCTTTTAATCAGATCGTCGGCGTGGGCCATGGCTTGTGCGACCGGAAGATGTTGCCAGCGGTTTGGCCCCAGATGATCGCCGCCGAGGATGAGCCCGTCGCGGGGGAACCCCAGTGTATCGGCAAGATGATAGATAAAGCCGCAGAAATCAGCGGGGGTCATACCGGTATAACCGCCAAACTGATCAACCTGATTGGAGGTCGCTTCAACGAGCAGGGGCGTATGGTTTGCCTGGGCAAAACGAATGGCGGACTCCAGTACCAGTGGATGCGCGGAGCACACCGCGTAAATACCATTCGCTTCACCCTGTTTGTGTCGCACCACCAATTGTGTAAGATGTTTCACTTTCCTCTCCAGGTCAGAAATCAACGATTTAATCTTTCGTTTTGTTTCGCTTTATAGTGCTTCAGCGTGCTTTAAAAATAAAACGAAAGATAATAGTTTTCCGATCTGTTTCACAAAAGAAACATAATGAAAGCTTTCAGCACGGTGTGGTTCCTTTTTTGCCGTGCCAATAGCGCTTGCATTCTGCTAAAAGAAAGGCGTTAATAGTTAAAACGAAATGAAACGAAAGATACAGCCAAGGATATTGTTATGAACAGCAGCGAGTCATCTGCCGAAAAGCGCATTGCGGGAACAAGTGAAAGGCGTGAGCAGATCATCCAGCGGTTGCGACAGCAGGGAAGCGTCCAGGTTAATGACCTGGCGGAGGCGTATGGTGTATCGACGGTCACGATACGCAACGATCTGGCGTTTCTGGAAAAACAGGGCATTGCGGTGCGAGCATACGGCGGCGCGCTGATTTGCGATAGTCATACTCCAGGCGTTGAACCTTCAGTTGAAGATAAAAGCGCGCTTAATACGGCCATCAAACGCCAAATTGCCAGCGCCGCCGCTGAGCTGATAAAACCGGGACACCGAATTATTCTCGACTCAGGCACTACCACCTGTGAAATCGCGCGCCAGCTCCGACAGCATAGCGATGTTATCGCGATGACTAATGGAATGAATGTCGCCAACGCGTTGTTAGAAGCTGAAGGCGTAGAATTACTGATGACGGGGGGGCACCTGCGTCGCCAGTCGCAGTCATTCTATGGCGATCAGGCTGAGCAGTCCTTGCAGAACTACCACTTTGATATGCTTTTCCTCGGGGTGGATGCGATAGATCTGGAACGTGGGATCAGCACTCATAATGAGGATGAAGCCCGCCTGAACCGTAAAATGTGCGAAGTCGCGGAGTGTATCGTCGTTGTGACTGATTCCAGTAAATTCAATCGTTCCAGTTTACATAAAATCATCGATACGCAGCGCATTGATACCATTATTGTCGATGACGGGATTCCGCAAGAAAGTCTGGAGGGGTTACGTAAGGGCGGTATTGACGTTATTCTCGTCAAATCATAATTCGGTGTAAGTTGCCAGCCGGGGTATGCTCTATAACCCGACTGGCGATAGACGCTGACTTTTAGGGTCACGTCACCGGCGCCGGGTTAAACACCGCCAGCTGGTTATGCAGACCCCATTGATCGGAGAAGGTTTTCTTACGTCCGCTGGCGACGTCGAGAATGAACTCGAACAGTTTCTGCCCAACCTCCTCAATCGTCTCTTCGCCGGTCGCGATAGTACCGGCATTGATATCCATTAAGTCGTACCAGCGGTTGGCAAGCTCGGTACGGGTCGCCATTTTTATCACCGGTACCGCCATTAGGCCGTAAGGGGTGCCGCGTCCGGTGGTGAACACCTGAACGGTAATACCGGAAGCCACCTGTTGAGTACCGCAGACAAAATCGCTGGCCGGCGTCGCCGCATAGATAAGCCCGCGTTTCGTCGGGCGCTGACCCGGCGAAAGGACTTCGACGATGGCGCTTTTACCTGATTTGGCAATTGAACCCAGCGCTTTTTCCACTACGTTGGCCAGACCGCCTTTCTTATTGCCCGGTGACGGGTTGGCGCTGCGGTCGGTTTTCCCCAGCTCCAGATAGTTATCGTACCAGGCCATCTCTTCCAGCAGGCGCTTGCCAACTTCTTCGTTGATGGCGCGCGGGGTTAACAGATGGATAGCATCGCGCACTTCGGTCACTTCCGAGAACATCACCGTCGCGCCGCAGCGTACCAGCAGATCTGAGGCATAGCCCACCGCCGGGTTGGCGGTCACGCCGGAGAAGGCGTCGCTGCCGCCGCACTGCATACCGACCACTAATTCGGAAGCCGGGCAGGTCTCTCGCTGACGGGCGTTCAGCTTCGTAAGGTGGCGCTCGGCAACCTGCAGAATATCATCGACCATCGATTTAAAGCCGACATGCTGTTCGTCCTGCAAACGCACTACGCTTGCGCTATCGACGGCGATCGGCTGCACGTCTTCGGTTCCCTGCAGCAGACGTTCCGGCTGCAGCTTTTCACAGCCCAGACCAATCACCATCACCTCACCGCCAAAGTTGGGGTTCAGCGCGATATTGTGGATGGTGCGAATCGGTACGATCGCCGCCGGGGCGTTAATCGCCACGCCGCAGCCGTACAGATGGTTTAGGCCGACCACGCCGTCGACGTTGGGGTATTTTGGGAGCAGATCGCGTTCGATGATCTTGACCACATAATCCACTACACCGGCGACGCAGTGCACGCTGGTGCTGATCCCCAGCAAATTCTTAGTTCCCACGCTGCCATCGGCATTGCGATAGCCTTCAAAAGTGTATCCTTCCAGCGGCGGCAGCGGTTCCGGGACTTTGGTCGCCAGCGGTAAGGTGTTGAGCGGCGGCGCGGTCGGCAGCTCAACCAACGACTCATCAATCCAGCTTCCCTTTGGTATATCGCGAACGGCGAAGCCAATCACTTCGCCGTAGCGGATGATTTCACCATGGGCAGGAATATCGACAAGGGCGACTTTATGACCTTGCGGGATATGTTCAATGAGGGTCAGGCCATCCGGAAAACGCGTTCCGGCGGGTAAACCGCGATCGTTAACAATAATCGCCACATTATCGGTAGGGTGCACTTTTATATAAAACGCCGTCGGCGACTGTTGTCGAATCTCAATCTCAGCCATTGTCCAGTGTTCTCCAGAACGGTGCTAATAATAAAAATAAAACGTTAATTCAGCTTGTGCCTATCAGAATGATGAAATACAGAATGTCAGGAGTTATAGCAGCAAAATGTGATCTTGGTCACTGCTTGCGGTGACGGTTGCCAGCATTGAACGGCAATCCTAAGAACTGTGGATTAGCGCCCATAACCTATGGCATTTGCATAACTAAAATGATTATTAAAGCGCTTATATTGTGATTATGCATAGTGCCTGGTCACGGTGGGATGATTATACTGAGTCATGTTTTGCGGTGTTCGATATGAGAATAAATAGCCCGCTTAAAAAAATAATAAAAGTATTCTTTTTCAGAAAAATATCTAAATGTTCAAGGGTAAAAGAAAATAGGCATCGGTTCGCTATTTAATTCTGCAAATTATATTTGTGGTTGGCGAGATTAAACGTATAGAACAGCAGAAGTAAGCAACGATTAACCCAAGGTAAAATCATGGATAACGCAATTTTCCCGAACAAATTTAAGGCCGCGCTGGCGGCCCACCAGGTACAAATCGGCTGCTGGTGCGCTCTGGCGAATCCGATTAGCACCGAGGTATTAGGGCTTGCTGGTTTCGACTGGCTGGTGCTTGACGCGGAGCATGCGCCGAATGATGTGACCACACTTATCCCGCAACTGATGGCGTTGAAGGGCAGCCACAGCGCGCCGGTGGTCCGCGTGCCGACCAATGAACCGATTATCATCAAGCGCATGCTGGACATCGGTTTCTACAACTTCCTCGTGCCGTTTGTCGAAACCGCTGAACAGGCGGCGCAGGCGGTAGCATCGACCCGCTATCCGCCGGAAGGCATCCGCGGGGTCTCCGTTTCTCATCGCGGCAATATGTTCGGCACCGTACCGGACTACTTCACTCAGTCGAATAACAACATCGCCATTCTGGTGCAAATTGAGAGCCAGACCGGGGTGGACAACGTCGATGCGATCGCCGCGACCGAGGGCGTTGATGGCCTTTTCGTGGGGCCGAGCGACCTGGCCGCAGCATTAGGCCATCTGGGCAATGCCGCCCATCCTGACGTCCAGCGCGCCATCCAGCATATCTTCGCCAGCGCGAAGAAACACGGTAAGCCGAGCGGCATTCTTGCACCGGTGGAAGCCGATGCGCGCCGCTATCTGGAGTGGGGCGCGACCTTCGTCGCCGTCGGTAGCGATTTAGGCGTCTTCCGTTCAGCAACCCAGAAACTTGCTGATTCTTTTAAAAAATAATCACCAGGATGAAGAGAGAGAACATTATGACAATCAAAGTGGGTTTTATTGGTCTTGGCATCATGGGCAAGCCGATGAGCAAAAATTTGCTGAAGGCGGGTTATTCGCTGGTGGTATCCGACCGTAACCCCGAAGCCATTGCTGACGTGATTGCCGCGGGCGCAGAGACTGCGAGCACGGCGAAGGCCATTGCTGAGCAGTGCGATGTAATTATCACCATGCTGCCAAACTCTCCGCACGTGAAAGACGTTGCGTTGGGTGAAAACGGCATTATCGAAGGCGCGAAACCGGGCACCGTGGTGATTGATATGAGCTCCATTGCGCCGCTGGCGAGTCGCGAAATCAGCGAAGCGCTGAAGGCCAAAGGCATCGATATGCTGGATGCGCCGGTGAGCGGCGGCGAACCCAAAGCGATCGACGGCACCCTGTCGGTCATGGTTGGCGGCGACAAGGCGATTTTCGATAAATACTACGACCTGATGAAAGCGATGGCGGGATCCGTGGTGCATACCGGCGAGATTGGCGCAGGCAACGTCACCAAGTTGGCCAACCAGGTGATTGTGGCCCTGAACATCGCGGCAATGTCGGAGGCGTTAACCCTGGCCACCAAAGCCGGCGTTAACCCCGAGCTGGTTTATCAAGCGATCCGCGGCGGCCTGGCAGGTAGCACCGTGCTCGATGCTAAAGCGCCGATGGTGATGGATCGCAACTTCAAGCCGGGCTTCCGTATCGATCTGCATATTAAAGATCTGGCCAATGCGCTGGATACGTCTCACGGCGTCGGCGCCCAGCTACCGCTGACGGCGGCGGTGATGGAGATGATGCAGGCGCTGCGCGCGGATGGCCTGGGCACCGCTGACCATAGCGCTCTGGCGTGTTACTACGAAAAACTGGCGAAAGTGGAAGTGACTCGCTAACAAGAAGGGCGTGTTCCCGCGCCCTGTCATTCTTGCCTTGCGCGGCACAGTCAGGCGACATAACTATGAAAATCGTAATTGCCCCAGACTCTTATAAAGAAAGCCTTTCTGCCAGCGAGGTAGCTCAGGCGATAGAAAAAGGATTTCGGGAAATTTTCCCCGATGCGCAATATGTTTCTGTTCCGCTTGCCGATGGCGGCGAGGGAACGGTTGAAGCCATGATTGCCGCCACGCAGGGTACGGCGCATACGGCGCTGGTCACCGGGCCGCTGGGGGAAAAAGTGAATGCCCGCTGGGGCATGTCCGGGGACGGCACAACCGCATTTATTGAGATGGCCGCGGCCAGCGGGCTGGCACTGGTACCGCCTGAAAAACGTAATCCTCTGATCACCACTTCACGCGGAACCGGCGAGCTAATTTTACAGGCGCTGGAGCACGGCGCGACCAGCATTATTATCGGTATTGGCGGCAGTGCGACCAACGACGGCGGCGCCGGAATGATGCAGGCGCTGGGCGCAAAGCTCTGTGATGCCAACGGCAGCGACATCGGTAATGGCGGTGGTTCCCTTAACTGCCTGAATTCAATTGATGTTTCGTCCATGGACCCACGTCTTAAACACTGTGCTATTCGCGTGGCTTGCGACGTGACGAATCCGTTGATTGGCGAACAGGGGGCATCGCGCATTTTTGGCCCGCAAAAAGGGGCGACCGAAGCGCTCATTGTCGAGCTTGATAATAATCTTGCCCACTACGCCTCGGTTATCAAAAAATCGCTGCGCGTGGAGGTGAAAGATGCCCCCGGCGCCGGAGCGGCGGGGGGAATGGGGGCCGCGCTAATGGCTTTTCTGGGGGCTGAACTGCGCAGCGGGATTGAGATTGTGACGACGGCGCTTAATCTGGAAGAACATATTCACGACTGCACGCTGGTGGTAACCGGCGAAGGGCGACTCGATAGCCAGAGCATCAACGGCAAAGTACCGGTTGGCGTAGCCAATGTGGCGAAGAAATACCATAAACCGGTGATTGCTATTGCCGGCAGTCTGACCCGCGATGTCGGCGTGGTACATCAATATGGCATCGATGCGGTGTTCAGCGTACTGACCAGCATCGGCTCGCTGGAAGAGGCATTCCGCGGCGCATTCGACAATATTTATCGCGCTTCGCGAAATATTGCCGCGACGCTGGCGATCGGAATGCGTTGTGCGGGGTGACAAAGGCGCGCGAACCCTCTATACTTCGCGCCGAAGCTGACCAGACAGTCGCCGCTTCGTCGTCGTCCTCTTAGGGGGAGACGGGCGGAGGGGAGGAAAGTCCGGGCTCCATAGGGCAAGGTGCCAGGTAACGCCTGGGGGGTGTCACAGCCCACGACCAGTGCAACAGAGAGCAAACCGCCGATGGCCCGCGCAAGCGGGATCAGGTAAGGGTGAAAGGGTGCGGTAAGAGCGCACCGCGCGGCTGGTAACAGTCCGCGGCACGGTAAACTCCACCCGGAGCAAGGCCAAATAGGGGTTCATAAGGTACGGCCCGTACTGAACCCGGGTAGGCTGCTTGAGCCAGTGAGCGATTGCTGGCCTAGATGAATGACTGTCCACGACAGAACCCGGCTTATCGGTCAGTTTCACCTCTTTAATGTAAAAACCCCGCTCCGGCGGGGTT
>NZ_JBEAHX010000035.1:0-127778 GCF_040062145.1 Klebsiella sp. JN_Kp121
AGTCGATGACGGCAGATTTACAGTCTGCTCCCTTTGGCCGCTCGGGAACCCCACCACGGGGTAATGCTTTGTACTGGCCTGCTCCCTTCTCGGGAAGCGGGGCGCATCATACCAAATGACGCGCCCCTGTAAAGCATTCCTTTGACAAAATTAAACTGGTTGCCTGATTTTTACGCGTAACGCCGCAAAGCTAACCAATTCATTTCGCTGTCGATTAAAGAATAATCGTCCGATTACCGTAAACAAAGACGCGTTGCGCCAGTACCTGATACAGCGCGCGGCTTAAGACGTTTTTTTCCACGTCGCGGCCCGCGCGCATCATATCTTCGGCGGTATAGGTATGATCGACATGAATCACGTCCTGCATGATGATTGGGCCTTCATCCAGATTATCATTTACGTAGTGGGCGGTGGCGCCAATGATCTTCACGCCGCGCTCATAGGCCTGATGATAGGGACGCGCGCCGATAAACGCTGGCAGGAATGAGTGGTGGATATTGATGATTTTGTTCGGGAAGCGGGCTACAAACTCCGGGGTAAGCACGCGCATGTATTTTGCCAGTACCACGTAATCCGGATCGTGGGCGGCTATCGCATCACCCATCCGCTGGTCGTGCTCTTCGCGGCTCAATCCTTCATGGCTCACCAGCTCAAAAGGAATATCAAAACGTTCCACCAGCGTGCGCAGCGTTTCATGGTTGCCGATAACCGCGGCGATGTCGACATCCAGACCGCCATAGTTGGCTTTCATCAGCAGATCGCCGAGACAGTGAGCTTCTTTGGTAACAAGAATGACCACTCGACGACGGCCGGCCGGGTTAAGTTCACGGATCGAACCTTCCGGCAGCGCGCTATCGAGGTCGGCGAGCAGGGTGGCGTCATTAAAGATACCTTCGAGCTCGGTACGCATAAAGAAGCGGCCGGTACGATGATCGACAAACTCATTGTTCTGTACAATGTTCAGCTCGTGTTTGTAACAAATATTCGTGATACGCGCGATGAGGCCTTTCTGATCAGGGCAAATGGTGCGTAGTACTTTACGTTGTAATGAATGCATCGCGGGGAAAATCCTGTTGTGTTTGCAATTGCTGATGCCGGGCCTTACTGGCCGCAGCATTTTTTAAATTTTTTACCTGAGCCGCAAGGGCAGGGGTCATTACGACCAATTAATGGTCGGGTGCCGTCAATATAGTACCACTGTCCGTTTTCTTTTAAGAATCTGGAACGTTCAATAATCGCGCCGGGACGGTTATCTTCAGTAAAGCGCGCGATAAAGCTGACGAAGCCTTCATCGGGGCTACGGCCGTTATCGGTTGCGAAAACGGTTAAACCAAGCCACTGCGTATTGGCAAAGCCTTTTTCGATATCGGCGCGAAAGCGTGGCGCCTCACAGTGTGGATGCCAGGTTTTGATTAAATAATCGACATCTTTCATCACGAATGAGCTATAGCGGGAACGCATCAGCTGTGACGGGCTCGGCGCAAGCTGACCGCCAGTCAGATATCGCTGGCAACATGAGCTATACTCCAGAGCGCTGCCACAGGGGCATAAGTGCGACAAAATCGCCTCCATGGAAAAGAATGACGGCGCCAGAGCGCCAAAGTGCATTATGTTAACTGAGCGATGGCGCTGATGTCATGCTCGGAGTGGAAGGATATGTATCTGTACTAATGAGAAAGCTAAAGATTGGTTTAGCGCTAGGGGCTGGCGCCGCGCGCGGTTGGTCGCATATCGGCGTGATCAAAGCGCTGCATCGGGCGGGAGTTGATGTCGATGTGGTAGCGGGATGTTCGATTGGTGCCTTAGTCGGTGCGGCCTACGCCTGCAATCGCCTCCCTGCGCTGGAAAAGTGGGTTAGCTCCTTTAGCAACTGGGACGTGCTGCGATTGATGGATCTCTCCTGGCGGCGCGGCGGACTGTTACGCGGCGAGCGCGTGTTCAATCAATACCGGCAAATTATGCCCGTCGCGCAAATTGAAGCGTGCGAACGCCGTTTTGCCGCCGTGGCGACTAATCTGAGTACCGGGCGCGAATTATGGTTTACGGAAGGCGATCTGCACATGGCGGTCCGCGCTTCTTGTAGTATGCCTGGCCTGATGTCGCCGGTGATGCATAACGGCTACTGGCTGGTGGATGGCGCGGTGGTTAATCCGGTCCCGGTCTCACTGACGCGAGCTTTGGGGGCGGATATTGTGATTGCCGTCGATCTCCAGCATGACGCCCATCTTATGCAACAGGATTTATTATCAATAGAGTCGCCTCGTCCGGAGCCGATAGAGGAGCTCAGTTGGCATTCCCGTCTGCGATCCCGGTTGGGGAGAATGAGCTCTCGCCGTGCGACAATAACCCCCACGGCGATGGAGATTATGTCAACCTCGATACAGGTGCTGGAAAATCGCCTGAAACGTAATCGTATGGCAGGCGATCCGCCGGATATCCTGCTCCAGCCGTTTTGTCCGCAAATCTCCACTCTTGATTTTCATCGTGCTGGCGAAGCGATGGCCGCAGGACAGCTGGCCGTTGAGAAAAAAATGGATGAATTATTACCCTTGGTGCGCACTTCCGCGTAGCGCACTTGTCCAACACTTAAGTAAATTCTGACAGGCGATAGCGTGAATAGCGTGCCACTATTTAATTATCGTCAGCCAGGGGAGAGAACATGACGCAGCCATTGGCGGGAAAACAGATTCTGATAGTTGAAGACGAACCCGTTTTCCGCTCTCTCCTTGATAGCTGGCTAACTTCCCTGGGGGCGACTACCCGCCAGGCGGAAGACGGCATTGAAGCGCTACAGCAAATCGCGATTTCGAAACCGGATCTGATGATTTGCGATATCTCGATGCCGAGGATGAACGGCCTTGAACTGGTTGAGCAGGTTCGCAACCAGGGTGAACAGCTCCCGATTCTGATGATTTCAGCGACCGAAAACATGGCGGATATTGCTAAAGCATTACGTCTTGGCGTGCAGGATGTCTTACTGAAGCCGGTAAAAGATTTTAATCGCCTGCGTGAAACGGTGTATGCATGTCTCTACCCGACAATGTTTAGTTCACGAGTTGAAGAGGAAGAGAGATTATTTGAAGACTGGGACGCGTTAGTTAGCGATCCCCTGGCGGCGTCAAGGTTATTACAGGAACTTCAGCCGCCGGTGCAGCAGGAGATTTCCCATTGTCGTATCAATTATCGTCAGCTTATCTCAGCGGATAAGCCGGGGTTGGTGCTGGATATTGCGCCGTTATCAGAAAACGATCTGGCGTTTTATTGCCTGGATGTCACCCGCGCTGGCGATAATGGCGTTCTGGCGGCATTATTATTACGCGCTTTGTTTAATGGTTTGCTGCAAGAACAACTTGCTCATCAGGGACAGCGCTTGCCGGAAATGGGCGCATTGTTAAAACAAGTTAACCAATTACTCCGCCAGGCCAATTTACCGGGTCAATTCCCATTGTTGGTTGGTTATTATCACAGCGGATTAAAAAATTTGATTCTGGTTTCTGCCGGTCTTAACGGTACGTTGAATACCGGAGAGCATAAAATTCAAATTAGTAACGGCGTTCCATTAGGAACGTTGGGCAACGCATACCTCAACCAAATTAGCCAGCGCTGCACATCCTGGCAGTGCCAAATTTGGGGAGCAGGGGGACGTTTACGCCTGATGTTGTCTGCAGATTGAACAATTCGCTCTATTTTTAGTAGGTGGGATTACCGGGCCTACATTTCCGGTGGTACTATCACTGCGTTTTATGCGTAAAAGTCCTAATTCGAGGGTATCCATACCTTTTCAGACCAGGTTTAACTGATCAGACTGATATACTCGATGCGTTATTTATTGACATTAAGTTCAAAAAACGAACAGTCCAGGAGATTTCAATGGCTGCCCTTAATTCTAAAGTAAGAAAAGCTGTTATCCCGGTAGCGGGATTAGGCACCAGGATGCTACCCGCCACCAAGGCTATTCCGAAAGAAATGCTGCCACTGGTAGATAAACCATTAATCCAATATGTTGTTAACGAATGTATCGCCGCTGGGATTACTGAAATTGTTCTGGTGACACACTCTTCGAAAAATTCTATTGAAAACCATTTCGATACCAGCTTCGAACTCGAAGCGATGCTGGAAAAACGTGTAAAACGTCAGCTTCTGGAAGAAGTTCAGTCTATCTGTCCGCCGCACGTCACCATTATGCAGGTACGTCAGGGGCTGGCTAAAGGTCTGGGCCACGCGGTGCTGTGCGCGCATCCGGTTGTCGGCGATGAGCCGGTTGCGGTTATTCTGCCCGACGTGATTCTGGACGAATATGAGTCCGATCTGACCCGTGATAACCTGGCGGAGATGATTGCTCGCTTTGACGAAACGGGCGCCAGCCAGATCATGGTTGAGCCGGTTGAAGACGTCACCGCTTATGGTGTTGTTGACTGCAAAGGCGAAAGCCTGCAGCCTGGCGAAAGCGTGCCGATGGTTGGCGTTGTTGAGAAACCAAAAGCAGACGTCGCGCCGTCTAATCTGGCGGTAGTCGGTCGTTATGTGCTGAGCGCCGATATTTGGCCGCTGCTGGCGAAAACCCCTCCGGGAGCCGGTGATGAAATTCAGCTGACTGATGCTATCGATATGCTGATCGAGAAAGAAACCGTTGAAGCTTACCACATGAAAGGCAAAAGCCATGACTGCGGTAATAAGCTCGGCTATATGCAGGCCTTCGTAGAATATGGCGTTCGCCATAAAACTCTGGGCGAAGACTTTAAAGCCTGGCTTGCGCAAGCGGTCGCGAAGTAATATTCGCCACCCGAGAAACCGGTTCGCCTGACAGCGAACCGGTTTTTTTATGCCTGATACTTTCAGCGTGTAACGATAAAAAAAATCCCGCCGAAGCGGGATTTTTTTATCAAGCATAAAGCGAATTAGAGCAGGAAATCGTCCAGTGTTTTACCTTGCTCGTCCATTGCTTTCTTGATGACTGCCGGAGTACGACCCTGGCCAGTCCAGGTTTTAGTTTCGCCGTTTTCATCAACGTAGCTGTATTTTGCCGGACGCGCAGCACGTTTAGTTTTGGTGCCTGCTTTAACTGCTGCCATAGTGCTCAGCAGTTCATTCGGATCAATACCGTCAGCGATCAGCATTTCGCGGTACTGTTGCAGTTTACGAGTGCGCTCTTCAATTTCAGCAGCAGCAGCGCTTTCTTCTTCACGACGTTCGTTAACGACAACTTCTAATTTTTCCAGCATCTCTTCAAGCGTTTCAAGGGTGCATTCTCTTGCCTGCGCACGAAGAGTACGGATGTTGTTCAAAATTTTAAGTGCTTCGCTCATTGTAGTAATCTCAAACTTATATTGTGGGGTGGTTTGTTGAACTAATAATAGAGCGATAAAATCAGATGTGCAATAGGGGAGAATGTAAGGAATTCAAAATTACTTGTTATTTGTCTGGTTGATTAAATAATTTAAGTTAAATTTTCGCGCGACTTCACATCTTCTCGCTTATAGCTTAAGCATGCGCACTGACGCTAAAACCATGAGTCAGGATGATTTTCCTGCGTTTCGAGAGTAAATTTATACTTCACGTGGATAAATATCACACTTCAGTTTTAGCGCATTAGTTATGGTGATGTTTAATATAAATTGGCGACCAAAACCCATTATAGTTGTCTGGAGAATGGCGGTTTAAGCACAAAACGACAATGATTTGTATCTGCTACCGTGGTGACGGTGATGTCTGAACGCTATTCCTTCGCTGGCCGTTTCATTTGTTGTAAAGCATCGTCATTAAACCAGCAGCAATACCCCCGGTGAAAGCACGGTAGGCTCAGTAATATATGATACAATTGCGCGGTAAAACACATTGATTGGGGTTACGCCGCCGATGGCACAACTTTATTTTTACTATTCTGCAATGAATGCAGGTAAGTCTACTGCGCTGTTGCAGTCGTCGTACAATTACCAGGAACGAGGGATGCGTACCGTCGTTTATACCGCTGAAATTGACGATCGTTTTGGTTCTGGCAAAGTGAGCTCACGAATCGGGCTTTCTTCACCAGCGCGGCTGTATAATCCTCAGACGTCGTTATATGCCGATATAGCGTCAGAACATGCCCGCCAGCCCATCCATTGCGTACTGGTGGACGAAAGCCAGTTCCTGACCCGTGAACAGGTTCATGAGCTCTCAGAAGTCGTGGATGAGCTGGATATCCCTGTATTGTGCTACGGCTTGCGTACAGATTTCCGCGGTGAGTTATTCAGCGGTAGCCAGTATTTGTTAGCATGGTCGGATAAACTGGTTGAGTTAAAAACGATTTGCTTCTGTGGCCGTAAGGCAAGCATGGTGTTACGTCTTGATCAGGAAGGGCGGCCATACAATGAAGGAGAACAGGTAGTGATTGGCGGTAATGAGCGGTACGTTTCCGTATGCCGTAAGCATTATAAAGAGGCGTTAAGCACCGGTTCATTAACTCAGGTGCAAAGTAAGCTGCGTCACGGCGAATAATGCTGTAATTTCATTACCTTCAGGCGTCTAAATGGCGCCTGTTGTCTTTTATGGAATCGGTTCCTTTATTCCGACTTCACCAGATTTATTGCATTCACTACTCCTGGATGTAACTCTAATAAAGTACGAATATAAAAAAAGCCCCATCAATAGATGGGGCTTCGTTCATTTCAATTCTGCGAATTAAGCGGATTTTTTCGCTTTTTTCTCAGCTTTGGCCGGAGCCGCTTCTTTTTTCACAGCCGCCGCTTCACCTTCTACAAAGTCACGACCGTAGTAGGTATCCAGCAGAATCTGTTTCAGCTCGGCGATCAGCGGGTAGCGCGGGTTAGCGCCGGTGCACTGGTCATCGAAGGCGTCTTCAGACAGCTTATCAACGTGAGCCAGGAAATCAGCTTCCTGAACGCCGGCTTCGCGAATAGATTTCGGAATACCCAGTTCAGCTTTGAGGCTTTCCAGCCATGCCAGCAGTTTCTCGATTTTCGCCGCAGTGCGGTCGCCCGGAGCGCTCAGACCCAGGTGGTCTGCGATCTCAGCGTAGCGACGGCGCGCCTGCGGACGGTCATACTGGCTGAATGCGGTCTGCTTGGTCGGGTTGTCATTCGCGTTATAGCGGATAACGTTGCTGATCAGCAGGGCGTTTGCCAGACCGTGAGGAATGTGGAACTGCGAGCCCAGTTTGTGCGCCATTGAGTGGCACACGCCGAGGAAGGCGTTAGCAAACGCGATACCGGCGATAGTGGCGGCGCTGTGCACACGTTCACGGGCTATCGGGTTCTTAGAACCTTCATGGTAAGAGGCCGGCAGATACTCTTTCAGCAGTTTCAGCGCCTGCAGAGCCTGACCATCGGAGAACTCAGAAGCCAGTACGGAGACGTAAGCTTCCAGAGCGTGAGTCACGGCATCCAGACCACCGAAGGCACAGAGAGACTTCGGCATATCCATGACCAGGTTGGCATCGACAATCGCCATATCCGGAGTCAGAGCGTAGTCGGCCAGCGGATATTTCTGTCCAGTTGCATCGTCGGTTACTACGGCGAACGGGGTAACTTCAGAACCGGTACCGGAGGTGGTGGTAATAGCAACCATCTTGGCTTTGACGCCCATTTTCGGGAACTTGTAGATACGTTTACGGATATCCATAAAGCGCAGCGCCAGTTCTTCGAAGTGGGTTTCCGGGTGCTCGTACATGACCCACATGATTTTTGCCGCATCCATCGGGGAACCGCCGCCCAGGGCGATGATTACGTCTGGTTTGAAGGAGTTGGCCAGATCCGCGCCTTTACGCACGATAGTCAGCGTTGGGTCAGCTTCAACTTCAAAGAACACTTCGGTTTCTACGCCAGCCGCTTTCAGTACGGAAGTGATCTGGTCCGCGTAACCGTTGTTGAACAGGAAGCGGTCAGTCACAATCAGCGCGCGTTTGTGACCATCAGTAATCACTTCATCCAGTGCGATTGGCAGTGAGCCACGACGGAAGTAGATAGATTTCGGAAGTTTATGCCACAACATGTTTTCAGCTCGCTTAGCAACGGTTTTCTTGTTGATCAGGTGTTTCGGACCAACGTTTTCAGAGATGGAGTTACCACCCCAGGAACCACAACCCAGAGTCAGGGAAGGTGCGAGTTTGAAGTTATACAGGTCGCCGATACCACCCTGGGAGGCCGGGGTGTTGATCAGGATACGCGCGGTTTTCATCATCTGGCCGAAGTAGGCCACGCGAGCCGGCTGGTTGTCCTGGTCGGTGTACAGGCAAGAGGTGTGACCGATACCGCCCATGGCGACCAGTTTTTCTGCTTTATTGACCGCGTCTTCGAAATCTTTCGCACGGTACATTGCCAGCGTCGGAGACAGTTTTTCGTGAGCGAACGGTTCGCTTTCGTCAACGTCGGTAACTTCGCCGATCAGAATCTTAGTGGTGGCTGGCACGGTGAAGCCTGCCAGTTCAGCGATTTTTGCCGCTGGTTGACCAACGATCGCCGCATTCAGCGCGCCATTTTTCAGGATGATGTCCTGAACGGCTTTCAACTCTTTACCCTGCAGCAGGTAGCCGCCGTGGCTGGCAAAACGCTCGCGGACGGCGTCGTAGACGGAGTCGACAACCACCACGGATTGTTCAGAAGCACAGATAACGCCGTTATCGAAGGTTTTCGACATCAGTACGGACGCCACAGCGCGTTTGATATCAGCCGTTTCATCAATAACAACCGGCGTGTTGCCCGCGCCAACGCCGATAGCTGGTTTACCGGAGCTATAAGCGGCCTTAACCATACCTGGGCCGCCGGTGGCGAGGATCAGGTTGATGTCAGGATGATGCATCAGTGCGTTAGACAGTTCTACGGAAGGCTGGTCGATCCAACCGATCAGATCTTTCGGCGCGCCTGCGGCAATCGCTGCCTGCAATACGATGTCCGCCGCTTTGTTAGTCGCGTCTTTAGCACGCGGGTGCGGAGAGAAGATGATGGCGTTACGCGTCTTCAGGCTGATCAGCGATTTGAAGATAGCAGTAGAAGTCGGGTTGGTAGTCGGGACGATACCGCAAATAATACCGATTGGCTCAGCAATGGTGATGGTACCGAAAGTGTCGTCTTCAGACAGGACGCCACAGGTCTTTTCATCTTTATAGGCGTTGTAGATATATTCGGAAGCGAAGTGGTTTTTGATCACTTTATCTTCAATAATACCCATGCCGGATTCGGCAACAGCCATTTTAGCGAGAGGGATTCGAGCATCTGCAGCAGCCAGAGCGGCGGCACGGAAGATCTTATCAACTTGTTCTTGAGTGAAACTGGCATATTCACGCTGGGCTTTTTTTACGCGCTCTACAAGTGCGTTAAGTTCAGCGACATTAGTAACAGCCATAATGCTCTCCTGATAATGTTAAACTTTTTTAGTAAAACAGTAGCTCGATTCGACATTATAGACAGGCTGTTAACAGCTTGCATGTAAATGTTAACGTAAAGATTTCTAACGCTTTGAACCCACTGATTTACTAAAAAAGCTTTGTCTCACTACGCACTCAGGTACTTCGGCCTTTCACTCTGTTGATGTAGCCAAGATTACTCACTTCTGAGTATTAATTACGTGATTTGGATCAATATTTGGCGATGCTGATACCTTTCAGCAGGTCAATGATTAACCAATCAAGTCAGGGTTAATGATAAGATATGCATATTTAATGAATAAAGTGCATGCGCGAAACAAATATATAACAAATAAAATCAATAAACCCCGGCTGCATATTTGAGATGAATTGTGGCGATGAAAAGGGTATCTTCTGCGCAATTATTTTGTACCGATACTGTCAACAGCCTTTTTTAATGGTGCTGCGGAGTTCACTGTGACCCTACCGTTGTTTGATTTCGCTATTTATTTTAAATTTTTTATCGGCCTGTTCGCGCTGGTCAATCCGGTTGGCATCATTCCGGTTTTCATTAGTATGACCAGTTACCAGACGGCGCTGGTACGTAATAAGACGAATCTGACGGCTAACCTGTCGGTGGGTATCATCCTGCTTACCTCGCTCTTTCTTGGCGATGGCATCTTACAAATTTTCGGCATCTCAATTGATTCCTTCCGTATTGCCGGCGGGATCCTGGTGGTGACGATCGCCATGTCGATGATCAGCGGCAAACTCGGCGAAGATAAACAAAATAAACAAGAGAAGTCGGAGACGGCCATTCGTGAAAGCATCGGTGTCGTACCGTTGGCATTACCTTTAATGGCGGGGCCGGGGGCTATTAGTTCCACGATCGTGTGGGGCACGCGTTATCACTCGATTGCCCATCTGATTGGTTTTTCAATCGCTATTGCGTTGTTTGCCGCCTGTTGTTGGGGAATTTTCCGCATGGCGCCATGGTTAGTCAGATTGCTGGGGCAGACCGGTATTAACGTCATTACACGTATCATGGGTCTGTTACTGATGGCTTTAGGCATCGAGTTTATTGTTACCGGGATTAAAGCGTTGTTTCCTGGATTGACAGCATAGCCGGTGTATCAGGCGCGGGGTTGGGCCTCGCGTTTGAAAGATTATTAGCAAAAGTTATTCTTGGTACTAATAAAAAAGACAAACGATAACTTTTGCTAATGATGATTTAATTTTATATTTATCATATGGTTAGTTGATTTTATTCTATCTCGCCGTACTGTCTTTCTCCTGTCATCACTGTTATTTTCATCACACCATTCTCTGGCGCTTGCTGTCGGATCATTGAAATGATATTAGTAATTTCATTGAGACAGCAGATTAATGTGCTAAAAAATAGACAACTGTTAAATTTTTGTACAAAAAAGCAACTTCGCGCGCAGCGCCGGGCCGCAAAACGACAGGGTGGTCCTATCCTGCTGATTAAAAACAATGTTTTTTCTTTTTTGGCGTTATAAGTCTTACGATAAGCACGGTAAAAAAAACAATAAAAGAGAATCCGGTAACATATTTGCAAATTGCATTGGCGGACAAGAAATCGTTTTGGTACTTTCCGGCCTGATCGCTAACTAACTAATATGCACAAATGAGAATTATTATTAAATGACTCGTTGTGCCGACATTCCCCTCTGGACAGGGGGTAAAGAATCGACGTCAAGGCTGCCGTTTGAGCGGTCGTAATAAATAAGTCGGTGATAGCAAGCAGTAAAATCTGACAGCGGCAAAGACTCCTGCACTGTACAGAATCCCAATAAGGGAAAAATAACAGGCTGGTTAAATAACCAGTAATTATAATGAGTGGAGTAACAACACATGACCATCATCACTAAAAAAAGTCTGGTAGCGGCGGGAATTTTATCTGCGCTCATCACCGCAAATGTTGCTATGGCAGCGGATGTTCCTGCCGGGGTGCAACTGGCGGATAAACAAACGCTGGTGCGTAATAACGGGGCAGAGGTGCAATCTCTGGATCCGCATAAAATTGAAGGTGTACCGGAGTCCAACGTTAACCGCGATCTGTTTGAAGGGTTAGTGATTGGCGATCTTAACGGCCATCCTGTTCCGGGCGTTGCCGAATCGTGGGATAACAAAGATTTTAAAGTCTGGACTTTCCATATTCGCAAAGATGCCAAATGGTCTGATGGTTCGCCGGTTACCGCGCAAGATTTCGTTTATAGCTGGCAGCGTCTGGCCGACCCGAAAACAGCATCACCGTACGCCAGCTATCTCCAGTACGGCCATGTCGCCAACGTCGATGAGATTATTGCCGGCAAAAAACCAGCAACCGATCTCGGCGTCAAAGCGATCGACGACAAAACCTTTGAAGTCACCCTGAGCGAGCCGGTCCCTTATTTCTATAAACTCCTTGTCCATCCATCCGTTTCCCCAGTACCAAAAGCCGCCATCGAAAAATATGGTGAAAAATGGACTCAGCCGGCGAATATCGTCACCAATGGCGCCTATAAACTAAAAGATTGGGTGGTGAACGAACGTATTGTGCTCGAGCGTAATACGAATTACTGGGACAACGCTAAAACGGTTATTAACCAGGTAACTTACCTGCCAATTTCTTCTGAAGTTACCGATGTGAACCGCTACCGCAGCGGCGAAATCGACATGACCTATAACAACATGCCGATTGAACTGTTCCAGAAGCTGAAAAAAGAGATCCCGAAAGAAGTTCACGTCGATCCTTATCTGTGTACTTATTATTACGAAATCAATAACCAGAAAGCGCCATTTACCGACGTACGCGTCCGTACCGCGCTTAAGCTGGCGCTGGATCGCGATATTATCGTCAATAAAGTGAAAAACCAGGGCGATCTGCCGGCTTACAGTTACACCCCGCCATACACCGACGGCATGAAACTCGTTGAACCTGAGTGGTTCAAATGGTCTCAGGAAAAGCGTAATGAAGAAGCGAAAAAATTACTGGCGGAAGCCGGTTATACCGCTGATAAGCCGCTGACCTTTAACCTGCTGTATAACACTTCCGACTTACATAAAAAACTGGCTATTGCCGTGGCGTCCATCTGGAAGAAAAACCTTGGCGCTAACGTTAAGCTGGAAAATCAGGAGTGGAAAACCTTCCTCGACAGCCGCCATCAAGGCACCTTTGACGTCGCCCGCGCCGGCTGGTGTGCTGATTACAATGAGCCGACATCGTTCCTGAACACCATGCTCAGCGACAGTTCTAACAACACGGCGCATTATAAGAGCCCGGCATTTGATAAGATCATCGGCGATACCCTGCAGGTCACCGATGAAGCGAAACGCGCAGAGCTGTACGCGCAGTCGGAGCAACAGTTGGATAAAGATTCCGCGATTGTTCCGGTTTACTACTATGTGAACGCGCGCCTGGTTAAACCGTGGGTTGGCGGTTATACCGGTAAAGACCCGTTGGATAATATTTACGTGAAGAACCTTTATATTATCAAACATTAATGGCAAGACGTGGGGCAGGCAGAGCTTGCCCCACCGTGTCTGAATTCATCGCACTCGATAGGCACAGGCCAGAAGGTACGGGCAATGTTAAAATTCATATTACGTCGCTGTCTGGAAGCGATTCCGACGCTATTCATCCTTATTACTATCTCTTTCTTCATGATGCGTCTCGCGCCGGGCAGTCCTTTTACCGGTGAACGTACGCTGCCGCCGGAAGTCATGGCGAACATTGAAGCGAAATATCATTTAAACGACCCCATCATGACCCAGTACTTCAATTATCTGAAGCAGCTGGCGCACGGTGATTTTGGTCCTTCCTTTAAATATAAAGATTATTCGGTGAACGATCTGGTGGCATCAAGCTTCCCGGTTTCCGCCAAATTAGGCCTTGCCGCCTTTTTATTAGCGGTAATCCTGGGCGTCAGCGCCGGGGTTATTGCCGCGTTAAAACAAAATACCAAATGGGACTACGCGGTGATGGGGGTGGCAATGACCGGCGTCGTCATACCGAGTTTTGTGGTGGCGCCGCTATTGGTGATGATTTTCGCCATCACGTTGCATTGGCTGCCTGGCGGCGGTTGGAACGGCGGGGCGCTGAAATTTATGATCCTGCCGATGGTGGCGTTATCGCTGGCATATATTGCCAGTATCGCCCGTATCACCCGTGGATCGATGATTGAAGTTTTGCACTCCAACTTCATCCGTACCGCACGGGCGAAAGGCCTGCCGATGCGCCGAATTATCTTCCGCCACGCGCTGAAGCCTGCGTTGCTGCCGGTGCTTTCCTATATGGGGCCGGCATTCGTCGGCATTATCACCGGCTCAATGGTTATCGAAACGATTTACGGCCTGCCGGGTATTGGCCAGTTATTCGTCAACGGGGCACTTAACCGCGACTACTCGCTGGTGCTCAGCCTGACGATTCTGGTCGGCGCGCTGACCATTCTGTTTAACGCGATCGTCGACGTACTGTACGCCGTTATCGATCCGAAAATTCGCTACTGAAGCCGGAGTTCGCCATGATGTTAAGTAAGAAAAACAGCGAGGCGCTGGAGCACTTCAGTGAGAAGCTGGAAGTTGAGGGCCGTAGCCTGTGGCAGGATGCGCGTCGTCGCTTTATGCATAACCGCGCGGCGGTGGCCAGCCTGATTGTGCTGGTGATTATTGCACTGTTTGTGACTATCGCTCCAATGCTGTCGCAGTTCTCCTATTTCGATACCGACTGGGGGATGATGTCCAACGCTCCGGATATGGAGTCTGGTCACTATTTTGGCACAGATTCATCCGGTCGCGACCTGCTGGTGCGCGTGGCGATTGGCGGGCGCATATCGCTGATGGTTGGCGTTGCCGCGGCGCTGGTGGCGGTGATCCTCGGTACCCTCTATGGTTCGCTTTCCGGCTATCTCGGCGGCAAAGTGGACTCGGTGATGATGCGTTTACTGGAAATCCTCAACTCCTTCCCGTTTATGTTCTTCGTGATCCTGCTGGTCACCTTCTTTGGTCAGAACATCCTGCTCATCTTTGTGGCGATCGGGATGGTGTCGTGGCTGGATATGGCGCGTATCGTACGCGGTCAGACCCTGAGTCTGAAACGTAAAGAGTTCATTGAAGCCGCGCAGGTCGGCGGAGTCTCTACCGCGAATATCGTTATTCGTCATATCGTGCCGAACGTGCTGGGTGTAGTTGTGGTTTACGCATCACTGTTGGTACCTAGCATGATTCTGTTCGAATCCTTCCTGAGCTTCCTCGGCCTTGGGACCCAGGAGCCGCTGAGCAGTTGGGGCGCATTACTCAGTGATGGCGCCAACTCAATGGAGGTATCGCCGTGGCTGTTGCTGTTCCCTGCCGGGTTCCTGGTGGTAACGCTGTTTTGTTTTAACTTTATCGGCGATGGCCTGCGTGATGCCCTCGACCCGAAAGACCGCTAAGGAGCGCCGTCATGAGCACAATTGAAATGACTAAAGCGCCGCAGGCCGCGCAGCAAAGCGGTCTGCTGCTGGATGTGAAGGATCTTCGGGTGACGTTTAAAACGCCAGACGGCGATGTCACCGCGGTTAACGATTTGAATTTTAACCTGAGGGCCGGCGAAACCTTAGGCATCGTCGGTGAGTCAGGTTCCGGTAAATCGCAAACGGCGTTCGCGCTAATGGGACTTTTGGCCGCGAATGGCCATATTAGCGGTTCCGCCACTTTTAACGGTCGCGAAATCCTTAATTTGCCCGAGCGCGATCTGAATAAGCTGCGTGCCGAACAGATTTCGATGATTTTCCAGGACCCGATGACCTCGTTGAACCCTTATATGCGGGTCGGCGAGCAGTTGATGGAAGTGCTGATGCTGCATAAAGGGCTGAGCAAAGCCGCGGCTTTTGAAGAGTCGGTAAGGATGCTTGATGCGGTGAAGATGCCGGAAGCGCGCAAGCGCATGAAGATGTTCCCGCACGAGTTCTCCGGCGGGATGCGCCAGCGCGTGATGATCGCCATGGCGCTGTTATGTCGGCCAAAACTGCTGATCGCGGATGAACCGACCACCGCGTTGGACGTCACGGTGCAGGCGCAGATCATGACCTTGCTCAACGAGCTGAAGCGCGAATTCAACACCGCGATTATTATGATTACCCACGACCTCGGCGTGGTCGCGGGGATCTGCGATAAGGTACTGGTGATGTACGCCGGGCGCACCATGGAATACGGTCAGGCGCGCGACGTCTTCTATCAACCGTCGCACCCGTACTCGATCGGTTTACTCAATGCGGTACCGCGTCTCGATGGCGAAGGCGATTCCTTGCTAACGATTCCAGGCAACCCGCCGAACCTGCTGCGTCTGCCGAAAGGGTGTCCGTTCCAGCCGCGCTGCCCGCATGCCATGGAAATCTGTAATAGCGCTCCACCTCTGGAGTCGTTTGCGCCAGGCCGCCTGCGTGCCTGCTTTAAACCGGTGGGGGACCTGCTATGAACGCCGTGATCGAACAAAGAAAAGTGCTGCTCGAAATTGCCGATCTGAAGGTGCATTTTGATATTAAAGATGGCAAGCAATGGTTCTGGCAGCCATCAAAAACGCTCAAAGCGGTCGATGGCGTCACTCTGCGCCTGTATGAAGGCGAAACGCTGGGGGTGGTTGGCGAATCCGGCTGCGGTAAATCGACCTTCGCCCGCGCCATTATCGGCCTGGTGAAAGCCACCGACGGTAAAGTCGCCTGGCTGGGTAAAGACCTGCTGGGTATGAAACCTGAAGAGTGGCGCGATGTGCGTAGTGATATCCAGATGATCTTCCAGGATCCGCTGGCCTCACTGAATCCGCGTATGACCATTGGCGAAATCATCGCTGAACCGCTGCGGACCTATCACCCGAAGATGCCTCGTCAGGAAGTGCGAGATCGCGTGAAGGCGATGATGATGAAGGTCGGCCTGTTGCCGAACCTGATTAACCGCTATCCGCACGAATTCTCCGGCGGCCAGTGTCAGCGCATTGGTATCGCGCGTGCGCTGATCCTTGAGCCTAAGTTGATTATTTGCGATGAGCCGGTTTCGGCGCTGGACGTTTCCATTCAGGCGCAGGTGGTGAACTTACTACAGCAACTGCAACGGGAGATGGGGCTATCATTGATTTTTATCGCCCATGATCTGGCGGTAGTAAAACATATTTCCGACCGTGTGCTGGTGATGTATTTAGGCCACGCGGTGGAGTTGGGGACCTATGATGAGGTGTACCATAATCCGCTGCACCCTTATACCAAAGCGCTGATGTCGGCGGTGCCGGTGCCGGATCCCGATCTGGAGAAAAACAAAACCATCCAACTGCTGGAAGGGGAGTTGCCTTCGCCGATTAATCCGCCATCGGGTTGTGTATTCCGCACCCGATGCCCATTGGCTGGGCCCGAATGCGCCAAAACAAGGCCGGTGCTGGAGGGCAGTTTCCGCCATGCGGTTTCCTGCCTGAAGGTAGACCCGTTATAATCACTCGGGCTGACTGATGTCAGCCCTTTTTTATTGTGAGGTTAACGTGGCAGTTTCGCTTTCCGCCGCCCGTTTGCGGCTTTACCATCTACTCTTCGATCAAACTCGTCGCTCCGGCCGCCGTTTTGAAGGGCTTTGCGGTTTATTTGCCCTGTTGAGCGTGGTTATTATTTTTGTTGAGTCCGGACTCGGTTCGCAGTATCACCTGTCGCTAGATGAATGGCATGTTTTTGTCTGGCTGGAATTAGGAATTACCGCGGTCTTCACCGCGGAATATATTTTACGCGTAATAAGCTGGCCGAATCCGCTGCGCTATATCTTCAGCTTCTGGGGATTTATCGATCTGGCGACCGTTCTTCCACTGTATGTAATGTGGTTATGGCCGGAAATGAGCCTTGAGTATGTCTTTGCCTGGCGGGCCATGCGGGTTATCCGCGCGCTGCGTATTCTCAAACTGCTGCGCTTTATGCCGTCGCTGAATATTTTTTGGCGGGCTATCGTCAGCGCCCGTCACCAGCTCATTCTGTTCTACTCGTTTATTGCTATTGTGATGGTGATTTTTGGCTCGCTGATGTATTTAATTGAAGGGCCGCAATACGGGTTTACCACCTTAAATGCCTCGGTCTACTGGGCAATCGTCACGATTACTACGGTGGGATACGGCGACATTACGCCGCATACGCCATTAGGGCGGATACTCGCCTCGGTGCTTATTCTCATCGGTTATTCTATCATCGCCATCCCGACCGGGCTGATTACGACGCATATGACGACGGCGCTGCAAAACCGACGTGCCCGCCGCGTTTGCCCAAACTGCAGTAACGCCGAGCATGATAAAAATGCCCGTTTCTGCCACGCCTGCGGAACAGAATTACCGCAATAACGTATAAAACAAAAAGCCTGCCGATGTTACCGTCGGCAGGCTTTTCTACAGGCGCATTAGCTTAATGCTTATTCGCGCCACAGAATGTGGCACAGCTTGTGATCTTTTTCCCGGCATAGCAGAACGCGAGCGAAAATATCGTTGATCTCGCCGCCATCGGTATCGGCCAGGCCAATAACGACTTCGGCGAAGAAATCTGGATTGAGGTCGTAATCGACATGCTCTTGCCAGTCTTCCGCCGGGTCAAATAGTTCGGCGCCGCCGCGCTCTTCAAACTGCAGATTGAAAAGAATGATATCCGCCGGGTCGAGGTTATCGGCCGCCAGCTCAAGAAAGATATCGTAGGCCTGTTCGAGCGTTTCGTCTTCGGTCAGGCGATTGTTTAAATCCATATCCATGATTGCTACCCGTTAAGCATCTGATGGGCACGTTTTACAGCAACGGGCTGAAGAAGTAAAACAGTCGCTCTGCGATCCGCTGCCATAGCGGTCGTTTGGCCCACAGTTTTGCATCCAGCAGGCGCGAGCGGGAGATGTAATCGTCCTGCACCGCCGCCAGGTCGCCGCCAAAGCCCACGTCGTCGATCGCCAGCGTGATCTCGAAATTGAGCCACAGGCTGCGCATATCAAGATTAACGGTACCGACCAGGCTCAGTTCGCCATCTACCAGCACGCTTTTGGTATGTAGCAGGCCGCCTTCGAATTGATAAATTTTCACCCCAGCAGCAAGCAGTTCAGTGAAGAAGGCGCGGCTGGCCCAGCCTACCAGCAGGGAGTCGTTTTTGCGCGGCATAATAATACTGACCTCGACGCCGCGCTGGGCTGCGGTACAGATGGCGTGCAGCAGATCATCACTGGGGACGAAGTAGGGGGTGGTCATGATCAGATGTTCTTTCGCCGCATAAGCCGCAGTTAACAACGCCTGGTGAATCAAATCTTCCGGGAAGCCGGGGCCGGAAGCAATAGTATGAATGGTATGCCCGTTAGCCTCTTCAAACGGCATGATATTGACGTCCGGCGGCGGGGGTAAAATTCGCTTGCCGGTTTCAATTTCCCAGTCGCAGGAGTAGACAATCCCCATTGCCGTAGCCACCGGGCCTTCCATTCGCGCCATCAGATCGACCCACTGACCGACGCCGGAATCTTGTTTGAAGTAGCGCGGATCGACCATATTCATACTGCCGGTGTAGGCGATATAGTTGTCAATCATCACCATTTTACGATGCTGACGTAGATCCATGCGGCGTAAGAACACGCGCATCAGATTAACTTTAAGCGCTTCAACCACCTCGATACCAGCGTTACGCATCATAGCCGCCCACGGGCTGCGGAAGAAGGCGACGCTGCCGGCTGAATCAAGCATTAGCCGACAATGCACGCCGCGGCGCGCGGCGGCCATCAGCGACTCGGCGACCTGATCGGCCATTCCGCCGGGCTGCCAGATATAGAACACCATCTCAATATTGTGTCGTGAGAGCTGAATATCGCGAATCAGCGCCTGCATCACGTCATCGGATTCGGTTAGCAACTGCAGTTGGTTACCCTTAACGCCGGCGATCCCCTGGCGACGTTCACAGAGTTTGAACAGCGATTCGGCAACCGGGCTATTTTCTTGCGCAAAGATATGCTTGCAGCTTTTCAGGTCCGTTAGCCATTTGGCGGTAGAGGGCCACATGGCGCGCGCGCGCTCGGCGCGCCGTTTGCCAAGATGCAATTCGCCGAAGGAAAGATAGGCGATAATTCCCACCAGCGGCAGGATATATATAATTAGCAACCATGCCATGGCGGACGGCACTGCACGGCGTTTCATTAGAATGCGTAATGTCACGCCGGCAATCAGCAGCCAGTACCCCAGAATGACCAGCCAGTTTACGACCGTGTAAAAGGTTGTCATAGATGAAAAATCCTTTTGAATAGCCCGATGCCATGAGTTTACGCATCATCATCCGTCTGGCAAATAAAAACGCAGCGAAAGCGATGGTCAGACAGATTCATCGGTTTATAATGGGGAGTGTTTTTCACTCGTAGAGTAGTAGCAATGAAGCGTAGTAGAACAGAAGTAGGGCGCTGGCGCATGCTTAGACAAGTAAGTCGCCGTAAATCGCGCTGGCTGGAAGCCCAATCTCGCCGCAACATGCGGATTCTTTCAATCAGGAAGTGCCTGGTAAAACGGCAGCGTCATGCTTTGCTGTTCACCTTCTCTGAATTTTGAGAGTAAAAATTAAAGGCACCGTGAATCGCCGCGGGTTTAACAGACACCTCAGGGTCACTGAAGATGACTTAAAGAGAGGTGCCCATGAGCGGTAAGCGTTATTCTGAAGAGTTTAAAATTGAAGCAGTCAAACAGGTTGTTGATCGTGGTCATTCTGTTTCCAGTGTTGCAACACGTCTCGATATCACCACTCACAATCTTTAGGCCTGGATAAAGAAGTACGGTCCGGATTCTTCCACTCATAATGAACAGTCAGATGCTCAGACCGGGATCCGCCGTCTCCAGACAGACCAGATGCTGACCGGGCAGATCAAACAGTTCTGGCTTGAGTCTGGCTGCGTCTATGGTTATCGCAAGTGCGTGATACCGGACAGGCACAAGACAGCGGACCCGGTGGCTTACATTCGTGAATTTTCCAGCGTCATTCACGCGGAATACGGAACACTGCTGCAGGACCTGCGCAGAGAATAGCGATGCCGTTCGTCATTTTGCATTTATGAATGGCACGATTATGCGGGATACTTACACACTGGCTTCTCCCGCTCTTTACAGGTTCCTCTGACTCCACGTCAAACCATGCCTCTTACAGAAAATCCTCTCTCTGTGGCGTAAAAGTATCCAGCAATATACCTGCCTCCAGACACTCGCAACCGTGTATGATATTCGGTTGTTTGTAGAGTGTGTCACCGGCTTTCACCTCACGAGTCTCATCGCCAATGGTGAACACAAAGCGCCCGGAAAGCACATAGGTCAGTTGTTCGTGAATATGCCGGTGGAGTGACCCGACAGCACCCTTTTCAAAATGTACTTCGACCGCCATCAGCGAACCACTGTGCGCCAGAATCCGCCTGCGTACTCCGTTACCGAGATCTTCCTCCGAAGTCTCGTCCCTAAAAATAAACATAGTTACTCCTTACCAAGTGAACTGACCAGAGTATCCGGTATTTGTGCAAGATAAAGGGCCGGCAGGCCTTCGAAATCAGATGTAAATAACACGTCCCGGTCGTCGGGTGAAAAAGAGGGATGCGGATGGGTAACCTGCCGGTCGCCGTCCAGCACCTGCCAGGAACTCTGATGTGTCGCCAGTGGCGCATAGCGGCGGGTTCGGGTGTCAAAGAGATAGAGAAAGGGATCGTTTTCGATGACATGCCCTGAGGTATCCTGTACATCCACCGGGGTACCCGAGCCATCACCCACCAGCAGCGTGCCATCGGCATTGCTCATCAGATGTGAGCAGGCCGGCATTGTCATCAGGCTGCTGTCTTCTCCGGTTTGTGGTGAGAAGCGGCGAATGTAACGCTCGGAATGACCTTTAAGGTATGAAACGTAGAGGAGTGCGGAACCATCCGGTACCCAGAACTCATGGGTACAGCTTTCTTCCGGCGCATGAGTTTTCACTTTGCGTACGTTACTCCCGTCTTCGTTGACCAGCCACATGCGTGCATCCACAAGATCGTGAGGTCCCTCATGACAGAATGCCACCGTACTGTCGTCGTAAGGTCGATAGAGGGGATGTCCAAGCCATTCGTTCGCTTCATGGATCACCCGCGTGGAACCGTTATGCAGATCCACCTGCAACAGGCGACAATGCGGACGACGCAGGTAAAACGTCCGGAATTTTTGCCAGTCGGTGAGCGGTGTCCAGTCATCACGGGCAATTTCGATACCGACCAGACGCGTACATTCGCTGTTTGCTACCCAGGTGCCATAGCCAACCCATTCCTCCGGTACCGTATAGATCGTATGTTCGCTGTAATCATCCAGACTGACACGACGTAATTCCCGTTCGTTTTTCACGTAATAAAGGCTGCGATCGTCGGGCGACAAAAAGCCACCGAAAGTATTGTCACCACGACCGTGTGTAAGTTGAACGGCGGTCTGTTTTTGCCGGTCCAGCAGGTAATAGTTGCGATGACCGTCAAATTCAGCAGCAAACAGGAGTTTACTGCCGTCACGTGTAAAGCTTTTTTGATAGAAATAGTTGCGATGACATATCACATCTGGTGGTGTCAGACGCGTTATCCGAGCCCCGGTATGCGGGTCACTGAAATGGTGAAAATGTAACTGAATCGTTGAACCCTTAGCCATTACTAGCCCCTGCATTACAGAAGGAAATTTTATTATGAAATTGTGTTTCATAATAAAAAAAACAAAGTATCTTTTCTGTCGAGGGGGAATGTCCAGTACCGATGATGGAAATGTAACCCCGGTCACAATTTCTTCAGAAGCGCCCTTAGCAATGTTTTTAATGTGAACATACTCACCTTTCTTTACGGCTATCCTGACTATAAAACGCAGCCTTATAAAATCTAAAACGATATTTCGTTTCTTGTTTGATAACAAAGGGCAGGGTTATGAAGATAGAAAGACCAGTTCTTTTCAGGCATCAGCTCGCATATGGAGGGGGTAACTTGCTGGGTAGCGGGGCACTGGCTATTGCCGGTATCTGGTTACTTTACTTTTACACCACCTTTTGTGGTCTGACACTGCTGCAGGCTTCGGCTATTTTTTCGGTTGCCAGTATTATTGATGCCATCAGCAATCCGCTCATGGGATATATTTCAGATAATTTCGGCAAAACGCGTCTCGGTAAACGCTTTGGCCGCCGCCGGTTCTTCATTCTGCTGGGCATCCCCCTGATGATGGTCTACCCCCTGCTGTGGATCGATGGATTTGGTTTCTGGTATTACCTTTGTACCTATGTGTTGTTTGAGTTGATCTACACCTCCGTCATGGTGCCCTATGAAACACTCGCCACTGAAATGACCGCAGATTTCGCAAAACGATCTAAACTCACTGGTTTTAAAGCTATTTTTGGTAAAGTAGCCAACTTTCTCGCCGCTTTCATTCCGGGCCAGTTCATTCTTGTTTACGGTAAAGAATCGGCCACCCCATTTTTTTACACCGCCCTGACATATGGGGTGATTTTATGTGTGGCGATGGGGACACTCTGGTATTACTCGTGGGAGCGCCCGGCCGCAGATGCTTCGCCGGAAAGTGAAGAAAACACCACGCTCAGCCATGCAATGCTGGCATTGCTGAGGGAGATGAGATCGACTTTTTCACTGCGTGTTTTTCGCAAACATCTGGGTATGTATTTGTGCGGCTTCGGGGCAGAGTGGCTGTTTGCTTCTGTCTTTACCTACTTTATCATTTTTGTCCTGCAGTATGATCCGACCATGGTATCCGGACTGAGCAGCCTGAACTCCGTACTTCAGCTCTTTTCCACAGCTATTTTTATTGCTATCTGCGTAAAACATGGGTTCAGCAAGCCCTATATACTTGCGCTGGGTATCGTTATTTTTTCCGTACTGTGTTATGCCGCGCTCTATTTTTTCCACCTACCTCAACAGTATGCCACTGCGGCGATGCTGGCGATTACCGTTGTCTTCGGGATCGGTACGGGCGGGGTGTATTACATTCCCTGGACTGTGTATACCTTTCTCGCTGATGTTGACGAAGTCTTTACCGGACGCCGCCGCGAGGGGATCTATGCCGGCACGATGACCTTCTCCGGTAAACTTGTGCGCTCTGTGATTGTGTTTTCTATGGGAGCGATCCTGAGTTTCTATGGATTCCAGTCTAAATCGCAAACCCAGCCGGAAAGTGCGGTAATGGCTATTGCGCTGGTCTTTTGCGTCGGTGTGATTGCACTGGCTCTCGCGGGGATTTATTTCAGCGCGCAGATGAAGCTGAACCGGAAGGCACATCTGGTGGTGCTTGCTGAGGTGGCACGTATCCGGGCTGGTGGCCAGATTTCACATGTCACAGCGGATGTTCGTGCCGTCATGGAAGCCCTGATCGGTTTTCCGTATGAACAATGCTGGGGTAACAGTACCGTCTGTTGCGATGGCAGAAACAAGCATCCTGACAGGACACCACTTGTCGGCACGACCCGACAACCCTGAGGTATACCGGTTTCTGTCAGGGCTCGGAAGGGAGGCGGAGTCAGAAGCCGGTGATGTTTCTTCTACCGCCCGGAAGGAGCACCTTTGCCTGACGCTGTCGCATCTCATGGTTTGCGAAACCAGTTCAGTCTGGCCGGGTGAACCAGCCCGTGCAATGCGCGGGAATAATCCAGAACCAGCCCGGGTGTCCAGGCCATGGTAGTGGCACGGCGGCGGAGTTGTGCTGCGATCCAGAGCTCCGGCTGCAAGAAGAGCCGTAAAAAAACTGACCAGCCGCTCCGGTTGCACAGCACACCATCTAACGCGGCTTCAAGTGCGTATGCCACACTGCTGGAGCAATTTCGCCAGGTAAGGTTATATATTTCCTGGCGGCGATAGTATGTAGTGAATGCCCGGAGCGATACCGCGTTGAAAGTATGAAAACAAACCTGTCTGTCGGCTTCACACCAGGCGGCGGACTCTGATGCGTAACTGTCCTGAAATTTTCCGGGTACATTATTCTCCCGTACGGCCCGGAGTGTGCGAAAAAACTCCGAAGGGGACCGATCTATATCCACTGCCGGGTAAAGACTGATATAGATATCCTGCATCTCCAGCGCGGCATGTCCGGTAGAAATGACCCCGGCAGAATCCACTGCTGCAATATAGCGATTCATCACTGGCCGGGGGAGAGTGTCCTGAGTAGCAGAACCTTCCGGTGTCCAGACCAGAACACGGAGCTCTGTCGCTTCCAACGCCACTTCTTCCTGACAGGGATGCTGTGGTTCTGTATTTGTCGGCGCGTATCCTGTGCTGTCCGGAGACTGGACATCAAAAATAGTCACCCCCGGGGCCAGACTTCGGAGCCGAAAAGCAAGCAGAATGCAGTCAACGGCACTGAGCAGCATCAGCGCCCCGATGAACTGAGGAACCGTTCCATCATGATGAGTGGGATAGGGCTGGAAAAGGAATACCGCATACAGGATCTGACACATCCCGCCAGCCAGCGCGCGTCTCCAGTACGGATAACGAACCACCCAGGCGGCAGCAACCTGAAAAGCGCCGGACAACAAACAGATAAATCCCAGTATGATAGCCAGGAGGAGATTACTGCCTGAATATCCTGACAGAATAAGCAGGGCCACGGCTCCAATAATCCCACCTTTAAACAGATAAATTCCTCGCTTAGCCCCGGTGGCACCGGATGACGCAACAAGCGTTAACAGACTCTCGCACAAAAGAAACCAGCCAAAAAGTCCGAGCGGAAAATAGCGTGCTCCCAGCATACCGTCCGCCAGTACCAGAAAACCGAAAAGACCCCAAATCAGACCTGCAGCAGTAAGAAGGTACCGGTTGCCACCGATAAAACGTCGGCCGCATAAAAGCAGTGCAATCTGCAGCATATTCAGTGGTCCTCCGGACGGATAACGGAAACCGGACCACTAGCGGGTAACCAGTATCCGACGAGGAATCCACCTGTTGTACCGGGCAAAAAGAATAGTCCCCGCTCGCAGATCATTACGTGTTCATCTCCCGGCAATGTAAGCCGGAATATCAACGATCCGCCTACGGGCAGGCCGCGGATTGCCTGTTCCCAGCGTGATGTTAACTGTTGCCTGACAGCAGTATCCACGCTCTGGAGCAGGATTTTTCTGTCAGGCAGGTGTGCCACCGTATCTGCCAGCACCGGTGTTCCCTGCAGATCCCAGTCGATCCGGCCACTTCGGATATCCATGCGAAAGGCGGTTTCTTCGTGATGCATCTGCTTACGCCCCGGACCGTTTAGCTTATCCGGCAACCGCAGTAACAGCCGGACAAAGATAGTCAGGATGGCCGTACCGGACAGGTATCCCTGAGCGAGAAGCAGCGGTTCGCCCGGATCCAGGCCATTAATAAAAAAGGGGCCTGTCTGGTGCCATGAAAAGGAAACCACAACGATGCTCAGTGCCAGAAAAGCCAGCGCGCCGGCTTGGGCACCGGCGATGACCGGGACGACAGCAGTCAACAGGACCGGCAAGCAGGCCAGTCCGTAAATGAGCCCCGCCCGGGACTCTTCCCCGGAAGGGGAAGAGAAAATGAGTATGGCAATCACCGCGACCAACAGCACGCTGGCGAGGGTCTTTACGACGTCCCCCGTTGCCTTCCGGGCTGGCTCCCATGTCAGACCTGTCAGTATGGTAGTGGCGACGATGTTGCCGCTGACATTTGCCGCCCACCACAAAGCAGTGGTATCCGCAAAAGACACGGGATGACGCGAAGACAGCCATCCTGCTGCTGCCATACCAGCCAGCGCGCTGATGATCAGGGTACTGATTAGCCAGACACACACCTTACGAAAATCATCCTGTCCACGACTGTAGTGCTGTACGGCCAGCGCCACTGTAACGTCACCACTGACTGAAATCAGGGAAAGTATCAGGGATGTTTCCGAAGAATGGCGCATCAGCAGATCCATCCCTGCGCGGGCAGCAAAGAGCACGATATACATTGCGGGCCAGAATCGTCGCGGCAGAGAAAGGAAAGCGCTGACAGCAGCCCCGGCAGGAAACCAGACCATCGCTACACGATTTTGCGGATCGTCCAGTTTCAGAGAGATAAATGCCAGAATAAGATAAATGACGGGCCAGATAATGAGGGCAGGAAGATAGTTTTTTTCTGCAATCTGTATACGTTTCGGCATATCCAGTACCTGCAGATAATATCAGTGTGTGACGGTGGAGGAAAACAGCTGAATGACCACCACCCCCGACAGTATCAAGCCCATCCCTGCAATGGCGGGAAGATCAAGCTTCTGGCCGAAGAGAAACCAGGAAAAAATGGAGACAAGAAAGATGCCCAGGCCGGCCCATATCGCGTAAGCGATCCCCAGATTCATGACCTTAACGACCTGAGAGAGTCCGTAAAATGACACGGCATAACCGGCGACGACCCCAAGGGAAGGAAGCAGGCGTGTGAATCCTTCTGATGCTCTGACCATGGTTGTTGCAAAGGTTTCGGCCGCGATGGCCACAATCAGGATGATCCACGTGTTCAGCATGACCTCATTGCCTTAAAGAAAGGGTTCTGGTTTAAAAAATAGGAAACAAACCCGGAATTGGCCACCTGTTGATCAATACCGGTACGAAGGGTTGCATGAACACTGCGGCTGTGGCCCTGACCCGAAATCCTGCACCATTCAGAAACAGAATGCCGGCATGATCTACACTCCCTGAACGGAGGTGGTGCCGATGAAAAAGTCACGATTCACCGAAGAACAGATTGTTTTGCCCTGAAGCAGGCTGAACTGGGGACGTCCGTGCCGGAGGTCTGCGGTAAGCAGGGCATTTCCGATGCCACGTTCTATACATGGCGCAAGAAATAGGGCGGGATTTCTCCTTCGGAGCTGAAACACACGCGGCAGCTCGAGGAAGAGAATCTCAGGTTGAAGAAGCTGGTTGCCGATCTGAGCCTCGACAAGGCCATGCTGCAGGATGTGCTGGCAAAAAAGAACTGACGCTAGCGCGTCTGCGCGAATGGGTCCGGGACCAGCAGGCACGCTACGGAGCCAGTGAGAGGCAGGTCTGTTTTGCGCTACGGGTCAGCCGCAGCTCTTTCCGCTACCGTTCTGTTGCAGCAGACGACAGCGCGTTGCGCCTCCGTATCAGGGAGATCACCGAAACCCGGGTTCACTATGGCTACCGCAGGGTTCACGTCATGCTCAGGCGGGAGGACTTGCGGGATAATCATAAACGCATTTACCGACTCTACAGCGAGCAGGGGCTGTCCCTGCGTCTCAAACGCCCACGCCGGAATAAATCGGCACAGCGCCGACAGTCCCAGCCTCAGGGGCTGTATCCGAATCATGTCTGGGGCATGGACTTTGTCTCTGATGCCTTATTTGACGGGCTTCGGTTACGTCTGCTGACAGTCATTGATCTCTACACACGCGAATGTCTGGGGATCTGCGTGGGCCAGAATCTGCACTCAACGGAGGTCGCAGAGATGCTGAACACTATTGCGCTCAGACGTCCCTTACCACAGTTGCTGAAAACCGATAACGGCTCTGAATTTGCAGGGAAAATGCTGGGCAAGTGGGTGTATGAACGAGAACTGGTTCATGTCTCTGGAGGATGCACAGTGCAAAATCGAGGCCTGGCGCATACACTATAATCAGAGGCGTCCCCATTCTGCACTGGGCTGGATGACGCCATCCGAATTCGCTGAGAAGTCTGCCGGTTGGCAGAATATGCAGCCAACATGAAGCCGGTTATTCCTGATTATGAATGGATCACATATGGGGAGCGGGTCACCAACCGACATTACTAACTGAAGGTTGTATCTAATCCTGGGGGGCAGGTCAATCGCAAGTGCGTGATACCGGACAGCAGTGCGGAGTGAACCGGGTCTGGCGACTGATGAAGCGTGCCGGAATAAAAGCTTAGATACAGTGATTTGCTCGAAGTCAGGTGATTCACTATATACAGTTATCTAACTATTCTGATGAGCTCTTTAGTAAGGAAATTGTTTTGCAACTTCAATCTACCCGACTATATCTTCGCCCCGTAACGAAGTCTGACCTTGATGACCTTTTCAGAATTTATGGTGACCCGGCTACGAACACCTTTAACCCCGCAGGGCCCTATCCTGACATACATCATGCTCAAACTGTTTTAGCTCACTGGATTAACCACTGGGAAACCCACGGTTTTGGAAACTGGGCAATCTCTTTGAAGGATAGCCCGGAAAAAATCATTGGCTTTGGGGGGCTGCGTATCCGTAGTTATGCGGATATAGTAATTAATAATTTAGGGTATCGTTTCGCCACAGAGGCATGGGGAAAAGGTCTGGCGACAGAGTTCTCGAAAAACTCTGTCCAATATGGATTTTGTAAGTTAAATCTGTCCGAGATATCCGCCGTAGTGAGAGCTAACCACCTGGCATCGCAGAAGGTTCTAAAAAAAACTGGGTTTCAATATATAAAAGAGATTTATGATGTGAAAGATGCACCGCCGAGTCTGATTTTTTCCCTCAAGCAAAGTGAATGGTTAAGACAACCAATGTGAGCGTACATACTCTATATCATTTAAATAAAAGAATCGTTCTACTGCGCTTTGGATAGAAATAACGTCGGTCATTGGCACGAAGCGGAATAGTTATACAAGCTGAAGGTCCGCTGCGAGCGAGGAGCGGACGATGCAACTTGGAGCTAGACACGCCTTGACTCAGGAGTTCCCTGATGGAATACCATTTGCCATTGGCCATTTCCACTCATTTCCCAGCATGAAGAACGAAGAGAGGCATTACTACCATCTGGATCAAAAGTCCGGTAATGCAATATTGCGAAATTATTTCTAACGATGATAAGTCTAAATTCGTCACTGTGAATGATTGGTCTATCAACTTCAGTAGAAAGTGCCTCTATTGTTTCTGCCCGATCAACTAACATGCCAGATCGCGTTATCTCTCGAAATTCCTCATGAAGTATATGTTCAAGCCATTTCCGATCGTTCCGCTTGTTATCATGAAGAGAACATTCGAGACGTTTAAGTCTCTCAAGGAGCATAGTATTGTCCTGATTACATTGGGTCATTAACTTTTAGGACAATGAACGCTGGAAAGCAATGTCTGCTACTGGCATATTTCGGACATTATCAATTTATAGGCGCTCAATAGCCTCGATTAATTCTGGCCCCTGGTTTTTAACGTTACCCACGGCCCGGGAAACAGGGAACCATGTAAAATAGTCAACTGACACGGAACCGTCTCAGCTATTTCTTCGGCTTCTTTCCCTCCTGTATCCTGTCTCATCCATTCCCTGGCTGCTTCTGGTGAAAGTACAAGCAGCCGGCGGTCGTGAATATCTACCAGCCCTTTATCTGCTGCTGCAGTGACGATCAGAAAACCTTCGGCTTCATCTCCGCGTTCAAATGGTGTGCTTCCGATTGCTGCCATGAATATCGGCTGGCCATCGGCACGATGGATAAAGTAGGGCTGCTTCTTGTCGCCTTCTTTCTTCCATTCGAACCAACCATCAGCAAAGCAGATCGCCAGGTCATGTTGCCATAGCGGCTTAAACATCCTGCTGGTGGCCGCCGTTTCGACGCGTGCGTTAATCAGAGGTGGTTTATCCCACCATCCTGGCGCATAACCCCAGTAGACAGGATCGATATGCAATTGTTCATCGCGTTCGCTCAGAAGCAAAACTTTGGTACCGGGCGCGACGTTGTATCGACCAATCGGCTCCGGGTCATATGCGATGTCACGATCGGCTTCATCGGCAAGACAGGAAAGATAATCTTCACGGGTCATTGACTGGGAGAAGCGTCCGCACATATCAACCTCCAGTGGTCAGACTGAAAGTATAGAAGACGTATCGAGGATCCAAGGAAGGGCGACCATTCTGCACTTAGTGTACCTAAATGCGTCCTTTACAGAATGATCGCTATATTATGATTGGTATATCTTACTGATATTAACTAGCTAATTTGCTTAACTAAAATACTTTCTTGTAAGGTTTCACCGAGACGTGCTGATAGACGCCCGCGGCGATATAGGGGTCATCGTTGGCCCAGGACTGCGCCGCTTCCAGCGATTCAAATTCTGCGATAACCGTTGAGCCGCTAAATCCTGCCGCGCCAGGTTCATTGCTATCCACCGCGGGCATCGGGCCTGCGGTCAGTAAACGGCCTTCATCATGTAATAGTTGTAGGCGCGCCAGATGGGCAGGGCGCACCGCCTGGCGTTTTTCCAGAGAATCGGCGATATCTTCTGCGTAGATGACGTAAAGCACGGCAAGGCTCCTTAATCAAAAAATAGGCAAATCACGTGACGTGAAAGCGTTATGGGCAGCAATGTAAGATGCGCACGCCTTTAGCATGCCACGGCACGCCGGTTTTTTTCCACAAAACGAGGCAAAATTTGATGCAAGATAACACGTCTTATTGAATATGATTGCTATTTGCATTTAAAATCAGGGCATCATTTTTCAACAGAAACGACTATGAGCGCAATGACCCTTGATTTACCTCGCCGCTTTCCGTGGCCAACGCTGCTGTCCGTGGCTATCCACGGTGCCGTTGTGGCGGGGTTGCTTTATACCTCGGTACATCAGGTTATTGAAAAGCCTTCGCCTTCACAGCCAATCGAAATCACGATGGTGGCGCCGGCGGATTTAGAGCCTCCGCAGGCGGCGCAGCCGGTCGTTGAACCCGTTGTTGAACCGGAGCCGGAACCGGAGCCTGAAGTGGTGCCTGAGCCGCCAAAAGAGGCACCAGTGGTTATCCACAAACCGGAGCCGAAGCCCAAACCCAAGCCGAAACCAAAGCCTAAGCCGGAGAAAAAAGTCGAGCCGAAACGCGAGGTGAAGCCCGCTGAGCCGCGCCCGGTCTCGCCGTTTGAGAATAACAATACGGCGCCTGCGCGTACTGCCCCGAGTACCACGGCGGCAACGGCAAAACCGATGACCACCGCGCCGAGCGGTCCTAAAGCGTTGAAACGCGGCGACCCGTCTTACCCGCAACGTGCGCAGGCGCTGCGTATTGAAGGTGACGTGCGCGTGAAATTTGATGTCACCGCCGATGGTCGGGTGGAGAATATCCAGATACTCTCTGCGAAGCCGGCCAATATGTTTGAGCGTGATGTCAAAACCGCGATGCGCAAATGGCGCTACGAGGCAGGCAGGCCGGGCACTGGTTTGACGATGAATATCAAATTCCGCTTAAACGGCGTAAAAATGGATTAAGCTCGCTGATGAAAAAGGCCCTTTTGAGGGCCTTTTTTTACGCCTATTGCAGGGCTTCATCGAGCGCTTTTTGCGCGGTGACCAGGTGCTGACCGCCGAACAGAATTGCCCGATTAAGTAAAGTGTATAGCTGGTAAATCGGTTGCCGTTCAAGGAAACCAGCGGGCAGCGGCGAGACCGACTGATAGCCATCGTAAATCTGCGGCGGTTGTTCCGGATGCAGAGGCAGCATTGCCAGATCGCATTCGCGATCGCCCCAATAACATGCCGGATCGAAAATATACGGCCCATTGGGCCCTAGCGCGCAGTTCCCGGACCACAAGTCGCCATGTAATAAAGAAGGCTGCGGCTGATGGCTGCTGAGCCGCTGCTGTACACTTTCGACAATGTTGTCGATATCGCCGAAGTGCAGTCCTTTTTCCGCCGCTAGCTCCAGCTGCCAGCCAATGCGTTGTTCAGCGAAAAACGTTGACCAGCGGCGCTGCCAGGCATTCGGCTGCGGGGTCGTCGACAGATCGTTGTCAAAATCAAGGCCAAACTGCGGCTGGTCGCTCCACTGATGTAAATGGGCGATTTGCTGACCAAGCAGAAACGCGTTATGCGCGTCCAGCGGTCGCGGCGGCAAATATTCCATCACCAGAAAACTGTAATCCCGGTCGCTGCCGACGGCAAAAACCTGCGGAACGCTGACGGTTTTACAGCGCGAGAGCAGCTCCAGCTGGTCCGCCTCCGCGGTAAAAATGGGGAGCAGTTCGCGTTCATCGCATTTGACGAAATAATCTTTTCCGCCAAAACGTAAATGCCAGGCGGCATGGATCTCTCCGCCGGGTAGCTCGTTGCGCAGTTCGATTTCAGCGCCGTCAGTGTGCTGCTCGCTTAACAAATTGCTAATAGCTTGCCACATGCTGTCTCTCCCCATGTTTTCCACCATATCATAAGGTTAGCGTATAACCTGGCCGTAAAGTTCGAGCTAACGCACAACTGACGTCTTCCACGATGGCGATCGCACTTATTGAGCTTTTAACCATTCGCTAAATGTGGTGATGGCGATCTCTGCCGGCCTGCCTAAAGCGGCTTCCGCGAGACCTGCGCTTAATGCCCGAACGTCTTCGGGGCTTTGCGCGCTCAGCAGGCCAAATGTGTTGGTACCTAAATCATGGGTTTTGCCATCATCGTCGTTGAGCGTCAGGACGAAGCCTGCGCGAATGAAATGATTGCTGAGCTCGTTAATCTCAGTCAGCGCTTGTTCCTGGAACTTAACGGTGATCACGTGCGCGGTAATATCGTTGCTCATTTTTCACTCTGTTGTTATGCATGGAATTTCTAGCATAGACCATGGTAGCGAATTGACCCCCTTCACCCGGGTGAAGGGGGTCGAGACTAGCGGCCACAAAGGTAATCGTAGATTTTCTGCGTGTTGGTTAATGAACACAGGCGGGTGCCGTGGTTAATCGTGGCGGCGCTACCGGCGGCAACGCCAAAGCGGACCATATCCTCAAGCGAGGCATGTTCCGCCAGACGTAGCGTCATTGCGCCGACCATACTGTCACCCGCGCCAACGGTGCTCTGGCTTTTCATCGGTGGCGGCACCACCTGTACGCTGCCGGTGGCATCAACTCCCAGCGCCCCCTGCGGACCCAGCGAAACCACAACCCGGCGTACTTTTCCGGAGCGGATTAGTTCCAGCGCGGCATTACGCACGTCGTCAGGTTGGCTGAGGTCGCGCTGTACCAGCGCGCTAAGCTCTTTCTGGTTCGGTTTGACCAGCTCGATGTTGCCGACATCCAGCGCGGCGGCCAGCGCATCGCCGGAGCTGTCGATGATGCAACGTAGCCCGTGCTGCTGCGCGTTTTTTACCAGTTGAGTCAGATGTTCGACGCTGATTCCGGGCGGCAGACTGCCGCTGATAACCAGCAGAGAACCGGGCTCAATCGCGAGTACTTTCTCTTCCAGGCGACGGAACTCATCTTCGGTTAGCGCCGCGCCGGGCATGACAAAGCGATATTGTTCGCCGCTGGCATCGACATGCACATGTAAGTTCTGCCGCGTCCAGTCGCGGGTTTCTATTGTTTCGACCGGGACCTGCTCATCAGCCATCAGGGCGGTAAGATGCTCGCCGGTGGCGCCCCCAACCGGGAAAATCGCCGTCGCTTTACCGCCCAGAAAGGTAATGGCCCGGGCGACGTTGATCCCGCCGCCTCCGGGTTCGAATACCGGTGCGCTACAGCGTAACTTGCCTTCAGGGTATATTTGCGGTGTCAGCGTTGCGCTATCGAGTGATGGGGCCAGCGTGAGCGTATAAATTTTGGTCATCCTGTTCCTCCTTAATACGAATAAAGCTGCTTTTTTAAGCATGGCACTGAAATGGAGTGAGGGGAAGCGGGGCGGACGATGGATTTACAAAGATGTCTGGGTTTTTATCTTTATGAAATAAAGATTGTTTTGGGAACCGTCTTATTCAAAAAACGAAATAGCAACTGATTGCTAAGTTATTCGTGCTTTTTTATAATCAAGCGCCTTTCTTAGGACTCGCATTCAGCGCGCCTCGCGAAAGTTTCCGGGACCTGCCTGGTCTCCTTAAATGTTGTACGGACTCTAAATTAAATGAAGGGATCGCTGGTCCATTCATCATTTGTACTGTCCTGAAGATATGTATTTTAGAGAGTTATAATGAAGCTTTTGAAGACAGTACCCGCAGCGGCATTGCTGGCGGGGGGGCTTTTTGCGTCTGTAAACGCACTGGCCGATGATTCCGTTTTTACCGTCATGGATGACCCTTCCACTGCCAAAAAACCTTTCGAAGGTGCTGTGAATGCGGGTTATCTCGCTCAGTCCGGCAACACGAAAAGCTCCTCAATGACCGCTGACTCCACGCTGACCTGGTACGGCGATACCACGGCCTGGTCACTCTGGGGCAATGCGAGCAACACGTCCTCTAACGATCAACGCTCTTCGGAGAAATATGCCGTGGGCGGCCGTAGTCGTTATAACCTGACCGATATGAACTATGTATTTGGCCAGGCCAGCTGGCTGACCGATCGCTACAACGGCTATCAACAGCGCGACGTGCTGACTGCCGGTTATGGTCGCCAGATCCTCAACGGCCCGGTTCACAGCCTGCGTTTTGAATTTGGTCCGGGCGTGCGTTACGACGAGTACACCGATGGCGATAACGAAACTCAGCCGCTGGGGTACGCCTCCGGCACCTGGGCATGGCAGATGACCGATAACGCCAAATTTACGCAAGGTGTTTCGGTATTCGGCGCTGAAGACACGACGCTGAACTCGGAAAGCGCATTAAATGTGGCAATCAACGCCCACTTTGCGCTGCGTGTCGCCTATAACCTGACGTGGAACTCGCAGCCGCCGGCTTCGGCGCCGGAGCATACCGACCGCCGCACCACCTTATCGCTCGGTTATAAAATGTAATTTTCAGGCCGGGCAACCGGCCTGATTCCTGTTATTTCCTGCCGGGTATGAATACTCACTATAACGGATGATTTTTTCATTTCGCTTTTTAGCGGTGGTGGTATTTATCTCTTCATTTCAGGTAATTGATCGGTTAATTAACCGCGTGGTTTAAGCGGGAATTGCCTCGACAAATTGTTATCGCCCCTTGCTATTTAAAAGAAGAATAACCATTTAGTTATTGCGACTTTAATCGCGCAGTAATGATGTGTACACTAACCCTCGGTGTTATCAACGAGCGGCTGCAGGTGAGGGCGGTTCAATAGATAGACGGGCGTACTCATATTTTCGCAGAGTGAAGCGGGAGCTGAGCCACAACTCGTTGATAATTATGATTATATTGTTTTGTATGTGCTCTTTCGTGCGGGGCACCACTGCAAATAAGGACATAAAATGCCTGTAATTACGCTTCCTGATGGCAGCCAACGCCATTTCGACCACGCAGTTAGCCCGATGGATGTCGCTCTGGATATCGGTCCAGGCCTGGCGAAAGCCACCATCGCCGGACGTGTAAACGGTGAGCTGGTTGACGCCTGCGACCCGATCGAAACTGACTCCACGCTTTCTATTATCACCGCAAAAGATGAAGACGGTCTGGAGATCATTCGTCACTCCTGCGCTCACCTGTTAGGTCATGCGATCAAACAGCTGTGGCCGAACACTAAAATGGCCATTGGCCCGGTTGTCGACAACGGTTTTTACTATGATGTCGATCTGGACCACACCCTGACTCAGGAAGACATCGACGCGCTCGAAAAACGTATGCACGAGCTCGCCGAGAAAAACTACGATGTCATCAAGAAGAAAGTCAGCTGGCACGAAGCGCGTGAAACCTTCGTGAAGCGCGGCGAACCCTATAAAGTTTCTATTCTTGACGAAAACATCGGCCATGATGACAAGCCAGGCTTGTATCATCACGAAGAATATATCGATATGTGCCGCGGTCCGCACGTACCGAATATGCGTTTCTGCCATCACTTCAAACTGATGAAAACCGCTGGCGCGTACTGGCGTGGCGACAGCAACAATAAAATGTTGCAGCGTATCTACGGCACCGCCTGGGCAGATAAAAAAGCGCTGAACGCCTACCTGCAGCGTCTGGAAGAAGCCGCTAAGCGTGACCACCGTAAAATCGGGAAACAGCTTGACCTGTATCATATGCAGGAAGAAGCGCCGGGTATGGTGTTCTGGCACAATGATGGCTGGACTATCTTCCGTGAACTGGAAACTTTCGTTCGTTCGAAACTGAAAGAGTATCAGTATCAGGAAGTTAAAGGCCCGTTCATGATGGACCGTGTGCTGTGGGAAAAAACCGGCCACTGGGACAACTACAAAGATGCGATGTTCACCACCTCTTCCGAGAACCGTGAATACTGCATTAAGCCGATGAACTGCCCGGGTCACGTGCAGATCTTCAACCAGGGGTTGAAATCTTACCGCGATCTGCCGCTGCGTATGGCTGAATTCGGTAGCTGCCACCGTAACGAACCGTCGGGCGCGCTGCATGGCCTGATGCGCGTTCGTGGCTTTACTCAGGATGATGCGCATATCTTCTGTACTGAAGATCAGGTTCGCGATGAAGTGAACGCCTGTATTCGTATGGTTTATGATATGTACAGCACCTTTGGCTTCGAGAAAATCGTCGTCAAGCTGTCTACTCGCCCGGAAAAACGTATCGGTAGCGATGAGACCTGGGATCGCGCGGAAGCGGATCTGGCGGTGGCGCTGGAAGAAAACAACATCCCATTTGAATATCAATTGGGCGAAGGGGCGTTCTACGGCCCGAAAATTGAATTTACCCTGTATGACTGCCTCGATCGTGCATGGCAGTGCGGTACTGTACAGCTGGACTTCTCCCTGCCGCAGCGTTTAAGCGCCTCTTATGTTGGCGAAAACAACGAGCGTCAGGTACCAGTAATGATTCACCGTGCGATTCTCGGCTCGCTGGAGCGCTTCATCGGCATCCTGACCGAAGAGTTCGCTGGCTTCTTCCCAACCTGGCTTGCGCCAGTGCAGGTAGTGGTCATGAATATTACTGATTCTCAGTCTGAATACGTTAACGAATTGACGCGTAAACTACAAAATGCGGGCATTCGCGTAAAAGCGGACTTGAGAAATGAGAAGATTGGCTTTAAAATCCGCGAGCACACTTTACGTCGTGTCCCGTATATGTTGGTCTGTGGCGACAAAGAAGTCGAAGCCGGCAAAGTGGCCGTGCGTACCCGTCGCGGTAAAGACCTCGGCAGCATGGACGTAAATGAAGTGATCGAGAAGCTGCAACAAGAGATTCGCAGCCGCAGTCTTCAACAACTGGAGGAATAAGGTATTAAAGGCGGAAAACGAGTTCAAACGGCACGTCCGAATCGTATTAATGGCGAGATTCGCGCCCAGGAAGTTCGCTTAACTGGTCTGGAAGGTGAGCAGCTGGGTATTGTGAGTCTGAGAGAAGCTATCGAAAAGGCTGAAGAGGCTGGAGTAGATTTAGTTGAAATCAGCCCTAACGCCGAACCGCCAGTTTGTCGTATCATGGACTACGGCAAGTTCCTTTATGAAAAGAGTAAGTCTTCTAAGGAACAGAAGAAGAAGCAGAAAGTTATCCAGGTTAAGGAAATTAAATTCCGCCCTGGTACTGATGAAGGTGACTATCAGGTAAAACTCCGCAGCCTGATTCGCTTTCTCGAAGATGGCGATAAGGCCAAGATCACGCTGCGTTTCCGCGGTCGTGAGATGGCCCACCAGCAGATCGGTATGGAAGTGCTTAATCGCGTGAAAGACGATCTGGTTGAACTGGCAGTAGTCGAATCCTTCCCAACGAAGATCGAAGGCCGCCAGATGATCATGGTGCTCGCTCCGAAGAAGAAACAGTAAGGCCATCAAGTAACATTCCGGTGGGCTTCGGCTCACTGGTTTGTTCGCCTTTGTTTCGTTTATTAACAATGCGAAGTGGAAGTTATTAAAATGCCAAAAATTAAGACCGTACGCGGTGCTGCAAAGCGCTTCAAAAAAACCGGTAAAGGTGGTTTTAAGCACAAGCACGCTAACCTGCGTCACATTCTGACCAAAAAAGCTACCAAGCGTAAACGTCACCTGCGTCCGAAAGCCATGGTTTCCAAAGGCGATCTGGGCCTGGTAATCGCGTGCCTGCCGTACGCATAAGTCGTTAACCCTTTTAACTTTTTAATTAGAATAGATACAGGAGAGCACATATGGCTCGCGTAAAACGTGGTGTAGTTGCCCGTGCACGTCACAAGAAAATTTTGAAACAAGCTAAAGGTTACTACGGTGCGCGTTCTCGCGTATACCGCGTTGCCTTCCAGGCTGTTATCAAAGCTGGTCAGTACGCTTATCGTGACCGTCGTCAGAAAAAGCGTCAGTTCCGCCAACTGTGGATTGCGCGTATCAACGCAGCAGCACGTCAGAACGGTATTTCTTACAGCAAATTCATCAACGGCCTGAAAAAAGCCTCTGTTGAAATCGACCGTAAGATCCTGGCTGACATCGCCGTATTCGACAAATTAGCGTTCACCGCTCTGGTCGAAAAAGCGAAAGCAGCTCTGGCATAAGCCAGTTGAAAGAGGGAGCTTGTCTCCCTCTTTTCGTTTCAACACTATCAATACATTGACTTTTATCCGTGCAGGCTTTTCAATACAGGTCTGACATTTCTTACCAGACAAGGTAATGCAAGCATGAATGCTGCTATTTTCCGCTTCTTTTTTTACTTTAGCACCTGAACTCAGGAGGCTAGCGCGTGAAAGAAGAAACGGAAAACAGCGCCAGAAAGCCTCCCCTGTGGAGGCTTTTTTCGTATATAGATTCGGGATATTTATTTCACTAAAACCGGTGTCTGCACCGACATAATGAGGAAAACCATGTCACATCTCGCAGAGCTGGTTGCCAGTGCCAAGGCAGCCATTAACGAGGCATCAGATGTTGCCGCGCTGGACAACGTCCGCGTTGAATATCTGGGCAAAAAAGGGCATCTGACCCTGCAAATGACCACCCTGCGTGAGTTGCCGCCGGAAGAGCGCCCGGCAGCGGGTGCGGTCATTAACGAAGCGAAAGAGCAGGTGCAGCAGGCGCTGAACGCGCGTAAGGCTGAGCTGGAAGGCGCCGCGCTCAATGCCCGTCTGGCGGCAGAGACCATCGACGTCTCGCTGCCGGGTCGCCGCATCGAAAACGGCGGTTTACATCCGGTTACCCGCACCATCGATCGTATCGAAAACTTCTTCGGCGAACTCGGCTTCACCGTGGCGACTGGCCCGGAAATCGAAGATGACTATCATAACTTCGATGCGCTGAACATTCCGGGTCACCATCCGGCTCGCGCCGACCATGATACCTTCTGGTTCGATGCGACCCGTCTGCTGCGTACTCAGACTTCTGGCGTACAGATCCGCACCATGGAAAACCAGCAGCCGCCAATTCGTATTATCGCGCCGGGCCGCGTCTATCGTAACGATTACGATCAGACCCACACCCCGATGTTCCATCAGATGGAAGGTCTGATTGTTGATAAGAACATCAGCTTCACCAATCTGAAAGGTACCCTGCACGATTTCCTGAATAACTTCTTCGAAGAAGATCTGCAGGTACGCTTCCGTCCGTCCTACTTCCCGTTCACCGAGCCGTCTGCAGAAGTTGACGTTATGGGTAAAAACGGTAAATGGCTGGAAGTACTGGGCTGCGGCATGGTGCACCCGAACGTACTGCGTAACGTCGGCATCGATCCGGAAGTTTACTCCGGCTTTGCCTTCGGCATGGGCATGGAGCGTCTGACCATGCTGCGTTATGGCGTGACCGATTTGCGCGCATTCTTCGAAAACGATCTGCGTTTCCTCAAACAGTTTAAATAAGGGCAGGACAGAACAATGAAATTCAGTGAACTGTGGTTACGCGAATGGGTTAACCCGGCGATCGACAGCGAAGCGCTGTCCGATCAGATTACGATGGCGGGCCTGGAAGTTGACGGCGTTGAGCCGGTGGCCGGTAGCTTCAACGGCGTGGTCGTCGGTGAAGTGGTCGAGTGCGGCCAGCATCCGAATGCTGACAAACTGCGCGTTACTAAAGTCAATGTTGGCGGCGAGCGTCTGCTGGACATCGTCTGCGGCGCGCCAAACTGCCGTCAGGGCCTGAAGGTGGCCGTCGCGACCATTGGCGCCGTACTGCCGGGCGATTTTAAAATTAAAGCGGCGAAATTGCGCGGTGAACCGTCAGAAGGGATGCTGTGCTCTTTCTCCGAGCTGGGTATTTCCGACGATCATAGCGGTATCATCGAACTGCCGGCCGATGCGCCGATTGGTACCGACATTCGCGAATACCTCAAGCTTGACGACAACACCATCGAAATCAGCGTTACGCCAAACCGCGCCGACTGCCTGGGTATTATCGGCGTGGCGCGCGATGTCGCTGTGCTGAACAAAGCGCCGCTGAACGCGCCGGAAATCACTCCGGTTGCCGCGACCATTGACGACGTGCTGCCGATTCAGGTTGAGGCGCCGCAGGCGTGCCCGCGTTATCTGGGCCGCGTGGTGAAAGGCATCAACGTCAAAGCGCCGACCCCGCTGTGGATGAAAGAGAAACTGCGCCGCTGCGGTATCCGTTCTATTGATGCGGTGGTTGACGTGACCAACTACGTGCTGCTTGAACTGGGCCAGCCGATGCATGCCTTTGACCGCGACCGCATTGAAGGCGGTATCGTGGTGCGGATGGCGAAAGAGGGCGAAACGCTGGTGCTGCTGGACGGCTCTGAAGCTAAGCTCGATAGCGATACGCTGGTTATTGCTGACCACAAGAAAGCGCTGGCGATGGGTGGTATCTTCGGCGGCAAACATTCCGGCGTTAACGATGAAACCCAGAACGTGCTGTTGGAATGCGCGTTCTTCAGCCCGCTGTCTATCACCGGTCGCGCGCGCCGTCATGGCCTGCACACCGATGCATCCCATCGCTACGAGCGCGGCGTCGATCCAGCCCTGCAGTATAAAGCGCTGGAGCGTGCGACCCGTCTGCTGATCGACCTGTGCGGCGGTGAAGCTGGCCCGATTATCGATGTAACCAACGAAGAGACGCTGCCAAAACGCGCCACCATCACCCTGCGCCGCAGCAAGCTGGATCGCCTGATTGGCCATCATATCGATGACGCGCAGGTTAGCGACATTCTGCAGCGCCTGGGTTGCGAAGTGACCGTTGGTCAGGACCAGTGGCAGGCCGTTGCGCCAAGCTGGCGTTTCGATATGGAGATCGAAGAAGATCTGGTTGAAGAAGTGGCCCGCGTCTACGGCTACAACAACATTCCTGACGAGCCGGTACAGGCGGGTCTCATCATGGGAACCCACCGTGAAGCGGACCTGTCGCTGAAGCGCGTGAAAACGCTGCTGAACGACAAAGGTTATCAGGAAGTGATTACCTACAGCTTCGTTGACCCGAAAGTACAGCAGCTAATCCATGCCGGTGAAGAGGCGCTGATTCTGCCAAGCCCGATCTCCAGCGAAATGTCGGCGATGCGCCTGTCGCTGTGGACCGGCCTGTTGGGCACCGTCGTCTACAACCAGAACCGTCAACAGAGCCGCGTGCGCATCTTTGAGAGCGGTCTGCGCTTCGTGCCGGATACGCAGGCACCGCTGGGCATTCGTCAGGATGTGATGCTGGCCGGGGTGATTAGCGGTAACCGCTACGAAGAACACTGGAACCTGGAAAAAGAAACCGTCGATTTCTATGATTTAAAAGGCGATCTGGAATCTGTTCTTGATCTGACCGGTAAATTAGCCGATATCGAATTCCGCGCAGAAGCGGCTACCGCACTGCATCCGGGACAATCCGCGGCGATTTATCTGAAAGGTGAACGCATTGGTTTCATTGGGGTTGTTCATCCGGAACTGGAACGTAAACTGGATCTTAACGGCCGCACTCTGGTGTTCGAAATCGAGTGGAACAAGCTTGCAGACCGCGTGGTGCCTCAGGCGCGCGAAATTTCTCGCTTCCCGGCGAACCGTCGCGATATCGCGGTACTGGTCGCGGAAAACGTCCCTGCAGCCGATGTTTTGGCCGAATGTAAGAAAGTTGGCGTAAATCAGGTAGTTGGCGTAAACTTATTTGACGTGTACCGTGGTAAGGGTGTGGCGGAGGGCTTTAAGAGCCTTGCGATTAGCCTGATCCTTCAGGATACCAGCCGTACACTCGAAGAAGAGGAGATTGCCGCTACCGTTGCCAAATGTGTAGAGGCATTAAGAGAGCGATTCCAGGCATCATTGAGGGATTGAACCTATGGCGCTTACAAAAGCTGAAATGTCAGAATATCTGTTTGATAAGCTTGGGCTTAGCAAGCGGGATGCCAAAGAACTGGTAGAGTTGTTTTTCGAAGAGATCCGTCGTGCTCTGGAAAACGGAGAACAGGTAAAACTCTCCGGGTTTGGCAACTTCGATTTGCGTGATAAGAACCAACGCCCGGGACGTAACCCGAAAACGGGGGAAGATATTCCCATTACAGCCCGGCGTGTGGTGACCTTCAGACCCGGACAGAAGTTAAAAAGCCGTGTCGAAAACGCTTCACCCAGAGAGAAATAATCTGGACTGACTAATTAAAAAGGCCGCTATGCGGCCTTTTTTCTTACCTGTTTTATCTTACGCTTTTACGGCGGTGACCATGATTTCCACCAGGATGTCGGGCCGCGCCATCTCGGCCTGAACGGCCGCCCGCGCCGGGCTATGGCCTTCCGGCATCCACGCCACCCAGACCTCATTAAACGCGGCAAAATCGCGTGAGATATCTTTAAGCCAGATCTGTGCGGAAAGGATGTGCTGCTTGTCGCTACCGGCGGCGACCAGCAGGGCGTCGATCTTCTCCAGTACTTCGCGGGTTTGCAGCGCAATATCATCAGCGCTGCTTTTCGGCGTTTGGCCGGAGAGAAACACCAGGTTGCCGTACTCGACGCTGGCGGAAAGTCGGGGTTGCGGGTTATTACGAATAATTGTCATGCGGATTGTTTCCATGTCAGACCATCTAAAGAAATTGCCGGCGCTTCGCCATCGAGGAGTGCTCCCAGTATCACGGCGCTGCCGGCCGCGAGCGTAAAACCAAGGCTACCCTGGCCGAGATTCATCCACAGATTCTGGTATCCGGCGCGCCCCAGCATCGGTGGGCCCGCTGGCGTCGACGGGCGCATACCGGTCCAGGCTTCAGCCTCATCCAGCCCCTGCAGATCGGGGAAGCTGTTCGCGACGATATTTTTCAGCGCCTGAACGCGGCTATCCCGTATTTCTTCACCGTCGTAGCCGATATCCACCATCGCCGCGATGCGTAACCGATCGCCCAGGCGGGCGTAAACGATTTTGTGTCCGTAGTCAGTCACGCTGATATCCGGCGCGATCCCGGCCTCTTTAGGGTAGGGAAGGGTCAGGCTGTATCCCTTCAGCGCGCACAGCGGCACGCGAACGCCCAGGTGACCCAGCAGTGAGCCGCTACCGTTGCCGGCGGCGACGACATAATCATCGCCGGTTATTGTACCGCGGCTGGTCTCAAGCGAACTGATACGCCCGTCGCGCTTATTGAGCCGCAGCACCTCGCAGTGGGTGAGTAGGCTGAAGTTGCTGCTGGCATTGAGTTTGTCGAGCAGGGCGAGGCAGAATTTATGGCAGTCTGCCGTTTCATCTCCCGGTGAATAAATCCCGCCTTGTAGCGAATGGCTGATGTGTTTCAGCGCCGGTTCCAGCTGCAGGCAGGCTTCGGCACTCAGGGCATGCTGATACTGGGGATTAATCCCTTTTGCCGCTTTATGAAAGTCGTACTCCCGGCGATGGATAATGAGTTTACCGCTACGCCGCCAGTGAAAATCAGCAAGATTATCTTCATCAAGCCACGACTGCATAACCTGACGGCTGAGCAGTGATAAACGCAAAATATGATCGCCGTTAATTTTGTTGCTTTGGCTATTGCAGGCGCGCAGGAACTGCAACAGCCAGCGCCACTGCTGGAAAGACATTTGCAGGCGCATATTCAGCGGTGAATCGGCTTTGCCCATCCATTTAATCCCCTGCAGGGGGACGCCACGGTCGGCAAGCGGCGCCACGTAGCGGTAGCTTAATTGCCCGCCGTTGGCGAAACTTGTGGCGCTGCCCGGCTCGGCGTTGCGCTCCAGTAGCTGCACCTGGTGTCCGCTCTTAATTAATACCCAGGCGGTGGCCAGCCCTACCACGCCGCCGCCGATAATCACAATGCGTTTTTTCATAACCTGATATATCCACCGCTGATAAATATCTTGCGGTTATGTCAAAGCATTTACCCCAGCGGCGCAATTGACTTTTTATGGTCAGGGTATAACTGCAGGTTAATTTCTTTGAGCTGTTGACGCAGCTGTTTACACAGAAAATCGACAAATTTCTGGGTGATTGGGCTGAGCGAAACATCGGCGCGACGCAGCAGGCAAAGGTTGATTTTCATTGGCGGCGTAATCGGGTGAATCATCTCCGGCGACAGATTATGCCGCGCCGAGAAGATATCGGTGATGCTGCAGCCGATACCGCGCTTCACGAACTCGGTGGCCATGTAGTAGGTCTGTACATTAAGCCGGGTAGTGGAAAAATCACGGCGGGTGGCGATGGCGGCAGAGAGCGAATGCGGCCCCGGCGAGATCCAGCGCTGCTGATCGATCTCTTTGATGTCCACCGCGCCTTGTCGGTAGTCGCGGTCGATATAGACCAGCGGCACTTCGGCAATCAGGGTGGTGATGATCTCCCCCTGCTGGACCGGCTGCAGCGTCAGCGCTAAATCTATTTCGCGCAGATCCAATTTCTTGACCAGCGTCTCAGTATGCTCGGTGGTTAAGGTCATCACCAGATTACTGTTTTGTTGATAAAAATCGGTCACCAGCTCCGGCACCAGGCTTAATCCGAGGCTTGGTAAACAGCCTAAGGTGATCTTGGCGCGCGGATCGCGGGCCAGATTATCCGCCAGCAGGCGCAGGTTATCGAGATCCTGATAAATGCTCTGCGCTTTTTCAAAAAGTGTGAGCGCTTCGCTACTTGGCAGCAGCTTACCCCGTACCCGCTGAAACAGCTTAAAACCGAGCTTAAGCTCGGCGTTTTTTAACGCTTTACTGGCGGCCGGCTGGGAGATATTCAGCGATTCCGCCGCACGTGAAAGAGAGCCGCAAGTCATTACGGCGTAGAAGATTTCCAGATGGCGCAGTTTCATGAACAGTTAACTCAGGGTTATAGCTTGCCGATAAAAAGTCATTTTCTACTAACACTAAATTAACATAAATTTAATCGCCAATCAGCGCTCCGGTTACATATTGTGCTGCTGGTACCGTCTTCAGGCGGTCTTTTACGTTCTCAGAACCATTCCCTTTGTACCCTACAAACCCTCAGGCCATGAAGCCAATAATGATAACGAGGGGGGATATTTTCTGAGCAGGCCCGAATACGCCAACCTGCAATCGCGGTCGGTTCTAATGGCTTTAAGGAGTTATATGAGTGACTCAACGCTCGCTGGCAATACGCTCGCCAGACGAAATATCACAAGAAAAAACGTTATTATTGGCCTGTTATTGGTGCTGTTTGTGTTGACCGCGTGGTGGTGCCATGGCCGCCCGAGTAATGAACTCGGCCTGTTGGGCTTTACGCCATTAGTGGCGTTAGCGGTGCTGTCTCTGGTCGGTGTCGATATTGTGCTGGCGGTGATTTCTTCAATTATTATCGCCATGATTATGACCTCCACCGGGTTGCCGGAAATGGGCACCATGCTGGCGAAATCCACCGGTTCATTTATCGCCACCGTCGGGCTGATTATTATGCTTGGCGCCGGGGTGGGCGAAGTCGCCACCCGTACCGGCGCCGCGGTTGAGTTAGTGAAATTTGTGGTTCACCGCATCGGCCTGTCCAGCCAGACCCGAGTGAAGTTTGGCATTGTGGTGTCCTCGATTTTAATCTGCGGCTCGCTGGGGACGATGGCTGGTGGTAACGCGATTATTGTCGCGGTGATCATCCCGGTGGCGGCAGCGGTACGCCTGACTCCGCCGACGGTGGCCGCGCTGATGATGACCGCCGGCTCCGTGGGATTGTTTACCGGGCCGTTTACCCCCAGCACCGTGACTATCCTGAGCCTCGGCGGATTGAGCTATCCGGATTATCTGCTGTACGTGGGGCTGCCGATGAGCGCGGTGACGCTGCTGGCCGGCTGGGTGATGGCGGGGCGGATCCAGAAGATGACCGAAGGAAAACTACGCTATGAAGTCGATCTCACGGAGAAGCCAACAGAAGCACTGAGCGCTGCGCAACTGCGTCGGCGTAAGCTCAGCGCGCTGGCCTTCGCGGCAACGATTATCGTGATGGCGGTCATTGGCGTGGTGATCAAAGCCGGATTCAGCTTTGCGATTATCGTGATGCTGCTGGTGGCCTTGATTACCGGGCTGGTGGGCTGCCTGCGTCCGACGCAGATCCTGCAGGCGCTGTACCACGGTTGTGGCCGTCTGGTGTGGATGTTTATCCTCTACTGGCTGTATAACCCGATCCTGGAGCTGATGGATGGCCTTCATGCCTATCAGGGGCTGCTCGACTATACCCAGCCACTGCTGGAAGGTATTTCGCCTGCCTGGCTGTGCTTTTGCATCTTCGCTTTCAATATTATTGGCCACGTACCGGGGGCGGCGGTGGCGCAGATGACCTTCACCCACAAAATTTTCGGCCCGATGCTAATGGCCGCCGGCGTGCCGCCGCAGGGGACTACCGCGGTGTTACTGGCCTCTTCGCAGGTCGACTGGTTTGGCCCATTCCCCTCTTCGGATATGTTTGGTCAAATGGGGCTGGCGCAGTCTACCCACCTGAAATACATGCTGTATAACGGCTGGGCGATTGTGGTGGCGAATATCATTCTCTTCGCGTTACTGTTCCAGGTATTGGTGTAAATTCCATTCCCACGCTGGCGTCACGAGGAGCGCTGGCGCCAGCGTGGTGATGACTCTGAGTTTTTCCTTTTCTCCCCGCCATCGTCACCGTAAAATCAATCACCTCGCTCATTTGCCTCCGGGACTTATGCAGACCTTTGCCGATATTCAACAGCGCCATAACCGTCGTTGGCTAACCGCCTTAACGCTGATCCTGCTCGTCACATTGACTATTAGCCTGTGCGCCGGCGACCAATGGATCCCGCCGCAGGAGTGGTTTAGCGCCAAAGGCGAGCTGTTTATCTGGCAAATCCGTCTGCCCCGCACGCTGGCGGTGCTGTTAGTGGGGGCGGCGCTGGCGCTTTCCGGCGCGATCATGCAGGCGCTGTTTGAAAACCCGCTGGCGGAACCGGGACTGTTGGGCGTCTCTAACGGCGCGGGCGTTGGGCTGATTGCCGCCGTGCTGTTAGGCCACGGCGTGTTACCCATGTGGGCGCTGGGGCTGTGCGCCATTGCCGGCGCGCTGCTGATTACCTTTATTCTGCTCCGTTTCGCCCGGCGTCACCTGTCTACCAGCCGTCTACTTCTGGCGGGCGTCGCGCTCGGTATTATTTGTAGCGCGTTGATGACCTGGGCGGTCTATTTCTCAACCTCTTTTGACCTGCGCCAGCTGATGTACTGGATGATGGGCGGTTTTGGCGGTGTCGACTGGCAGCAGCTGTGGCTGATGCTGGCGCTGCTACCGGTGCTGCTGTGGGTATGCTGGCAGTCGCAGCCGCTGAATTTATTGGCGTTGGGCGAAGTCTCGGCGCGTCAACTCGGCCTGCCGCTGTGGCTATGGCGGAAATTACTGGTGGTGGCCACCGGCTGGCTGGTCGGCGTCAGCGTGGCGCTGGCGGGGGCGATTGGCTTTATTGGTCTGGTGATCCCGCATATTTTGCGCCTGTGCGGCCTGAGCGATCATCGGGTGCTGCTTCCCGCCTGCCTGTTAGCTGGCGCCAGCGCGCTGCTCGGCGCCGATATCATCGCCCGGCTGGCGTTATCGGCGGCGGAATTACCGATCGGCGTGGTGACGGCGACGCTGGGGGCGCCGGTGTTCATCTGGTTGCTGCTGCGTTCAGGGCGACGGGGGTAGGGAGACGCCGTCAGCATGGACGGCGTCGGGGGACGCTTACCAGCCTTTGATGGCATCGCCTTTATAGACTTCCTGCGCTTTATCGGCGACTTCCCTGGTCTGGAAAGCCTCTTTCAGCTCCTGAATTTTCTTGCTGTCTTTATTATCTTCGCGCGCCACAATCGCATTGACATAAGGTGAATCCGGGCCTTCCATAAACAGACCATCGCGGGCGGCGGATAAACCGACCTGCGCCGAGAAATTAGTGTTGATGATGGCCAGCGTTACGTTCGGGTCGTCGAGCGTACGGGTCAGCTGCGGAGTATCGACTTCAACAATCTTCAGATGTTTCGGGTTATCAATGATATCCAGCGTAGTGGGCAGATAGCCTACGCCGTCTTTCAACTTGATTAATCCTTGCGCCTGTAACAGCAGCAGGCTGCGGCCAAGCGTGGTGGTTTCGTTAGAAATAGAGACGGTCGCGCCGTCAGGCAGTTCGCTGATATTTTTGATTTTGCGCGAATAGGCGGCAATCGGGAAGACGAATGTTTTACCGACGATGGCGAATTTATAGCCGCGCTCTTTCGACTGCGCTTCGAGATAAGGCAGCGTCTGGAAAGCGTTAGCGTCGACATCCTTATTATTTAACGCTTCATTCGGCAGGACGTAATCATTGAAAGAGATAACCTCAACGTCGAGGTTATATTTATCTTTTGCTACCTGCTCTACGACTTTCCAGATAGCTTCATCCGGGCCGGTATTGATCGCGACTTTAACCTTATTGTTATCGTCCGGAGAGCAGGCGGATAACAGCGCCACCGATGTGGCGATTAACACCGAGCTTAACAACTTCTTCATCTCTAAAAACTCTCTTAAATTAACAAGTAACGAAACACTATTACATACTTTTCACACTGTACACTGATTTGTCCGCTGCGGATATTGAGAGGAATTCATGTTGCCGTTGGCAAGCGCAGCGCTGTCACATCAAGCGACATTTGCCCGCGAATCAAAGTAGAATCAAGCGCGTTGAATCCGCTACAGTAGATAGGGATCTCCTTAACCTGCATTATTGACTGAGGGAAGGCTATGCAACACGACATTCTTAATACCGAAGTGACGACCATTGATGGCGAAAAAACCACCCTGGCAGCGTACGCCGGAAAGGTGCTGCTGATCGTCAACGTGGCCTCAAAATGCGGCCTCACGCCGCAGTATGAGCAACTGGAAGCACTGCAAGAAGAGTTTGCCCCGCAGGGATTTAGCGTCCTTGGCTTCCCTTGTAACCAGTTTCTCGGCCAGGAGCCGGGCAGCGAAGAAGAGATTAAAACGTTCTGCAGCATGACCTACGGCGTCACCTTCCCGCTGTTCAGTAAAATTGACGTCAACGGCGAACATCGCGCGCCGCTGTATCAAAAATTGATTGCCGCCGCCCCGAAGGCCGTCGCGCCGGAAGGGAGCGGGTTTTATGAGCGGATGGCCAGTAAAGGGCGCGCACCGCTGTACGTTGATGACATCCTGTGGAACTTTGAAAAATTCCTCGTTGGTCGCGATGGCCAGGTGATTCAGCGTTTCTCGCCGGATATGACGCCGGACGATCCGCAACTGCTGGCTGCGGTAAAAGGAGCGCTGGCGCAATAATGCCGTTTTTGATGCAGCTACAGGATGTAGCGGAAGCGGGGCGGTTGTCGCCGTTTACCGCTGACGTGCGGCCCGGTGAGATAGTCCATCTGGTGGGGCCGAACGGCGCGGGCAAAAGTACCCTGCTGGCGCGCATGGCCGGGCTGACCAGCGGTCCCGGTTTGATTACGCTTAACCAGCGGGCGCTGGCTCAGTGGCCCGCAGCGGAGCTTGCCCGCCATCGCGCCTATCTGAGCCAGCAGCAGCTCCCGCCCTTTGCGATGCCGGTGTGGCACTATCTGTCGTTACATATGCAGGATAGCGCCCCGCAGGAGTTGCTCAACGAGATTGCCGGGCAACTGGGCTTAAGCGATAAGCTGGGGCGCCAGGTCAACCAGATCTCCGGCGGCGAGTGGCAGCGGGTGCGTCTGGCGGCGGTGATCCTGCAGATTCACCGGCGCGCGAATCCAGCCGGGCAGCTGTTGTTATTGGATGAACCAATGAACAGCCTTGATGTGGCGCAGCAGGCGGCGCTGGATAACGTGCTGGCGTCGCTGTGCGCGCTGGGGATCGCTATCGTGATGAGCAGCCACGATCTCAACCATACATTGCGTCATGCGCAGAGGGCGTGGCTCATTTGTGAGGGGCAGATGATTGCCTGCGGGGAAACGTACGAGGTGTTAAGTGAAGAGAATTTGACCGCCGCTTATCATATCGCTTTCCAGCGGGTGGAAGTCGCGGGTCATCTTATGCTCGTGGCGTCACAGTAGCGGGTAAGGATCTTGCCTGTAAGCCGCTAAACAGGCTAAATTATTGCAATAACAGGACAGGGAACAGAGGAATCGTCTGAGATGCGTGTGTGGTTCATTCTTATTGCGGCGATGGTGCTGGCAGGCTGTAGCAGCCACCGCGCGCCGCCGCCGAATCCACGGCTGGCTGATTCCATTACCGTGGTAGCCAATCTCAATGAGCAATTGCGCAACTGGCGCGGCGCGCCGTACCGCTATGGCGGCATGACGCCACGCGGCGTCGACTGCTCGGGCTTTGTGGTACGCACGTTCCGTGACAAATTCGCCATGCAGCTGCCGCGGGAAACTCGCGAGCAGGCGGAAATCGGCACCCGTATTGATAAAAGCGATCTGTTGCCCGGCGACCTGGTGTTTTTCAAAACCGGCTCCGGCGAAAGCGGCCTGCACGTCGGTATCTATGATACCGACAATCAATTTATTCACGCCTCCACCAGCCAGGGCGTAACCCGCTCGTCGCTGGACAACGTCTACTGGAATAAGAAATTCTGGCAGGCGAGGCGCATTTAACCCGCATCTGGCGAGAAAAGGGAGCGAGAGCTCCCTTTTTTAATTGCCATAACCCTGCAGTTCGCCCGTGTTAATCCCCTGTTGAAGGCACTACACTGGCGCCAGGAGGAACCATGACCCTGTCTTTTACTACTCACTGGCGCGATCGGCTGCCGGGTTTTTACACTTCACTGGCGCCCACGCCGCTGGATAACGCGCGTCTCATCTGGCGCAACACCTCTCTGGCGCAAACGCTGGGCGTCCCGGAGACGTTATTTAATCCGCAACATGGGGCGGGCGTCTGGGGAGGCGAAGCGGTGCTGCCGGGAATGTCGCCGCTGGCGCAGGTCTATAGCGGCCATCAGTTCGGCGCCTGGGCAGGTCAGCTTGGCGACGGGCGCGGAATTCTGCTTGGCGAGCAGCAGTTGCCGGATGGTCAACGTTTTGACTGGCATCTTAAAGGCGCCGGTCTGACGCCCTATTCGCGAATGGGCGATGGCCGGGCCGTACTGCGCTCGACTATCCGCGAAAGCCTTGCCAGCGAAGCAATGCATGCGCTGGGGATCCCAACCACCCGCGCGCTGGCGATGGTGACCAGCGACACGCCGGTTTACCGCGAACGCGAAGAACGCGGCACCATGCTAATGCGCATCGCCGAAAGCCATGTCCGCTTTGGCCATTTCGAACATTTTTACTATCGACGCGAAGCGGAAAAAGTGCAGCAGCTGGCAGATTATGTGATTGAACACCACTGGCCGCAGCTGCAGCAGGAGGCGGATAAGTATATTCTTTGGTTCCGTGACGTTGTCACGCGTACCGCGGAAATGATCGCCTGCTGGCAGACCGTTGGCTTTGCCCACGGTGTGATGAATACCGATAATATGTCGATTCTTGGCCTGACCATGGATTATGGTCCGTATGGCTTCCTCGATGATTTCCAACCCGGTTTTATCTGTAACCACTCTGATTACCAGGGGCGCTACAGCTTTGATAACCAACCGGCGGTAGGGTTTTGGAACCTGCAGCGTCTGGCCCAGTCGCTCTCGCCGTTTATCAGCGCCGACGCGCTGAACGCGGCGCTGGATGACTATCAGCCTGCCTTGTTGACCACCTACGGCCGCCGCATGCGCGACAAACTCGGCTTCTATACTCAGCAAACCGGTGATAACACTCTGCTTGATGGACTGTTCAGCCTGATGGAGCGTGAAGGGAGTGACTACACTCGTACCTTCCGGATGCTGAGCCAAAGCGAGCAGCACAGCGCGGCATCGCCGCTGCGTGATGAGTTTATCGACCGCGCGGCCTTTGATAGCTGGTTTGCCGACTACCGGGCGCGGCTGCGCGATGAACAGATCGACGATAGCGAACGCCAGCAGCGGATGCAGGGCGTCAACCCGGCGGTGGTGCTACGCAACTGGCTGGCGCAGCGGGCGATAGAAAAAGCCGAAGATGGCGACATGGGCGAGCTGGAACGTCTGCATGAAGCCCTCGCGCAGCCGTTCGCCGATCGTACAGATGATTATGCCAGCCGCCCGCCTGATTGGGGTAAACATCTGGAAGTGAGCTGCTCCAGTTAACCGTAAAGCCTCGCCATCGCGCGGGGTTTTATTTGGTCAAAATTAGCTTACCGGCGTGGGTCTGGCGCAGCAGATAGCGCTGGCCGTCATGTTCGATCACCACGCGACCTTCCGCACCCAACAGCGTCCGGCTGCTGATTTGGCGATCGCTGGCAAGGGGATAGGGAGCATTGTCTTTCGTTTTCTCAGCTGTGGCAGTGTTATCCATACGCGTCATAGCACCAAAATAAAAATAAAAGCAACAATGATAATCATTATCAGTAATGTTAATTTTCACGGCAAGCCTTTTTTGTTGTGGCTTACCATTTCAGGTAGTTATTGCGCAGAGGATGAACGGCGAGCGGTGAAATCCCGCCGCGAGCGCGGCGGGGGAAGGGATCACAACCGTGTAGCGGTGGCTGCAGCCAGTTCGGCGAGCATTTTTTCGCTATCTTCCCAGCTCAGGCACGGGTCGGTAATCGACTGGCCCCAGATCAGCGGCTGACCGGGGATCACTTTTTGCGTCCCTTCGGCGAGGAAGCTCTCCGCCATGATCCCGGCAATGGCGGTGGAGCCCTCGCGGATCTGCTGGCAGATATTGGCACACACTTCCAGTTGACGGCGATGCTGCTTCTGACAATTGCCATGGCTGAAGTCGACGACCAGTTGCTCAGGGAGATCGAATTCGCGTAGCGCTTCGCCGGCGGCGGCGATATCCGCAGCATGATAATTTGGCCGTTTACCGCCGCGCATAATGATATGGCCGTACGGGTTACCGCTGGTCTGGTAGATGGTCATCTGGCCCTGTTTATCCGGTGACAGGAACATATGGCTGGCGCGCGAGGCGCGTATCGCGTCGACCGCGATACGGGTGTTGCCGTCGGTTCCGTTTTTAAAACCAACCGGGCAGGAGAGCGCCGAGGCCATCTCGCGGTGGATTTGGCTTTCGGTGGTGCGCGCGCCGATGGCGCCCCAGCTAATCAGATCGGCGATAAACTGCCCGGTCACCATATCCAGGAATTCGGTGGCGGTTGGGATACCCAGCTCGTTGATCTGCAGCAGCAGACGACGCGCCAGTTCGATACCGTGATTGACCCGGTAGCTGCCGTTGAGATCGGGGTCGGAAATAAGACCTTTCCAGCCCACGACGGTGCGCGGTTTTTCGAAATAGGTGCGCATGACAATTTCCAGCTGCGGCTGGTAACGTTCGCGCATGCCCTGCAGGCGGCGCGCATATTCCAGCGCCGCTTCAGGGTCGTGAATGGAGCAGGGGCCGATAATTACCAGCAGGCGGCGGTCTTCGCCGTTGAGGATCTTTTCAATCCGCCGACGGGAGGCGGAGACGTGGGCGGCAACCTCAGCCGACACGGGATGGCGCTGCGCCAGTTCCGCGGGCGTTACCAGGCTTTCAATGCGCGCGGTACGCAATTCGTCTGTTTTATTCATTGGGGTCTCAAAAATCTGTTTCTTCCGCGGCGAAAATGCCGGGAAGTGATGCGCATCACGATAAACCAATCCCTGCTTATTGCAAGAGCAGGGCATGATCCTGTATAGGCCACGAGCGATAGCATAAACAAATTTTCAACAATGTACTAGTGTGTTAGTACATCCTGCGATTAAGCCCCATGATATCCATGATTTTGGTGGCAATTTCCTCTACCGAATAGTTGGTACTGTTGAGGCAGGGGATCTTGTTTTTGCGGTACAACGCTTCGACTTCGGTCACTTCCATGCGGCACTGGCGCAACGAGGCGTAGCGGCTATTTTCCCGGCGCTCTTCGCGGATTGCCGCCAGTCGCTCCGGGTTAATCGTCAGGCCGAACATCTTGTGCTGCAGCGGCTTTAACGAGGCCGGGAGAACCAGATTGTCCATATCGTCGGCGATAAAGGGGTAGTTAGCGGCGCGAATACCGTATTGCATGGCCAGATACAGGCTGGTCGGCGTTTTGCCGCAGCGCGAAACGCCGAGCAGGATCACCTGCGCCTGATCGAGATTGCGCAGCGAGATGCCATCATCGTGGGCAAGCGTGTAATCGATGGCGGCGATACGCGCATCGTATTTAATCAGGTTACCGGGATTCAGGCCGTGGGTGCGGTGAGCCACCGGCGTGGGATCCAGATGTAACTCTTGTTGCAGCGGGGCTACCAGCGCCTGCACGATATCCTGACAAAACCCCTCGCTTTGCAAAATAATGTCGCGAATTTCGGGGATAACGATGGAATAGAAGACCAGCGGCCGGATGCCGGTTTGTTGAAAAATGGCATCGATTTGCTCTTTAACCGCCCGGGCGCGGCTGACGTTTTCGACGAACGGCAGGGTTACGCTACTGATAGCCACCGGGAATTGCGACATTACCGCATGGCCTAAAACTTCCGCCGTAATAGCGGTACCGTCAGAAATATAAAATACGTGGCGATCTACAGCACTGTCCATTTTGACCATCCGGTATAATTATCTAAAAGCAGAGTAAATTTAAGCACAGAGCTTTAACCTTTGTCTCACTTAAAAAAATGAAACGCTATTTTTGTTTTTAATGAAATGGCAGGTCCAGTTTCTGATTTTGCCCATTATTTGTATCAAATATCAATAGAGTTCATTTTAATCATAGAGTTAGACAATTCTGGAAAACAATCCGAAAAACAGAAAATTAATTTGCTTGAACGATTCACCGTTTTTTTCAGCGGCATAAATATGTCAGGATGAATACCGTAGTCGATCGTGTGTTTTCTATAATTTGTATTAAATCACAAAAGGATTGTCTCGATGTCCAACAATGGCTCGTCACCGCTGGTGCTTTGGTATAACCAACTCGGCATGAATGATGTAGACAGAGTTGGGGGCAAAAATGCCTCCCTTGGTGAAATGATTACTAACCTGTCCGGTATGGGTGTCTCCGTACCAAACGGGTTCGCCACCACCGCTGATGCTTTCGATCAGTTCCTGGACCAAAGCGGTGTTAACCAGCGCATTTATGCACTGCTGGATGAAACCGACATTGACGACGTTTCCGCATTAGCGAAAGCGGGCGCGCAGATCCGTCAGTGGATCATCGACACCCCCTTCCAGAGCGAACTGGAAAACGCGATTCGCGAAGCTTATGACCTGCTGTCCGCCGATGACGCCGAGGCCTCGTTTGCCGTGCGCTCTTCCGCGACGGCGGAAGATATGCCGGATGCTTCCTTCGCCGGTCAGCAAGAGACATTCCTCAACGTGCAGGGTTTTGACGCCGTGCTCGTTGCCGTGAAGCACGTATTCGCTTCACTGTTTAACGATCGCGCGATCTCCTATCGCGTGCATCAGGGTTACGATCACCGCGGCGTGGCGCTATCCGCCGGGGTGCAGAGGATGGTGCGCTCCGATCTGGCCTCCTCCGGTGTGATGTTCTCCATCGATACCGAGTCCGGTTTCGACCAGGTGGTGTTTATCACCTCGGCGTGGGGGCTCGGCGAGATGGTGGTGCAGGGCGCGGTGAACCCGGACGAATTTTACGTCCATAAACCGACGCTGGCGGCTAATCGCCCGGCTATCGTGCGCCGTACCATGGGGTCGAAAAAAATCCGCATGGTTTATGCGCCGACTCAGGAACACGGCAAGCAGGTGCGCATTGAAGATGTGCCGCAGGCGCAGCGCGATGTTTTCTCGTTAACCAACGAGGAAGTGGAAGAGCTGGCGAAGCAGGCGGTGCAGATCGAGAAGCACTACGGTCGCCCAATGGATATCGAGTGGGCGAAAGATGGCCATACCGGTAAGCTGTTTATCGTCCAGGCGCGCCCGGAAACCGTCCGTTCGCGCGGTCAGGTGATGGAGCGTTATACGCTGCATGCCCAGGGGCAGATCATTGCCGAAGGGCGAGCTATCGGCCACCGTATCGGCGCCGGCCCGGTCAAGGTTATCCACGATATCAGTGAGATGAACCGCATCGAGCCTGGCGACGTGCTGGTCACCGACATGACCGACCCGGATTGGGAACCGATCATGAAGAAAGCCTCGGCGATCGTCACCAACCGCGGCGGCCGTACCTGCCACGCGGCGATTATCGCCCGTGAGCTGGGCATCCCGGCGGTGGTCGGCTGCGGCGATGCGACCGATCGCATCCAGGAAAACCAGAATGTCACCGTTTCCTGCGCTGAAGGCGACACCGGCTATGTCTACGCGGAGCTACTGGACTTCAGCGTGAAGAGCTCAAGCGTTGGCGAGATGCCGAATCTGCCGCTGAAGGTGATGATGAACGTCGGCAACCCGGATCGCGCCTTTGACTTCGCCTGCCTGCCGAATGAAGGCGTGGGCCTGGCGCGTCTGGAATTCATCATCAACCGCATGATTGGCGTTCACCCGCGTGCGCTGTTGGAGTTTGACGACCAGGAGCCGGGCCTGCAGAACGAAATCCGCGAGCTGATGAAAGGCTACGACTCACCGAGAGAGTTCTACGTTGGCCGCCTGACCGAAGGGATCGCTACCCTTGGCGCCGCCTTCTACCCGAAACGGGTGATCGTGCGTTTGTCCGACTTCAAATCTAACGAGTACGCCAACCTGGTGGGCGGCGAGCGTTACGAGCCGGAAGAAGAGAACCCGATGCTCGGATTCCGCGGCGCCGGACGCTACGTTTCAGAAAGCTTCCGCGATTGCTTCGCTCTGGAGTGTGAAGCCATGAAACGCGTGCGTAACGACATGGGCCTGACCAACGTGGAAGTGATGGTGCCATTCGTACGTACCGTGGCGCAGGCGAAAGCGGTGGTCGAAGAGCTGGAACGTCAGGGACTGAAGCGCGGCGAGAACGGGTTGAAGATCATTATGATGTGCGAAATCCCGTCGAACGCGCTGCTGGCGGAGCAGTTCCTCGAGTACTTCGATGGCTTCTCGATTGGCTCGAACGACATGACGCAGCTGGCGCTGGGCCTCGATCGCGACTCCGGCGTCGTGTCTGAGCTGTTTGATGAACGCAACGACGCGGTGAAAGCGCTGCTGTCGATGGCCATCCGCGCGGCGAAAAAACAGGGCAAATACGTGGGCATCTGCGGCCAGGGGCCGTCCGACCACGAAGACTTTGCCGCCTGGCTGATGGAAGAGGGGATCGATAGCCTGTCCCTGAACCCGGATACCGTGGTGCAAACCTGGTTAGGTCTGGCTGAACTGAATAAATAAGTTCAACGCGGATAGCCCAATCCCTGGCAGAGATGCCGGGGATTTTTTTTGCCTTCAGCAACGTTTCGCGATGGTTGGTTTTGACGTAAAAAAAAGCCCATCGTGGGAGATGGGCAAAGACTACACACAGCAATTCGTTGTTTCACTCAGGGGATTTCCATGCTTATAAATCAATATCTTGATCTATAACCGTGGGCTAATAGTAGGCATCAGGGCTGTTGGCGTCGATCGGATTCTTCTCAATAGTTAAATCAGTGTGAAGAATATGAGAGGTAAATATCGAGCTGGAACATGAATATGCCGGAAGTGGCGGGGGATTGATAAACTTAGCTTAAGTTTAAGGCGGGTTTCCCCGCCTTTCGGTTACTTTTCGCTTTTGTTATGGCTGGCATTAAGCTCGGCGAGCTCCGCCAGAACCAGATCCGGGTCTAGCGGCGGTGGCGGCACTTCCTGTACCCAGGCGTCGTAAAGACGCCAGGAGACGGCCAGCAGCACCGGACCGATAAACAGGCCAATCATCCCGAAGGCGATCAGGCCGCCGATAACGCCGGAGAGGATCAGAATCATCGGCAGGTCGGCGCCCATGCGAATCAATACCGGGCGAATCACGTTATCCATCGTACCCACCACGCAGCTCCACACCAGCAGCACCGTGCCCCAGGTCGTATCGCCGGTCCAGTATAGCCAGATAATTGAAGGGACCAGCACGATAAGCGGCCCCAGCTGTACCAGACAGGTGAAAATCATCACCACGGTCAACAGCGCGGCGTAAGGCACGCCGCTTATCGCCAGCCCGATACCGCCGAGCACCGCCTGAGCCAGCGCGGTGACAACCACGCCCAGCGCTACGGCGCGTACCGCCTGTCCGGCGAGGACCACCGCAGCATCGCCACGCTTTGAGGCCAGACGGGTCGCGAAGTAGCGGAAACCATAGGCGACGCGCTCGCCGCGCCAGTAAAGCAGGGCGCTGAACAACAGCATCAGTCCGCAGTAAACCAGAAGTTTACCAATGTGCGCCGCCTGGCCGACAAACCAGGTGGTGGTGGCGCCAATATAAGGGCGAACCTTAGCCATAATCGCCGCGCCGCCCATCTCCAGCAGGCTATGCCAGGCGGAATAGAGTTTATCGCCGATCAGCGGAATCGAGTTCAGCCAGGCGAAATCCGGCAGCGTTACCTGGCCGGTGCTGACGATTTTGATCAGCGGGGCGCTATTATCGACCAGGCTATTCACCAGTAAGGCGATAGGAATAACGAACAGTAAAAACAGCAGCAGCGTCATCACCAGCACCGCCAGCGAGCGCTTGCCAAACAGCAGCTTTTGCAGACGCAGCAGCACCGGCCAGGTGGCGATGACCACGGTGCCGGCCCAGGCAAAAGAGAGAATAAATGGTTGCACAACCCACAGGCAGGAAATAATTATCAGGGACAAAAACAGCACCGACAGCAGTATTTGCGGTATGTCCCGGGGCTGATGTTGGTTAATCATAGAGAAAATTTACCTTTCCAGTCGCGTCTCAATGCTGACGCAGCGTAATTCCATGTACAGATAATAATATCAATAATTTCGCGCGCCTGATTTTGCCCGTAAATCTCGTGGGCGGATATGAAAAAAATGTGATAAAAAGTTGAGTGCGCCACGCAAACGTTTAATTTGCGCATTATTACATCTTCTAAACACAACATATTCAGGCAGGGTCAAGCGTCATGATCCCACAGATTTCTCAAGCGCCGGGCGTCGTTCAGCTGGTGCTGAATTTTTTGCAAGTACTGGAGCAACAAGGTTTCACCGGCGATACCGCCACCAGCTATGCCGACCGGCTCACCATGGCGACCGATAACAGCGTCTATCAGCTGTTGCCGGACGCCATTCTGTTTCCCCGTTCCACCGCAGACGTCGCTTTACTGGCGCGACTGGCGGCGGAGCCACGCTTTAAATCGCTGATTTTTACCCCACGCGGCGGTGGTACCGGCACCAATGGTCAAGCGCTGAACGCGGGGATTATCGTCGATATGTCGCGCTATATGAACCGTATTATCGAAATCAACCCCGAAGAGGGATGGGTGCGGGTAGAAGCCGGGGTAATCAAAGACCAGCTTAACCAGTTTCTTAAGCCCTACGGCTATTTCTTTGCCCCTGAACTGTCGACCAGTAACCGCGCGACGCTCGGCGGTATGATCAATACCGATGCCTCCGGACAGGGGTCATTGGTCTACGGTAAAACCTCCGATCATGTGCTTGGGGTGCGATCGGTTCTCATGGGCGGCGATATCCTTGATACCTTACCCATTCCCGCCGCGCTGGCGGAAACGCTGGGGCGCGAGCAGTCAGCGATTGGCCGTATCTACCGTACCGTCTATCAGCGCTGCAAAGCGCAGCGTCAGCTGATCATCGATAAATTCCCGAAACTGAACCGCTTCCTGACCGGCTACGATCTGCGTCATGTCTTTAATGATGAGATGAGCGAGTTCGACCTGACGCGCATTCTGACCGGCTCCGAAGGCACGCTGGCATTTATCACCGAAGCGCGGCTCGATATTACGCGTCTGCCGAAGGTACGCCGGTTGGTCAACGTCAAGTATGACTCTTTTGATTCGGCGCTGCGTAACGCCCCCTTCATGGTTGAGGCAAAGGCGCTGTCGGTGGAGACCGTCGATTCGAAGGTCCTTAATCTGGCGCGCGAAGATATCGTCTGGCACTCGGTGAGCGAACTTATCGCCGATGTGCCGGAAAAAGAGATGCTGGGGCTCAATATCGTTGAGTTTGCCGGTGATGATGCTGAATTAATAGATGGCCAGGTAACCACCCTGTGTCAGCGTCTTGATGAGCTGATGGCGCAGGGCGCCGCCGGGGTGATTGGCTGGCAGGTCTGTCATGAACTGGATGGCGTCGAGCGCATCTATGCCATGCGTAAAAAGGCGGTAGGTCTACTGGGCAATGCTAAAGGCGCCGCTAAACCGATTCCTTTTGCTGAAGATACCTGCGTACCGCCAGAGCATCTGGCGGATTACATCACCGAGTTTCGTGCTTTACTCGACGGACATGGTCTGAGCTACGGCATGTTTGGACACGTCGACGCCGGCGTGCTGCACGTTCGTCCGGCGTTGGACATGTGCGATCCGCAGCAGGAGGTGCTGATGAAGCAGATCTCCGACGAGGTGGTGGCGTTGACGGCCAAATATGGCGGTCTGCTGTGGGGCGAACACGGTAAAGGTTTCCGCGCCGAGTACAGTCCGGCCTTCTTTGGCGAGGAGTTATATAGCGAACTGCGCAAAGTGAAAGCCGCTTTTGATCCGGATAACCGATTGAATCCGGGGAAAATTTGCCCGCCTGAAGGCGTTGACGCGCCGATGATGAAAGTCGATGCGGTGAAACGCGGCACCTACGATCGCCAAATTCCTATCGCCGTGCGTAGCGCCTGGCGCGGCGCGATGGAGTGTAACGGCAACGGTCTATGCTTTAACTTCGATGTAAAAAGCCCGATGTGCCCGTCAATGAAGGTTAGCAATCAGCGCATCCATTCGCCGAAAGGCCGCGCGACGCTGGTGCGCGAATGGTTACGCCTGCTGGCCGACCGCGGGATAGACCCGAACAAACTGGAGCAAGAACTCCCGGAGAAAGGTGTAAGCCTGCGCGCCCTGATCGAGCGTACCCGCAACAGCTGGCATGCGCGTAAAGGCGAATATGATTTCTCACATGAAGTGAAAGAGGCCATGTCCGGCTGTCTGGCCTGTAAGGCCTGTTCAACCCAGTGTCCGATTAAGATTGACGTGCCGGAATTCCGCTCCCGCTTCCTGCAGCTTTATCACAGCCGCTACCTGCGTCCGGTACGCGACCATCTGGTCGCGACGGTCGAGTCCTACGCGCCGCTGATGGCCCAGGCGCCGAAAACATTCAACTTCTTTATCAATCAGCCGTGGATGCGCAAGCTGTCGGAAAAACACATCGGCATGGTCGATCTACCGTTGCTCTCCGTGCCGTCGCTCAAGCAGCAGCTGGCAGGCCATCGTTCCGCCAATACCACGCTTGAGGATCTGGAAGCGATGAGCGTCGAACAGCGTGCGAAGAGGGTGCTGGTGGTACAGGATCCGTTTACCAGCTATTACGAAGCGCAGGTGGTGGCTGACTTTGTCCGCCTGATTGAAAAAGTTGGCTATCAGCCGGTGCTGTTGCCGTTCTCGCCGAACGGTAAAGCGCAGCATATCAAGGGGTTCCTGACGCGCTTTGCGCGTACCGCGCAGAAAACCGCTGATTTTCTCAACCGCGTAGCGCGGCTGGATATACCGATGGTTGGCGTCGACCCCGCGCTGGTGCTCTGCTATCGCGATGAATATAACCAGACGCTGGGCGAGAAACGCGGCGATTTTCGCGTGATGCTGGCGCATGAGTGGCTGACCCAGGCGATAGCGCCATCGGCCGGTCAGGACAATAGCGGCGAACCCTGGTATCTGTTTGGCCACTGTACGGAAGTGACGGCGCTACCGGCCGCGCCCAAACAGTGGGCGGAAATATTTGCCCGTTTTGGGGCGAAAATGGAGTACATCAGTACGGGGTGCTGCGGTATGGCCGGTACCTATGGTCATGAAGTGAAAAACCATGCCAACTCGCTGGCGATTTACGCGCTTTCCTGGCAGCAGGCGATGGCGCGTTTACCGCGCAGCCGCTGTCTGGCTACCGGTTATTCCTGCCGCAGTCAGGTGAAGCGTATCGAAGGCAGCGGAGTGCGTCACCCGCTGCAGGCTCTGCTGGAGATTATCGGATGATTTGGAAACGTCAGGCTTCGCTAGCGCAGCTTAACGCGATGGGCGAGGGGAACATGGTTGGCCTGCTGGATATTCACTTTGTGGCCATCAGCGATAACGCCATTGAAGCGACGATGCCGGTGGATCACCGCACACATCAGCCATTTGGCCTGCTCCACGGCGGCGCATCGGTGGTTCTTGCTGAAACGCTGGGTTCGGTCGCGGGCTATCTGTGTACCGAAGGGGAACAGAAAGTGGTCGGCCTGGAAGTGAATGCCAACCATATTCGTTCGGTACGCAGCGGGCGGGTGCGTGGGGTTTGTACCGCGCTACATGTGGGGTCGCGCCATCAGGTGTGGCAAATCGATATCTCCGATGAGCAGGGGCGTTTGTGCTGCTCATCACGACTGACCACCGCCGTGGTGTAACGGTCGGCAGAATATTTAAGGGGATGCACTTGCATCCCCTTCTTGTTTATTGCGTTTCGTCCTTAATGACCTCGCTGGCACCGTTTCTCTGCACCGAGGCGATGCCCTTTTTGGCCGCATCTTTCGATGAATACATCTCACTGGTGGCGATGGTCTCATGGTTGTCAGCCTTCAGCAGAAAATACCATGGCTGTGGGACGCTCTTATCAGACTTTTTCAGTACATAATACCCCATTCTTCACCCCTTTCGTTATTAACGAGCACTGAATAATCTGTAGACCAGGGCTAGCGAAACGGCAAGCAATCATCTAATAAATATATATTTGTTAAATCATTCGTTATAATTATGCTACTATTTTAATTACGAAATACTTTCACGGTAACAAAGAGGACGGAGTTAACCATGGGTATCATTTCCTGGATCATTTTTGGTCTGATCGCTGGTATTTTGGCTAAGTGGATTATGCCGGGCAAAGACGGCGGTGGATTTATTGTCACCGTGATCCTCGGTATTATCGGTGCGGTAGTCGGTGGCTGGATCAGTACGTTATTCGGCTTTGGCAAGGTTGACGGTTTTAACTTCGGCAGCTTTGTTGTGGCGGTGATTGGCGCAATCGTTGTGCTGTTTATCTACCGTAAAGTGAAGAGTTAATACGCCGAGCGCATATTCACTCTGAGACAGTAAACCGCCGTTCACCACGGCGGTTTTTTTATTCCCGCGACAGACGCTCGTAAACAAAAAAAAGCCCGCTGGATACCCGCGGGCGAACCCATTTTGGCAAATTTTTTCGGCTGCCTCCTGACAAAGGGCGTAAACTCCGTTTTGCAGGATGGTAAGGCGCAGCCTGACTGCTTCCCGGCTGGAGAAGCAGCGAGGTAATTTTATGTTTAATTCCGGGGTAACATAAGCTGACAAAAACAGTAGGGGGAGGGTTACTCCAGCAACACGCTCATCACCAGCAGCACTACCATGCACATCGACATAATACTGATATCAATCATCCTGTACGACACTCGCTCCCGTAAACCATAATCCGACTTTGCATCGGTAAACATTTACAAACGACGCGAATTGTACATGAGTAAACGCTGCCTAAACCAACCCTGCTTTTAAGAATTAACCGATCACATCACAAAACGTGAACGTTCTATTACTCGTCAGCAGCACCGATTGGCACTTTGGCGAAAATCTGCAACCGGGCTTCGGAATTGTAAAATGGAATCAGCAGAAAAGCTAAACCTGCGCCACCGGTTGCATACTGCACTGCCAGGTCGGCGCTGTGGGTGATAAATATTTGATGTCCACCCCAGCTACAGCCTACGCTCATATCCGGCGTACAGTTTTTCCATTTACTCAGTAACTCGCCACTTTTCGTCAGGTATAAGTACTTCGTGTCCGAACCCGATGGCGGCGTCGCGGATTCGGCTAACAAGATGAACGTTTGAGTGCTTACTACTTTCCCTTGCCCGTCTAGCGATGAGGCTTGTAGCGTTGCGGTGGGGTAATTGAAGCGTAATTCAATGCTTGCGGCATTTTTGTCACTGACGTAAAAAACCTGCGTTAAATTATCCGCCCCCCAATATTTTCCGCCGCTGGATTGCAGCGGTTTTATCTTAAATCGGTATACGTTCCGCTTGCGTATATCCTGGCGCTGGGAGTATTCGGCATTGTATTGCGCGCTTTGCGGCGCGTTAACCGAGCAGCCGGTAAATAACCCCATTAATAGTAATGCTGAAAATTTGCGCATTCTTTTCCCGTCCATCATTCATATACTGCTGACGGTCGATTATGCCCGTTATGACAAACGATAAAAAATACAGAACGCTACCAAAGCAGGTAGGTTTTTGCGCTCTGCACAATCTGCCACACCGCTAAAATAAGCTGTGCCATGCTTGTTATCGGATGCTGGAATAGAGAGGAAGAGATGACGATTACGCTATGCAAAGCTTGTGGTACCTCATATGAATTTAGCGAAAACCCTCCGCAACATTGCCCGATATGCGAAGACGAGCGGCAATTTGTTCCGGTGGGCGGCCAGCAGTGGATTGCATTAAATAAGCTCACCGCATCGCACAGCAATAAGTGGCAACAGCATAACAGCGCGCTTTTTAGCATACGCACTATTCCTGGCTTTGCCATTAATCAGCGGGCATTTCTGCTGCGTACGCCGCAGGGCAATATTCTATGGGACTGCATCGCCAACCTCGATGAGGCGACAAAAACGCTGGTTTCCGCGCTGGGTGGGCTGAAAGCCATCGCTATCTCGCATCCGCATTACTACAGTTGTATGCAGGATTGGGCGGCGGAGTTCAAGGCGCCAATCTATCTGCACGGGGATGACCGCCAGTGGGTCATGCGCGACAGCCCGTGGATTACCTTTTGGGAGGGCGATAGCCTGCAACTGACGGCCGATGCCAGTCTGATTCGCCTGGGGGGGCATTTTGCTGGTGGCTGCGTCCTGCACTGGGCGCAGGGCGACGGCCTGCTATTATCCGGCGATATTGTCCAGGTGGCGCCCGGAGCAAACGCCGTTTCTTTCATGTGGAGCTATCCCAATATGCTACCGCTGCCGTCATCAACGGTTACGGATATCATTCATCGCCTTGCTGGCGTGAAATTCAGCCAAATCTACGGCGCGTTCGAGGGGCGGGAGATTCTGAATAACGCCGGGGAGATCGTCTGTCGCAGCGGGGAAAAGTATGTTGCTTGTTTGCGAAAGTAAGATGGGAGTTCGACAACGCCAGCTGCTATCCGTTGTCTCAGGTATTTCAATCCGTAAACGTCAGCCTGATTGAATTTTCAGTCGCAGCAATATAGGCGCTTTTATCGGTGCCTTGCAAAGACCAGCGGGTGCCGAATACCGGATCTTTTTCCTGGCGATAACCTAAAGCGCGTAGGTATTCAGACAAGATGTTTTCGTCCGTATCCCTGGCGTATTCAATCTCGTCTATCTGGGGGGAGGCGCCATCAGCAGCCCTGAAGTGAATCGGCGTGCTGTCATTGATGAGGGGGGCATGTTTAACTTCGCTCGGTGCAATCAGATAGAAGGTGAGCCAGTCCGCGCGCGAGTAATCGGCGCTAGCCGCCATGGCAATCGACGCGGTTTTATATATCCCGCACAACACGACAGCCAAAACCGCGAGCGAACTAAATTTGGTGACCTTCGTCATTAGAGTTCCTTTATGAACGACCTGCTTATCCTGTGATTTTCTGCGGTAGATTAACCCCCTTCATATCCCCAACACTGACGAAAAGTGCCATTTCCGGTCTCTATCGCATAAATCGGTATTTTCGATACATCTTTTCCATTGCCGCTTCGCCTGTGCTCTTATTCTCAATAACTTATTATTTATCAATCTATTAAATATAAGAATTGCTTCCTGATAACCCCTTCACCAGGGTCTATGCTTATAGAAAAGCGCAGAAACGGGCGAAATGGCCGAATACCCCTGCTCCGGCAGGGTTGAAGTGATAATCATTATCACTAACATGAGGGTATGGCCCGATGGCGGCACTCGATGAGGTAGAGCGATGGAACTACAAACAAACACCTTTAATCCTGACGATTTCAACTGGCAGGGGCTAACGATGACCCCCGCTGCGGCGGCCCATATTCGCGATCTGATGCACAAACAGCCGGACAAACAGGGACTGCGCCTGGGGATTAAAACCAGCGGCTGCGCCGGTTTTGGCTACGTGCTTGAAATGATTGCCGAGCCGGCGGACGACGATCTGCTGTTTGAACGCGACGGTGCCAAGCTGTTTGCGCCGCTGCAGGCGATGCCGTTCATTGACGGTACTGAACTGGATTATGTTCGCGAAGGCTTAAATGAAATATTCAAGTTTCATAACCCGAAAGCGCAGCACGAATGCGGCTGCGGCGAAAGCTTCGGGGTTCAGGCGGAGTAACTATGTCTCGAAATACTGAAGCAACTGACGATGTCAAAAGCTGGACCGGCGGCCCGCTCAACTATAAAGAAGGCTTTTTTACCCAGCTACAAACCGATGAGCTGGCCAAAGGCATTAATGAAGAGGTGGTACGCGCGATTTCCGCTCGTCGTAATGAACCGGAGTGGATGCTCGAATTTCGTCTCAACGCCTTTAAGGCCTGGCAGGAGATGGAGGAGCCGCACTGGCTGAAAGCGCATTACGATAAGCTTAATTATCAGGATTACAGCTACTACTCGGCGCCATCCTGCGGCAACTGCGACGAGACCTGCGCCTCGGAGCCCGGCGCGGTGCAACAGACCGGGGCAAACACCTTCCTGACAAATGAAGTCGAGGAAGCCTTTAACCTGCTCGGGGTACCGGTACGCGAAGGCAAAGAAGTCGCGGTGGACGCCATTTTCGACTCGGTATCGGTGGCAACCACCTATCGCGAGAAGCTGGCGGAGCAGGGGATCATCTTCTGCTCCTTTGGCGAAGCGATTCACGATCATCCGGAACTGGTGAAAAAGTATCTCGGTACCGTAGTGCCGGGCAACGACAACTTCTTCGCTGCGCTGAACGCCGCGGTCGCTTCCGATGGCACCTTTATCTACGTGCCGAAAGGTGTGCGCTGTCCGATGGAGCTGTCGACCTATTTCCGCATCAACGCCGAGAAAACCGGTCAGTTTGAACGTACGATTCTGGTCGCCGACGAGGGTAGCTACGTGAGCTATATCGAAGGCTGCTCGGCGCCGGTACGCGACAGCTATCAGCTGCATGCGGCGGTGGTTGAAGTCATCATTCATAAAGATGCGGAAGTGAAGTACTCCACCGTGCAGAACTGGTTCCCCGGCGACAACAATACCGGCGGCATCCTTAATTTCGTCACCAAGCGCGCGCTGTGCGAAGGCGAAAACAGCAAGATGTCGTGGACCCAATCGGAAACCGGCTCGGCCATTACCTGGAAATACCCGAGCTGTATTCTGCGCGGCGATAACTCGATCGGCGAATTCTTCTCGGTGGCGCTGACCAGCGGCCATCAGCAGGCGGATACCGGGACCAAAATGATCCATATCGGCAAGAACACCCGTTCGACCATCATCTCGAAAGGGATCTCCGCCGGACACAGCCAGAATAGCTATCGCGGACTGGTCAAAATTATGCCGACCGCGACGAACGCCCGGAACTTCACCCAGTGCGATTCGATGCTGATCGGCCCGGACTGCGGGGCGCATACCTTCCCGTATGTCGAATGCCGCAATAACAGCGCCCAGCTGGAACACGAAGCCACCACCTCGCGGATTGGTGAAGACCAGCTGTTTTACTGCCTGCAGCGGGGTATTAGCGAAGATGATGCGATCTCAATGATCGTCAATGGATTCTGTAAAGACGTGTTCTCAGAATTGCCGCTGGAGTTCGCCGTCGAAGCGCAAAAATTGCTGGCTATTAGCCTTGAACATAGCGTCGGCTGATAATTAAGGAAAAAAGATGTTAAGTATTAAAGATTTGCAAGTCGCCGTAGAAGACAAAGAGATCCTGCGCGGGCTGAACCTTGAGGTGCGCCCCGGCGAAGTCCACGCGATCATGGGCCCTAACGGCTCAGGGAAAAGTACGCTCTCGGCTACCCTCGCCGGACGGGAGGATTACGAAGTCACCGGCGGCAGCGTCGAGTTTAAGGGCAAAGACCTGCTCGAACTCGCCCCGGAGGATCGCGCCGGGGAGGGCATTTTTATGGCTTTTCAGTATCCGGTGGAAATCCCAGGCGTCAGTAATCAGTTTTTCCTGCAAACCGCGCTCAACGCCGTACGCGCCTATCGCGGCCTGGAGGCGCTGGATCGTTTCGATTTCCAGGATTTAATGGAAGAGAAGATCAAACTGCTGAAGATGCCGGAAGATCTGCTAACTCGTTCGGTGAACGTCGGTTTCTCCGGCGGCGAGAAAAAACGCAACGATATTCTGCAAATGGCGGTGCTTGAGCCCGAGCTGTGTATCCTCGATGAATCGGATTCCGGGCTGGATATTGATGCCCTGAAGATTGTCTCGGAGGGGGTTAACTCACTGCGTGACGGCAAACGCGCCTTTATTATCGTCACCCACTATCAGCGTATCCTTGATTACATCAAACCGGATTATGTCCACGTGCTGTATCAGGGGCGAATCGTCAAGTCGGGCGATTTCACTCTGGTTAAACAACTGGAGGAGCAGGGCTATGGCTGGCTTACCGAACAGCAGTAACGCGCTGCAGCAGTGGCATCATCTGTTTGAAGCACAGGGCGAAGAACGCACGCCGCAGGCCAATCAGCATTTGCAACAGCTGTTGCGCCTGGGGTTGCCGACGCGCAAACATGAAAACTGGAAATACACACCGCTGGACGCGCTGCTTAGCGGCACGTTTGTTGCGACTCCGGCTACACTCAGCGTGGCGCAGCGCGACGCGCTGGCGCTCAACCTCGACGCCTGGCGGATGGTGTTTATTGATGGCCGCTTCAGCCCGGCGCTCAGCGACGATCTCACCGCTAGCGGTTTTGACGTTAGCGTTGATAACCAGCGCCAGCATCTGCCGGATGCGGTACAGCCGGAAGTGTTTCTTCATCTCACCGAAAGTCTGGCGCAGACGGTAACCCGCATCGACGTGAAGCGCAATCAGCGCCCGGAGAAACCGCTGCTGCTGATGCATATTACCAGCGGACTCGCCGGCGACGAGCTTAATACCGCTCACTATCGCCATCATCTGGCGCTGGAGAGCGGGGCGCAGGCGACCATCATCGAACACTATATTAGCCTTGATGAGCAGCGGCATTTCACCGGCGGACGCCTGACCATGGCAGTGGCGGATAACGCCCATCTGCAGCATATCAAGCTGGCGTTTGAAAATGGGCAAAGCTACCACTTCGCCCATAACGATCTGCTGCTTGGCCGCGATGCTTCGGCATTCAGCAGCAGCTTCCTGCTGGGCGGCGCGGTGTTACGACACCATACCAGCACCCGTCTGGCCGGTGAAAACAGCAATCTGCGCATTAACTCGCTGGCGATGCCGGTGAAAAACGAGGTCTGCGACAGCCGTACCTGGCTCGATCACCGCGTTGGCTACTGCAACAGCCGTCAACTACACAAAACCATCGTCAGCGATAAGGGGCGGGCGGTATTTAATGGCCTGATTAACGTCGCGAAACACGCGCTGAAAACCGATGGTCAGATGACCAATAACAATCTGTTGTTGGGAAGGCTGGCGGAAGTCGATACCAAACCGCAGCTGGAAATTTACGCTGACGACGTCAAATGCAGCCACGGCGCCACCGTCGGTCGTATTGATGACGAACAGCTGTTCTATCTGCGCTCGCGCGGCATCGAACAACAGGCGGCGCAGCAGATGATCCTTTACGCCTTCGCCGCCGAACTTACTGAAGCCATTAGCGATGACGCGCTGAAACAACAGGTGTTGGCGCGCATTGGCAAGCGCCTGCCGGGAGGGGATGCATGACATTTTCAGTAGAACGCCTGCGCGCCGATTTCCCGGTGTTGAGCCGCGAGGTTAACGGCCAACCATTGGTTTATCTCGATAGCGCCGCCAGCGCGCAGAAACCGGAAGCGGTGATTAACGCCGAAGCCGAGTTTTATCGCCATGGTTACGCTGCCGTCCATCGTGGTATCCATACCCTGAGCGCCGAAGCGACGTCGCGGATGGAGCAGGTACGCCAGCAGGCGGCAGTTTTCCTTAATGCCCGTTCGCCGGAAGAGCTGGTGTTCGTACGGGGTACCACCGAAGGCATCAATCTGGTAGCCAATAGCTGGGGCGGGGCTAACGTCGGGGCCGGCGATAATATTATCGTCAGCGAAATGGAACACCACGCCAATATCGTGCCGTGGCAGATGCTCTGCGCCCGCGTCGGCGCCGAGCTAAGAGTGATCCCGCTCAACCAGGACGGTACTTTACAACTCGATGTTATTCCCGGTCTATTTGACGACCGCACCCGGCTGCTGGCGATAACCCAGGTGTCGAACGTACTGGGGACAGAAAACCCGCTATCGGCGCTGATCCCGTTGGCGCATCAGCATGGCGCGAAGGTGCTGGTGGATGGCGCGCAGGCGGTGATGCATCACCCAGTGGATGTGCAGGCGCTGGATTGCGATTTTTACGTCTTCTCGGCGCATAAGCTGTACGGGCCGACCGGTATCGGCGTGCTGTACGCCAAAGAATCGTTGCTACAGGAGATGCCGCCGTGGGAAGGCGGTGGGTCGATGATTGCCACCGTCAGCCTGAGGGAGGGCACCACCTGGGCGAAAGCGCCGTGGCGCTTTGAAGCCGGCACGCCGAATACCGGTGGAATTATTGGCCTCGGCGCCGCGTTGGACTACGTCAGCGAGATTGGGCTTGAGCAGATCGGCGAATATGAGCAGACGCTGATGCGCTATGCCTTGCAGGAGCTGAAAAAGGTGCCGGATTTGACGCTTTACGGCCCGCAACATCGTTTGGGCGTCATCGCTTTTAACCTCGGGAAACATCATGCCTACGATGTCGGCAGTTTTCTCGATAACTACGGTATCGCGGTGCGTACCGGACACCATTGCGCGATGCCGCTGATGGCGTTCTATCAGGTTCCGGCGATGTGCCGGGCATCGCTGGCGATGTACAATACGATGGAAGAGGTGGATCGGCTGGTGGCCGGGCTGCAGCGGATCCACAAATTACTGGGTTAAAGGACGCGACTATGGCGGCATTACCAGACAAAGACAAATTGCTGCGCAACTTTTCTCGCTGCGCTAACTGGGAAGAGAAGTATCTCTACATCATTGAACTCGGCCAACGCCTGGCGCCGCTCAGCGCGGAAGAACACATCGCGCAGAATATTATTCAGGGCTGCCAAAGCCAGGTGTGGATCGTGATGGAGCAGGAGTCATCCGGCGTGATTACCCTACGCGGCGATAGCGATGCGGCCATCGTCAAAGGGCTGATTGCGGTAGTATTCATCCTTTATGACCGCATGACCGCGCAGGATATTAGCGAATTCGATGTACGCCCGTGGTTTGAAAAAATGGCGTTGACCCAACATCTTACCCCCTCCCGCTCGCAGGGCCTTGAAGCGATGATCCGCGCAATTCGCGCGAAAGCCACAAATCTTAGCTAGAATAAACAGGTAGATTTCATTCTGTTACGTGCGACGAAGGCGAACGCTTTCGTCGCCGCGCAGATCCTGGCGTTTTATCAGCGAAAGAAGGAATCTCAGTATGAAACGCGCGTCTCTCATCGCAATGACCCTTCTCGCAGCTCTGAGCGCGCAGCACGGCGCCTGGGCTGTCGATTATCCGCTTCCCCCAGCCAACAGCCGTTTGATTGGCCAAAACCAATACTGGACGGTACAGGAAGGGGATCGCAACCTGCAGGCTATCGCCCGCCATTTCGACACGGCGGCGATGCTGATTCTTGAAGCCAACGATACGATTGCGCCGGTGCAGCCGAAGCCGGGCACACGGGTCTTAATCCCATCGCAGATGCTGCTGCCGGATGTCCCGCGTGAAGGCATTGTCGTCAACCTGGCCGAGCTGCGGCTGTACTATTTCCCGCCGGGGCAAAATCAGGTGCAGGTTTATCCGCTCGGCATTGGCCAGTTGGGGCTGGAAACGCCGGAGATGACCACCCGCGTCGGGCAGAAAATCCCTAACCCGACCTGGACGCCGACTGCCGGTATTCGCGCGCGCTCGCTGGAGAAGGGCATTAAGCTGCCGCCAGTGATCCCCGCCGGGCCCAATAACCCATTAGGCCGCTACGCGCTGCGACTGGCCTACGGTAACGGCGAGTATCTGATCCACGGCACTAATGCGCCTGATAGCGTCGGGCTACGGGTGAGTTCCGGCTGTATGCGAATGAACGCTGACGACATCAAGGCGCTGTTCAGCCAGGTGCGCACCGGCACGCCGGTACGGATTATCAATCAGCCGGTGAAGTTCGCGGTAGAACCCGATGGTAAACGCTATGTAGAGGTCCACAGGCCGCTTTCGCAAACTGAAGGGGAAAATACCCGGACAATCTCTTACACGCTTCCTGCCGCGTTTCACGCCTTTTCTGACGATAAAGCGGTGGATGACCTGCAGCTGAAAAAAGCGCTGTCGCGAAGAGCGGGCTATCCGGTGGTGGTTTCTGAAGGGGCGGGCAGCGCGACGACCGAGCTGTCGGCACAGAACAGCCAGCAGAATGACACTAAACTGACGCAGTAGGGTAAAACAACAGGCAAAAAAAATGGCGCACAATGTGCGCCATTTTTATTACCAGAACTCTTACTTACGGTAAGAGTGAGCCTGGTTGTCCAGACGCTGGTTAGCGCGAGCTGCGTCGTCTTTAGCAGCCTGAACGTCAGAACGCATTGCGTTCACGTCGTTGCTCAGCTGGTCAACTTTAGCGTTCAGAGTCTGAACGTCAGAAGACAGCTGATCGATTTTAGCATTGCTGGAGCAACCAGCCAGCAGAGTAGAACCCAGGATTACCGCGCCCAGTACCAGTTTAGTACGATTCATTATTAATACCCTCTAGATTGAGTTAATCTCCATGTAGCGTTACAAGTATTACACAAACTTTTTTGGGATGAGAATATTTTTTTTACCCGAATGCACTTATTTTTGATCGTTCGCTCAAAGAAGCATCGAATTCGTAGATCTAGTTTAAAAAGCGCTGTGAAAACAGAAGGCTTCCATCGGATTCATCTTAGATAATCTCTTATTAAATAGTAAAATCCGATTTGCATTTTTATTAAGAACAGCTAGTGAATGAATAAAAAAAAGCGCCCCGACTGGAGCGCTTTAAAAAAAGATAAAATAACCTGTAAATTATTACAGCACGTGCACGGAGGCTGTGTTAGTGGTGCCGCTTGGAACCAGCGCGCCGGAAACCATCACAACCACGTCGCCTTTACGCGCCAGGCCGCTCTGCAGCGCCAGCTCTTTACCCAGGTGGTAGAAATCATCAGTAGAGGCGATCTCTTTCACCAGCTGCGGTACTACACCTTTGCTCAGGACTAACTGACGGGCGGTGGTTTCGTTGGTGGTCAACGCAAGGATAGTGGCGTCCGGGAAGTATTTACGCACGGCGCGTGCGGATTTACCGCCCTGGGTGGCGACGACAATCAGCGGCGCTTCCAGTTTCTCAGCGGTTTCAACTGCGCCGCGGCAAACCGCTTCGGTGATGCGCAGTTTACGGTTGTCGTTGTTGTAATCCAGACGGCTGGTCATCACGCGGTCGGTACGCTCGCAGATGGTCGCCATAATGGTAACGGCTTCCAGCGGGTATTTACCTTTCGCGGATTCGCCGGACAGCATAACGGCATCGGTGCCGTCGAGGATGGCGTTAGCGACGTCGCCTGCTTCAGCGCGGGTCGGACGTGGGTTTTTGATCATGGAATCCAGCATCTGGGTCGCGGTGATAACGACTTTGCGCGCGCGGATACATTTTTCGATGATCATCTTCTGCGCGAAGATAACTTCTTCTACCGGGATTTCAACGCCCATATCACCACGAGCAACCATGATGCCGTCAGACGCTTCGAGGATTTCGTCGAAGTTGTTCAGGCCTTCCTGGTTTTCGATTTTGGAGATGATCTGGATGTTTTCGCCGCCGTGCGCCTTCAGGTGCTCGCGGATTTCAACCACGTCAGAACGCTTACGGATAAAGGAAGCGGCTACGAAATCAACGCCTTGCTCACAACCGAAGATCAGGTCCTGCTTGTCTTTTTCAGCCAGCGCCGGCAGAGCGATAGAAACGCCCGGCAGGTTAACGCCTTTGTTCTCGCCGAGGTCGCCGTTGTTCAGCACTTTACAGATAACTTTGTTACCTTCGATTGCGGTCACTTCCATACCGATCAGACCATCGTCGACCAGTACGGTGTTGCCGACGCTCAGGTCGGTGGTGAAGCCTTCGTAGGTCACCGCAACGATTTCATTGTTGCCGATTACGGATTTATCAGTGGTGAAGGTAAAGGTCTGGCCCGCTTTCAGGGAGACGTCGTTGCCGCCTTCCAGCTTGATGGTGCGGATTTCCGGCCCTTTGGTGTCCAGCAGGATTGCGGCTTTCTTACCGGTTTTGTTCATCACATTGCGCAGGTTCTGGATGCGCTGACCGTGTTCCGCATAGTCGCCGTGAGAGAAGTTCAGACGCATGACGTTCATGCCCGCGTCCAGCATTTTGGTCAACATCTCTTCGGATTCGGTTTTCGGACCGATGGTGCAAACAATTTTGGTCTTTTTCATGACAGTCTTAGTCTTTAAGTTGTGAAGGATATGGAAATCTCGCTCCGGGGGCGCACTGCCGCGGAGTCAAACCTGTGTTACGAAAGTTGCAATGCCACGCTCTAAGGATAGGTGACAACAAAAGAGCGTGCAGAAGAATGTGTGCTGGCGGTTCAGCCCAGGAAAAGTGGCAATGTTTTGTACGTTTTTTTGTGCAGTCCAATGCGCTGAAACCATTCAAGAAAGAATCGAGGCGCATTATACGCTGCCGAAACGAAAAAGGAAAATAAAAACGGCGTTTCATTTTTAGTGTGATTAATGTAACAAAATTCACACGATTCGCTCGCGAAGCTGCAACACACTTTTGCCGCAGCGGATCAGATTAAACGGCGTTTTATGATATTTACAAACCTATTAAAGGCAGTAAAACGCTTCATTGAGTGGAAAAAAATAGCGCAGTTTGCTTTATTATAAAATCGTATCAATAATGAATTGATTGATAATGATAATTTACGAGTCTTAATAATGGGAAATAAAGCGAAAGACGACGAACTCTATCAGGAAATGTGCCGCGTAGTGGGTAAGGTGGTATTGGAAATGCGCGATCTTGGTCAGGAGCCGAAACATATTGTTATTGCCGGTGTCGTACGCACCGCGCTGGCAAATAGCAAAATTGAACGTTCAGCGCTCACCCGCGAGGCGATGGAAAGGGTGATTCACGCGTTGTCGGGGCACTAAACCCCGCGCCCCGACATAAGTAATGCTTAAGAGATAACGAACCGAATCACCGCTTTTACCGCAATCTCGCAGTGGTGTGAAACCATTGCTTCGTCGTCGATTTCAGGCAGCGGATCGTCGAGATACAGGCTGCTAAAAGTATAAAAATTCGATACCTGATAGAAGCTAAAACTACTGATCAGCCGATGCACGTCGCGCGCCTGCAGACCGGCCTGGAAAATCCCCTGTTGCTGGCCGCGTTGCAGAATATCTTCGATAATCGACAGCGCGGTACGGTTCAGCGGTTTCAGCTCCCCGGAACCCTTCAACCACTTGCCGCGCTGCATGTTTTCCATACAGATAACTCGCATGTAGTCGGCGTGAGTGGCGTGATAGCGCACGCTCCATTTCACCAATTGCACCAGCGCCTCGACCGGCGGCAGGTGCTCCAGCCCCAGCTGTTGTTCCGTTTCACGGATCCGCGCATACACATGTTGCAGTACCGCCTGGTACAGCTGCTCTTTGCTCTTGAAGTAGTAGACCACCATGCGCTTGGTGGTTTGCGCCTCGATGGCTATCTGCTCCATACGCGCGCCGGGGAGGCCATATTCGGCAAACACGGTGATGGCGGCGGCAAAGATGCGCTCTTTCAGGGATTGTGCTTCATCATGAGCAACGAGGGACATAACGACTCCTTTTTCTATGGAGACAAAAAATACACATAATGATCACAATTTAGCAACCAAATCTGGCGCCTGTGAACCAAATGATACATAGTCAGTGCTCATGTCGAATGATGACCCGAGGACTCTTATGTTGCGTTCCATCGCTACCGTCTCGATATCCGGAACTTTACCCGAAAAGCTGCACGCTATCGCCGCGGCCGGTTATCAGGGCGTTGAAATCTTTGAAAACGATCTGCTCTATTATACGGGCACGCCGCGCGATATTCGCAACCTTGCCGCTGAATTAGGGCTAAAAATCACCCTTTTTCAACCCTTTCGCGATTTCGAGGGCGCCAGCCGCGCGCAGTTTGCCGCTAACCTGCAGCGGGCGAAGCGGAAATTCGCCCTGATGCATGAACTGGGTTGCGACACCATGCTGCTCTGTAGCAACGTCCAGCCGGACTGTTCGGCCGATATCGAACTGCAGGTCGCCGACCTGCGCGCGCTGGCCGATCTCGCCGAGCAGGAGGGGGTTGTCATTGGCTACGAAGCGCTGGCGTGGGGTACTCACGTTAACCGCTGGCGTCAGGCATGGGAACGGGTGCTGCGGGTTAACAGCCCGGCGATGGGCATCGTTCTTGATAGTTTCCATATTCTGTCGCTCGGTGATGATCTACAAGGCCTTGCCGAGGTGCCGGTTGAGAAAATCACCTTCCTGCAGTTGGCCGACGCGCCGTTGATGAAGATGGATGTCCTCGAATGGAGCCGTCATTTCCGCTGCTTCCCGGGCCAGGGGCAACTGCCGCTGGTGGATTTCGCCTGTGAACTGACGCGCTGCGGCTATCGCGGACCCTGGTCGCTGGAGATTTTCAATGACGGCTTTCGCGCCTCACCCACGGGTGCCACGGCAAAAGATGGCTACCGTTCATTGCTGTGGCTCGAAGAGCAGACCCGTCGGCAGCTTGCGGATAGCGACGCGGCGTTATTTTCGCCACCTGCGCTACCGCACTATGACGGTCTGGAGTTTATTGAGTTCGCCGCCAGTCCGGCGGAGTCTGTCGCGCTTGGCCAGCGCCTGGCGCAGTTGGGTTTTAAGCTTCAGGGCAAGCATCGTTCCAAGCAGGTTGCGCTCTGGCGTAATGGCGAGGCGCGGGTGATTGTTAACGCGCAGCCGCACAGCTGGGCCGACCATTTTCATCAGCGCCACGGCATCTCGTTGTGCGCAATGGCGCTGCGGGTGAGCCACAGCGCACCGGTTGTGGAGCGCGCCCGCGCCTACGGTTATGCCACCTGGCAGGGGGATGCCGGTCCTAATGAGAGTTCGATCCCGGCGGTTTGCGCCCCGGATGGCAGCCTGATCTACCTGGTTGAAACCGGTGACGACATCTACGCCCGCGATTTTCATTTGCAGGCAGACGCGCCGCGCGACGACTACTGCGGTATTGACCATCTGGCGTTAGGCATGGAGGCCGATAGCCGCGACAACTGGATTATCTTTTTCCGTACGGTTTTCGGCTTCAGTCTCGAACACGAACAGACGTTGCCCGACCCATACGGCCTGGTGCGCAGCCTGGCGGTTCATAGCCCGCAGGGCGATATCCGTCTGGCGCTGAATATTTCGCAAAGTCGAGCCACGCAGATAGCGCGTTCGGTCGCCTGTTATCAGGGTGCCGGGCTACAGCACGCCGCTTTTGCCTGTCGCGATTTACCCGCAACGCTCGAAAATCTGCCGCAGGCCGCGCTGAACGCGCTACCGATCCCGGCGAATTACTATGAGGATCTGCTGGCGCGCTTCGGTGGAGAGTCGCAGGTAGAGACGCTGCGATGCCTGCAAATTCTCTACGACCGTGATACCCGCGGCGGCGAATTCCTCCACCTTTATACCCGTCCATTCGCGGCGGGGCGTTTCTTCTTCGAATTGACCGAACGGCGCGACGGTTACGCCCAGTACGGCGCGGTAAATGCCGCCGTCCGCCTTTCGGCGATGCAGTACAGTTAAACGTAGCAAATGGTTCACAACACAACATCGCAAACACAATAACAACATTCATCTGTACTCAAGACAGGAAACGACTATGAACTCTTATAGCCATAACCAGGCGACGGCGGCGGATACCGCGACCACCGCGCCTCGCTCCCGGCGGCGTATCGGGATCCTGGCGCTGCTGGCCGTCGGCACGATGATTAACTATCTCGACCGCACGGTGCTCGGTATTGCCGCGCCGAAACTGACCGCCGAGCTCGGCATTGATGCCGCCATTATGGGAATTGTCTTTTCGGCCTTTGCCTGGACCTACGCGCTGGCGCAAATCCCCGGCGGTATTTTCCTCGATCGTTTCGGCAATAAGGTGACCTATTTCCTCTCATTGGCGCTGTGGTCGCTGTTCACCTTATTTCACGGTATGGCGATTGGCTTAAAAACGCTGTTGCTGTGTCGCTTCGGGCTTGGCGTCAGTGAAGCGCCCTGTTTTCCGGTGAACAGCAGGGTAGTGAGTACCTGGTTTCCACAGCAGGAGCGCGCGAAGGCCACGGCGGTCTACACCGTCGGTGAATATCTCGGGCTGGCCTGTTTCTCGCCGCTGCTGTTCTGGATTATGGGCAGCTTCGGCTGGCGCGCGCTGTTTATCAGCGTCGGGGTTGTTGGCATCCTGTTCGCGCTGGTCTGGTGGCGTTGCTACCGCGAACCCCATCAGGACAGCCGCCTGAGCGACAGTGAACGCGAACATATTCTTCGCGGCGGCGGACTGGCTAGCGCGCAGCAGCAGCAAAACGCTTTTAGCTGGCCGCTGGTGCGCCAGCTGTTGGCAAAACGACAGGTGATTGGCGCCAGCGTCGGTCAATTCGCCGGTAATACCGTGCTGGTCTTCTTTCTGACCTGGTTTCCAACGTACCTGGCGACCGAGCGCCACATGGCGTGGTTGAAAGTAGGCTTCTTCGCCATCTTGCCGTTTCTCGCCGCGGCGGGTGGCGTGCTGTTTGGCGGCTGGCTCTCCGACAAGCTGCTGAAAGCCACCGGTTCGGCCAATCTGGCGCGTAAGCTGCCTATCGTCGTCGGGCTGATGATGGCCAGCAGCATTATTTCCGCCAACTGGCTGCCGAGCGACCTGGCGGTGATCCTGATGATGTCATTTGCCTTCTTTGGCCAGGGAATGGTCGGCCTAGGCTGGACATTAATTTCCGATATCGCGCCGCAGGGGATGGGCGGGATAACCGCCGGCATCTTTAATTTCTGCACCAATCTGGCGGGGATCCTCACGCCGCTGATTATCGGTTTTATCGTTGCCGCTTCCGGTAGTTTTTTCTACGCGCTGGTCTATATCGGCGGCGCGGCGCTGCTTGGCGTAGTGGCCTATCTGTTTATCCTTGGCGATGTCAAACGCATCGAACTTTCGCAGTAACAACAGGAGTAGGGCATGATCATTAGTGGTCATACGCGGCTGATAGCGCATCTTGGTTATCCGACCGCCAGTTTTAAAGCGCCGATGATTTATAACCCATGGCTGGCCCATTGCGAGGCGGACGTCAAAGTGGTGCCGATGGGGGTGAAGCCGGAGGATTACGCGGCGCTGGTGCCAGCGCTGTTTTCCATGACTAACATCGTCGGCGCGCTGGTCACCATGCCGCATAAAATGGCGACCTGCGGGCTGGTAGACCAACTGAGCCCGACGGCGGCAATCGCCGGCGCCTGCAATGCCATCCGCCGCGAAGCCGACGGCAGCCTGCGCGGCGATATGTTCGATGGCGAAGGCTTTGTGCTGGGGATTAAGCGCAAGGGCTTTCAACCACAAGGGGCGCGGGCGCAGGTGTTCGGTTGCGGCGGCGTCGGCTCGGCGATTGCCGCATCGCTGGCGGCCGCAGGGGTTAGTACCTTGACGCTGTTCGATACCTCTTTATCCGCCGCCGAGGCGCTGGCGCAGCGGCTGCATCAGCACTATCCGCGTCTGGAGATCGTTCTGATGCAGCGCGATCCCGCCGCGCAGGATCTGGTGGTCAACGCCACGCCGCTAGGCATGAAAGCGGATGATCCGCTACCGCTGGACGTTTCTCGCCTGTCGCCGCGCACCTGGGTCGGCGAGGTGGTGATGAGCGTTGAATATACTCCGCTACTGCGGGAGGCGCAGGCGCTGGGGTGTCCGATTCAGCGCGGTACCGATATGCTGTTCGAAATGATTCCGGCCTATCTCGAGTTCTTCCAACTGCCGGTGGCGACGCCGGAACAGCTGCGCGAACGGGCGGAAATTCGCTACTGAATCAACAAAAAAGGCGTTATCCTGGCGCTATATTTTCATCTTTATAGCGATTCGTGTGATGACCCCTTCATTGACGCTGCTGGCGGCGGGAAGCCTGAAAAGCGCTTTCCTCCCGCTGCTGGCGCGATTTCAGCAGCTTAGCGGCATTCAGGTCGAGGCGCAGTTCGGCCCGGCCGGCCTGCTGCGCGAACGCATTGAAGGCGGCGAACGCTGCTCGCTGTTCGCCTGTGCGAATACCGAACACCCTCAGGCGCTGCTGCAAGCCGGGCTTGCGATAAAATGCTGTTCGTTTGCCGCTAACCGACTGATGCTGACCGTGCGCCGCACGCCTGATACCGATCGCGCTGACTGGCTGGCGTTACTGCACGATTCTCGGCTGCGGCTGGCGACCTCGACGCCGGGCTGCGATCCTTCCGGTGATTACACCTGGCAGCTTTTTGCCCGTCTTGAGGCCAGCTATCCGGGCCTCGGACGGACGTTGATGGCCCGGGCGCAACAGCTGGTCGGCGGTCGGGCGTCGCTCACTGTACCGTCGGGCGCTACCGCAGGGGCATGGCTAATTGGCGAAGACTTTGCCGATCTGTTTATCGGCTACGCCCACTATGCGGTTCAGATGACGGAGAGCGCGCAGTTTCGCACGTTACTCATTCCCGAGCCGTGGAATATTCGCTGCGAATATCAGCTGGCAGAAATTGAGGAGAGCGCCGCCGCGCGGCAGCTACGGCGCTTTATTACCGCTGAGGAAGGGCAGAATTTTCTGCGCGCGGCAGGTTTTTTGGCCGTTAACGATGGATCGTAAATTGAGGCGCCAGTAACGGCACCTCGCTACCGGGATGATCGATTTTGTGGACCGGCAGCCCGTAGGCGCGCCGCAGGTTTGTCTCGCTGAGCACCGCGAACGACTCTCCCGCCAGCCATTCGCCGCCGGGTAACAGCAGCAGGGTATGGCTGGCGACCTGCAGCGCGTGAGTCGGATCATGGGTGGTGAACATCACGGTGCGTTTCTGCCGATGAGCAAGGTCGCTAATCAGCTGTAACACAATCTGTTGATTGGACAGATCCAGCGCTGAGCAGGGTTCGTCTAACAGGATATTCTGACTCTCACTGACCAGCGCGCGGGCAATGAGCGCCAACTGCTGCTGTCCGCCGGACAGGGCGCGAAAAAGCCGATTGGCCAGCGCGGCGATCCCCAACTGCGCCAGCGCCTGTTGAACCTCCCGTTCATCTTCCGGCCCCGGCTGCGCGAACAGATCGACGTGGCGGGCGCGCCCCATCAGTACTACATCGCGTACCTGCCAGCCGAATGCCGGACGAAACGACTGCGGCACGATGGCGATGCCGCCTTCTACGCTAAACTTTCCGCCGAGCGGCGGCAGAACGCCGGTCAGGGTATCCAGTAGCGTGCTTTTGCCGCGACCATTGGCGCCCAGTATCGCCCAGATTTGCCCGTGACGGCACTGCATTGATAGTGGGGAGAAGAGCGGCTGACGATGGCCATAGCGCAGGGTGTCCAGTGATAATGAAATGTTCATTGGGCCACTCCGCGGCGTTGGGACCGAATGAGTAAAAGGGTAAACAGCGGCGCGCCGAGCAGGGCGGTAATAATGCCAATCGGAATCTCCGCCTGGGTTAAGGTGCGCGCCAGGTCGTCCACCACCACCATAAACGCGCCGCCGAGCCAGAATGCCGTTGGCAGCAGTCGGCGGTGATCGGCACCAACCAGCAGGCGCGCCAGATGCGGAATCACCAGCCCAACCCAGGCGATGCTGCCGCTGACCGCGACCTGGGCGGCGACCAGCACCGCGCAGCAAACCAACACTCCGCGGCGCAATGTGGTCACCGAAACGCCAAGACCGCGCGCATCTTTATCATCCAGCGCCAGCAGGTTGATACGCCAGCGCAGCTTTAGCAGGATAGCGGCGGCGACGGCGACCGGCAGCGCCATGGACAGCACTTTATGCCAGTTAGCGGTGGCAAAGCTGCCGAGCAGCCAGAAAACGATATTCGGCAGGGTTTCTTCCGTGTCGGCAAGGTACTGCATCAGGCTGACCAGCGCGGCAAAGAAACCGCTGAGAATAATGCCGGAAAGGATCAGCGCTAGCGTGTTTTCACGCCCTTGCAGCCTGGCAATCAGATAAACCAACGCCAGCGCGGCGAGGCCGAAGAAGAAGGTACACCCCATCATCGATATGATGTCAAAACCCAGCAGGATCGCCAGCGTGCCGCCGAAGGCGGAGCCGGAGGTCACGCCGATGATATGCGGGTCGACCAGCGGGTTGTGGAATACGCCTTGTAAAGTCGCGCCGCATAGCCCCAGCGAGCCGCCGGCCAGCAGCGCCATCGCTACCCTGGGAAGTCTGACTGACCAGACTATCTGCCCGGCGATGCCGCTATCGGGCGCGCCATGCGTAAGCTCATGAAAGACCTCATTCAGGCTGAGGTGGTACTGCCCCAGGCATAGCGAAGCGATAGCGATAAACAACGTCGCCGCCGTTAGCCCGCCGTGCAGCAGGGCCCAGTGAAGGTTACTGCGCATTCGGCGTCCATTTCACGCGGTAGAAGCGTTGATAGTAATCCTGCGCTTTCGCATCGACATCGACGTTCCGGTAGCGGGAAGGATAGAGCTTTTTCGCCATCCACAGTTCGCCTATCGCCAGCGCTTCCGGCATTGGGTAGCCCCAGGCCTTGGCGTATTCCGGCATCAGCCATACCCGGTGGTTTTTCACCGCGTCTATCGCTTGCCATTGCGGGTCGTTTTCAATCTGTTTGACCACCTGCGGATAGCGGTCCTGGACGAAGATCACCTCAGGGTTCCACTGCAGAACCTGTTCCAGCGAGACCTGACGGGCACCCTTAACCGTCGCGGCCGCAACGTTCAGCGCCCCGGCATGCTTCATCATCAGACCGGTATATTTGCCGGAGCCGTAAGTGTTGAGATCTGGATTGGCCATGTACACGCGCACCCGCTGGCTGTCAGGGATACCGGCGACCGGAGCGTTAGCTTCTGCCCGCGCCGCAAAGGTGTAATCAATCAGCGCTTCGGCCTGGTTTTGGCGTTCGACGACTTCGCCAATCAGGCGGATCCCCTGTTTAAGCCCGTCGTTATAGGCCTGCTCTTCATTGGCCATTGTCGGGTTCATTTTGTTTTTCTCGCCCGCCGCGTCCTGACGCAGGGATATCGCGACGACCGGAACCCCGGCGTTTTGGATCTGCTGGATCATCGCCTGCGGCGCGTAATTGGCGACGAACACCACCTGCGGATGCAGCGCCAGCAGGCTTTCGATATTGACCTGAGTTAAATCGCCCGGCGTCGGCAGATTTTCAATAGCGGGCATAAAGCGGACAAACTGCGGCCCGAGCTGTTTTTTCCAGCTGCTTAACACGCCGACGATATCGTCGCCGGCATTCAACTGGACCAGGAGATTTAGCGTCTGGTGCTGCAGGACGACCGCGCGGGTGATGTGGTCCGGCAGCGTAACCTGGCGGCCCAGTTGGTCGGTGACGGTGCGGTCGGCAAAGGCCTGGCTGGTGAACAGGCTGGCGCTGAACAACGTTAGCGCCAAAAGTAAACGGTGTGGTGTCATGGATTAACCCGATTGGATAAGAATAAGCGATATATATTAAATTATATAACGATACCGGGAACAAAGCATCCACATCTTGCGTATCGAGCGGCTTTGACCTACGGTAAATCCACCACCAATCCATTCATGCGCCGTTATGTCTTATCCATCCCGCTTATTAAGTGATATCCCCGGTATTCGTTACGCTTTTCTCGATGTGCACGAAACCGCCGCTTTTCCGTACAGCGAAATGGCGCCGGTTAAGCTGGTGCACGGCAATGTTGTTCATCATTATCAGGGGCCGCAGGCAGAGCGGCCGCATGCCGATGCGGTATTTACCGCTCTGCGTGGGCAAAAGGTCGGCGTCGTCACCGCCGACTGTTTACCGCTGTTAATGGCCTCGCGGGATGGGCGCTATGTTTGCAGCGTGCATGCCGGCTGGCGAGGAGCGGCCAGCGGCATTATCGAAAACAGCCTGGCGCTATTTCGCCAGCATCAGGTGGCGATAGAAGATGTTGTGGTGGTCTGCGGGCCGCATATTCACGCCTGCTGCTATGAGGTTTCGGCCGAGTTTTATCAGTTGCTGTTGACCATGCCGGCGGGCAAGCTGGCAAAACGGTACAATGACGAGCTGTTTCATCAGCGCCTCGCCCCGCCAGAAACCGGGCAAGCGCAGGCGACCGGGAACGATAATCTGTGGTTCGATCTCCGCGCGCTGGCGCAGCGGGTGCTGCAACAGGCCGGGGTGGCGGTGGAAAATACCGAATGGCTGGGAAGCTGTACCTACTGCACGCCGCAGGCGCTCGGCTCCTACCGTCGGCGCACCCATTTTCCGGCGGCGAAAACCTTCCAGTATTCATGGATTATGCGCGAATGAGATAAAATGATGTTTGCTGATGTGTAACATTGGCGCACGCTTGCTATCTCTACGGTCCTTCAAACAAGGAGGATCGTAAAATGAAAGCTAACTCAGTTGTACTGGCCCTGACCCCGCTGCTGGCCGCCAGCGCTTTTTCCGCCCATGCAGGACCGCAAGCCCAGGCGGTATGCGGTTACAGCCACACTCTTGGCGACGACGCGATTATGATGTTCGGTATGCCAAACCAGGCGATGTGGCATGATTTCTTCGGCAATACCCACACCGACGCGGTCTCAACTTATCAAACCCTGCGCGCGCAGCCGGAAACCACCTGTGATAACAAGGCCGATAGTTCCGCCTATTGGGCGCCGTCAATGAAGTTGCCGGATGGACAAATTGTCACTCCGGCTTATCAGAAAACCTATTATCAGGCGACCAAAGTCGAACAGTATCCGCTGCATCCTTTCCCGTCGGGGTTAGAGCTGCTGGCTGGCGACCACCACGGCTCCGCGCCGAGCTCACGGATAACCTTCCTGTGCGCCAACGGTAAAGGCTATAGCAACAAGGCAGGTGAGGTTTGCGGCCTACGTAAAGCGGGCGACGCGGTGCAGTTTAATATCGGTATTCAGTTCCCCAACTGCTGGGATGGCGTCAACCTGAAACCGAGCCACGGTCACAGCAACGCCGCCTATGATGTCAACGGCGCCTGCCCGGCCGACTATCCGGTAAAAATCCCGACGGTTAATATGAATATCGCCTACGTGCTGCCGCAGATTAAATCACTGGACACGGCGAAAATTGAGCTGTCGATGGACCCGGTTATGAAGGGCGATAAACGTGAAGAGAAGTGGGGCAGCATCTATACCGCCCATGCTGATTTCATGAACGGCTGGACGGTCGAGGGCGCGCACTTCATGACCGAACACTGTATGAATGAAGGCATGGATTGCGGGACCAACGTGCCTTATAGCTTCTCGCTGGCGGAAGAAAACGCGGTGGTCGAGAGCGCGCAGCCGAATGTTAACTTCGGGGCGCCTGAAGCGCTGCAGATTTCCGATAACTGGAAGAACGGCGGCCGTACCAGCAACGCGGAAACCCTGACCCTGGTGAAGTTTAAAATCCCGGCGCTGCCGAAAGATCAGGATGCGTCGCTGTTTAAATATCGCCTGCGTCTGTACGGCGGCAAAGTGGAAACTAACGGCGCGGACCAGATCTTCTTCTACCCGGCCAGTAATGACTGGAGCGCGGCGAGCGTGACCTGGAAGCATCGCCCGACCTGCAGCTACAACTCTGATGCTCAACTGTATCTCAATTCATCTCGTGAGTATCGGATGGTGGATATCGATAAAGCGGTGCGTAAGGCGCTGGCGGAAGGGAAAACCGAGATCTCCTGGTACATCGGCGGCGACCGTCAGGGCAACCACTATCAGTTTGACGCCGCAGCGGCGCAGAAGCAGCCGATCCTGATGCTGGTTGGCTTTAAAACCACCCCGGAAATTTAATTTCCAATAAAGGTAAGCTATTCCCGGTGGCCGTGTCGCCACCGGGTTTGTGACTTACAACACCTTAAAGCCGTGGGTACCATCGCGCGCTAACTGTTCCACCAGGCCATACTCCCAGTCGAGATAAGCCTGCATTGCCTCAGCGGAGTTATCGGTTCCTTCATAAGGCCGTCGATAGCGATCGCCGCGCGGCGTTGCCAGATGCGTCTCGCCCTGTTCCAACGCCAGCCCGGCATCAATCCACGCCAGCGTCCCGCCGCTTAACAGTTGTACCGGCTTACCGGTCAATGCCGCGACTTCAGGTACGGCATAGCGGGCCAGCAGACTGCTGCCGCAGGTGACAACGTAACGTTTTGCGGGAGGGATGAGCTCAAGCGCCTGCCGCAGCTGTGAACGCGCCAGCCACCAGGCGCCGGGGATATGCCGTGCGACAAAGTTAGCGCTGGTGGTGAAATCCAGTACCACGGTACCGGGTTCGCGCAATTGTTCCGCTAACTGCGCTGGGGTTATCTCCTCAGCCTGCGGCGCCGGCGGTACGCTGGCAGGCGGAACGCCGCGTTCGCTCAATTGCTCCACGCGGACATCGCGTAAAACCGCCACTTCCCAGCCCATCTGCGCTAACCAGGACGCTGCTATCGGCGCGCGTATCTCATCATCGGCGACCAGCACAATCCGCGCTCCGCGTACGCTGGCATAATGATCGGTTTCCTGCACCAGCTGGCCGCCGGGGGCATTCACGCTGTGCGGCAGATGGCCTGCGGCATACTCCTCGGGGCTGCGAACATCAAACAGATAGGTGGTGCGGTTCGGCTGCTGTTGCCAGCGGGCTAAAGTCGGGGCATCAATGAAGGCCACGCCAGCGCGCTCGGCCAACTGCCTCACTGCAGCCACGCGCTGCGCTGAGGCGCGGAAATCGGCGTCGTAGCGACGCTGCTGGCCGTGCTCGAGTTCCAGTCCGGCTAAGGTCCAGCCGATGGTACCGTTGCGCAGTGCGTATACCGGATTGGCTAAGCCGGCATTACGCAGCGATTGGGTACCGACAATGCTGCGGGTACGACCGGCGCAGTTAACGATCACTGTCGTTTGCGCCGACGGCAGCAGGCCTTCGATGCGTAACGCCAGCTCCCCGCCGGGCACGCTGATGCTGCCGGGAATATTCATCGTTTGATATTCATCGAAACGCCGCGCGTCGACCACCACGACCGGCTGGGGACCCTCGATCAGCGCCTTCACTTCCTCGGCGCTCAACGAGGGCGTCTGGCGCTCGCTCTCTACCAGCTCGCCGAACGCTTTGCTCGGTGAGTTAACGTCCTGAAAGAGCTCGCCGCCGCTACGCTGCCAGCCCGTCAGTCCGCCTGCCAGTAGCGCGACATCCTGATAGCCCCAGCGTTGCAGCCGTTCAAGGGCCTGCTCCGCGAGACCTTCGCCGTTATCGTAGAGGGTAATCGGCGTCGTCAGGCGCGGCACGCGGCGAAAAATCTCCAGCTCCAGCTTGCTGAGCGGCAAATTAGCGGCAAACAGCGGATGGTTAGTGGCAAATGCGGCCTCTTCGCGAACATCGATGAGCGCCACTTCTGCGCCATCGATTAGCGCCTGGCGTACCTCGGCTGGCTGGCGATAATTGTAGTCAGGCATATTCATTATCCTTTGAGAGATCCCAGATATTGGGCAAGTGACGGTTGGAGTAACCGGAGACGAAAGGTTTGACGGTCCCATCCGCGCGATAAACCGCACGCCTGACGCCGCCGATGTTAGCGCCGTAGACATGAATACTGATTGAGACGTGGTCAGCGAGCGCGTTACTCACCCGATGAATATCGCCATCGCGGGATGAGACTTTTTCCACCTTGCCGGGTGAAAGCCGTTCAGCAGGGCCAGTGGCGATCGGCAAACCGCGTTCGTCGAGTCGGTAGCGCTGGTTCTCCTCCGCGCCGCGCAACATACCGATGGCTCCCCATACCCGATGGTCATGAATCGGCGTCGATTGCCCCGGCCCCCAGACGAAGCTGACAATCGAAAAACGTTGGCCGGAATCAGCATGCAGCAAATACTGCTGATAGTGGTGGGGATGCGGCAGGGTGTACTCTTCCGGCAACCAGTCGTCTTTTTGCACCAGCGAAGCCAGGCGCTCGGCGACGGCGTCGAGCAGGGGGGCCTCATCGGTAAACTGGCGATGCAGAGCATCAAGGTCTTGAATAAACTGGCGTAATTTTTCCACTCGCGGTGCAGTCATGGTGGTTTCCTGTTGTCGGGACTGGTCATTACGCTAGCAAAGGCGTTAATATAATTAAAATGCAATTTCCGCATATATTAATATGCAAAAATCACATTAAGGATTATATGCGTATCGATGACATTGATGCCCTGCTGGCTACCGTGCAGTTTTCCTCTCTGAATCAGGCTGCGGAATATCTCGGCATTACCCAATCGGCCATTACCCGTCGGCTTCAGCGTCTGGAGCAAACCCTCAATGTGACGCTGCTGGAGCGCCAGACCCGGCCCCTGACGCTCACCGCCGCCGGACATCGGGTGTATGAGCAGTGCCTGAGCATTAAGCGGGAAACCAAAAAGCTGTACGGTCTGCTTGACCCGGAGGCGGAACCGCAGGGCGTTCTGCGACTCGGCGTGCCGCAGAGCGTGGCGGAAATCGCCCTCCAGCCGGCGCTGAGCGCGCTACGCCAGCAGTTTCCGGCCCTGGAGCCGCAGGTGACCTGCGGCTGGAGCGGGCTGCTGCAAAAAAGGCTGGAGAGCGTCGAACTGGATGGCGTGTTGGCGATGGGACCACAACAGCAGCGCTTTGCTGACGGCTACAGCGGAAGGCTGCTGTGTCCGCTGGATATTGTGGTCATCGCGGCGAAAAGCTGGCGACTGCACGCCGGGGCGCTGCGCGACTGTGCGCAGCGAGGCTGGGTACTGAATCCCGACGGCTGCGGCCTGCGGGCCGGGCTAATCCGCGAACTGCAATCGCAGGGGCTGCGGCTTGCGCTGAACGTCGAGACCGCCGGCGCCCAGCTGCAAATCAGCTTGGTGGCGCAGGGACTGGGGCTTGGACTGGTGCCTCGCGCCGCGCTGGCCGCCAGCCCGTGGCGCGATGAAGTGGCCACGCTTGCGCTCGCGGATTTTCAGCCGCAAGTGCATCTGTGGCTGGTAAACGCGCAGAATCTGGCTAATCTGAGCCAGCCGCTGACTTTTTTTGCCGGAAAAATTGTGCAGCAACTTAACGCATCTGATTGAAAGATATCTATAAATTTTTAAATGCTTATTCTGCATATTAAGTTATGATAAAAATGCATTTCGATCATTAAGTGCCTGTGTATAGGGTAATGAAAACGCGCCGCCGCCGCGGCCCATTCATTACCTTGCTACCAGGAGTTCTGTATGAGCATTCAGTTTCTCGGCATGATCGGCCACCGCCTGTCGTCAGAAACCATCGCCCCGGTAGGGCCGATTTTTGACCGTGATTATATTGTGCGCTTCGCGCAAACACATGAAGCCGCGGGGTTTGACCGTCTGCTGGTGGGGCATTGGTCCGATCAACCCGACGGCTTTTTGGTGACCGCGCTGGCGGGGTTGTCGACGCAAAAGATAGCTTTCCTGCTGGCGCACCGCCCCGGTTTTGTCTCGCCAACTCTCGCCGCGCGTAAATTTGCCACTCTTGAACATCTGCTTGGCGGCCGCCTGGCGGTACATATTATCAGCGGCGGCAATGACGCCGAGCAGCGCCGTGACGGCGATTATCTCGACCACGACCAGCGCTATGCGCGCACCGACGCCTTCCTCGATACCATCCGCAAAGTCTGGACCGCCGAACAGCCGGTGGACATCGATAATGATTTTTATCAGGCGCAACAGGCCTGGTCAGCCATTCGCCCGCTGCAGAAACCGCATATTCCCCTCTATTTCGGTGGCTCGTCGGAGGCGGCAATTACGGTTGCCGGTAAACACGCTAACGTCTTCGCGCTATGGGGGGAGTCGCTGGCGCAGACTGCGGAAACTATCCAGCGGGTACGTGCCGAAGCGGCAAAACATCAGCGCGAGATCGGTTTCAGCGTGTCGTTCCGGCCGATAATCGCCGATAGCGAAGCGGAAGCCTGGGAGAAGGCCGAGCATATTCTGCATGTCGCCACCGAGCGGGCGGCGCAGAGTGAAGGGGGCTTTAAAGCCAAGCCCGATAGCGTTGGCGCGCAGCGTCTGCGGGCTACGGCGGCGCAGGGCAAGGTGGTGGATAAACGCCTGTGGACCGGCATCGCGCAGCTGGTGGGCGGTGGCCACAACTCCACCGCGCTGGTCGGCACGCCGGAACAGGTTGCCGATGCGCTGCTCGACTACTACGACCTCGGCGTACGTAACTTCCTGATCCGCGGATTCGACCCCCTGAACGATGCGCAGGAGTATGGCAAAGCGCTACTGCCGATTACCCGCGAAAAAGCCGCGCTGCGCGCCGTGGCGGAGCGTGCATCGTGAGTCATCGCCCAATCGCAGATTGGCCACGGCAGCTTGCCGAGATCCGCCAACTGATGGCGGAGGAGGCTGCCAGCCTTGATGCCAGCGGCGATTTTCCCCATCGCAATATTGACGTTCTGCGTCGACGCGGGTTTTTAAGCCTTGCCGTACCGCAGCAGTACGGCGGACCTGGTGCCAGTTTAGCCGAGCTGCAACAGGCTATCGCCGCCATCGCCTGGGGCGAACCGGCAACCGCGCTGATTGTCTGCATGCAGTATCTGCATCATCTGCGGCTGGCGGAAAATACGCACTGGGCAGAGCCGCTACGCCAGCGCGTATTTGATGATGCGCTCACAAACGGCGGGTTGATCAATAGCCTGCGCGTCGAACCGGATCTGGGCTCTCCGGCGCGCGGCGGCCTGCCGCAAACGATAGCCAGCCGTAACAGTCGGGGCTGGCTGATTAACGGCCACAAAATTTATACCACCGGTATCGAAGGATTGAGCTGGCTGGCGCTGTGGGCGCGCAGCGACGACAACCCGCCGCTGGTCGGTAGCTGGCTGGTTCCTGCCGACAGCGAGGGCATCAGCGTAGTGAAAAGCTGGGATCACCTCGGCATGCGGGCCACCGGCAGTCACCAGGTGGTGCTGAAAAACGTGCAGGTGTCCGCCGGGCACGCGGTAGACGTTTGGCCCACCGACGAGCCGCCCGCGCCGGACGCCGAACAATTTCGTCTGTTTGCCAACCGTCATACGGCGCTACTGGCGGCGATTTACGATAGCGTGGCCCGTGCGGCGCGCGACTGGCTTGTCGCGTGGCTCGGCGCGCGGGTCCCCGGCAATCTTGGGCAAGCGCTTTCCAGCCTGCCGCGGGTACAGGAAAAAGTGGGGCAGATCGAAGGGCTGCTGCTGGTTAACCGCGCGCTGCTGGAGAATGCCGCGAAGCTGGGCTTTTCCGCTATTGAGGCCAATCTGGCGAAAGTCACTGTCACCGACAACGCCATTCAGGCGGTCAACCTGGCGCTTGAACTCACCGGCAATCATGGTTTAAGTCGGCAACATCCTCTGGAACGCCACTATCGCAACGTCCTGTGCGGGCGGGTACATACGCCGCAGAACGACAGCGCGTGGCAGGCGGCGGGTAAACACGCTTTTCAACAACAAGGATAATTCAGATGCGCATACCCCATTTTACCCGCATAGCCGGGGCGCTAATGCTATTGACGCTGAGCAGCTATGTTGCAGCTCAGGAAAGAATCACACTAAGAATTGCCGATCAAAAAGGCGGCATGCGGTCACAACTGGAGGCCGCTAACGCCTTGCAAAACCTCGCTTACGATATTAAATGGGCCGAGTTTCCTGCCGCCGCGCCGCTGGCTGAAGCGCTCAACGCTGGCGCGGTTGACGTGGGGATTATCGGCGATGCGCCGCTGTTGTTCGCGCTGGCGAACGGCGCGCCGGTAAAAGCGATTGCCGTCGATAAGAGCAACCCGGCGGGGACCGCTGTATTGGTACCTCCCGGCAGCGCGTTAAAAAGCGCGGCGGATTTAAAAGGTAAACGCATTGCCACCGGGAAAGGATCGATTGGCCATTTTGTGGCGCTGAAAGCGCTGGAGCAGGCGGGTGTTTCGCCGAAGGAAGTGCAGTGGGTATTCCTTGGCCCTGTGGATGCGAAAGTCGCGCTGCTTAACGGTTCGGTGGATGCCTGGGCGACCTGGGAGCCCTATACCACGCAACTGGTGAAAACCGCTGAAGGGCAGATTCTGGTGAGCGGCAAAGGGCTGCTGCCGGGGAACACCTTCCTGGCCGCCACCGATAATGCGCTGAAGGATCCACAAAAGCGCGCGGCGCTTCAGGATTATCTCACCCGACTGGCCGGCGCCGAGCGTTGGGCTTATGCCAATCTCGATAGCTATGGCAAAACGCTGGGGGAGATTATTCGCTTCCCGGCGGATATCGCCCGCGCGCAGTTTGCCAATCGCCAGTCGCAGTGGCAGCGGCTGGACGCGCCGACGGTCGCCCAGCAGCAGTCGACGGCGGACTTTTATCTTGCCAACGGCCTCATTCGCGCAAAGCTCGATGTAACGCCGACATTTGATCACGGCTTTAACGTGCCGGTCACGCCGGTTCATGCGGAGGCGGCGCCATGATGACCACACGTTTTACCCGTCGTCGTTTCTTACAGTTTACCGGTGGCCTGGCGCTGGCCGGGACGTCTGTGCCGCTATGGGCTCACGATATGGCGGAGATGGCGAGCGGTGATGAACACCCGGCGCTGCGTCTGGCGCAGCCTTATAAAATCAAGTTGGCGATTAACAAAAGCGCAGTGTGCCTGGCGCCGGTCGCCGTCGCTGAGCAGCAGAAGATTTTTAGTAAATATAACCTCGACGTTGAGTTTGTTAACTTTGGTAACTCGACGGATGTTCTGCTGGAAGCGATTGCCACCGGCAAGGCCGACGCCGGGGTAGGCATGGCGCTACGCTGGCTGAAGGCGCTGGAGCAGGGCTTTGACGTCAAACTTACCGCCGGAACGCACGGCGGTTGCCTGAATCTGCTGACGGCCAAAAACTCGCCTTTTGGCGCGCTGGAGAGTCTGAAAGGGCAAACCATTGGCGTCACCGATATGGCCGGGCCGGATAAAAACTTCTTCGCCATCTTGCTGAAACGCCACGGTATCGACCCGATTAGCGATGTGCAGTGGAAAGTCTATCCGGCCGACCTGCTCAGCGTGGCGCTGGATAAACGCGAAATCGCCGCCATTAGCGGCAGCGAGCCCTTTAGCTATCGCCTGCTGGAAACCGGGAAATATCAGCTAATCGCCAGCAATATGACCGGCGATTACGCCAATCTCAGCTGCTGCGTGCTGGGCGTCAGCGGTGCCCTTGCGCGCGATCATAAACCGGCGGCGGCCGCGCTTACCCAGGCGATTCTGGAAGCGCACAGCTATGCCGCCGCGCATCCGGAAAGCGTGGCGCAATCTTTTCTCGCCCATGCGCTAAATACTAACGAAGCGGAGGTTAGCGGCATTCTTCACGGCCAGGGGCACGGTCATCATGCGGTGGGCGAGGCTTTTGTTAAAGAGCTGACGCAGTATGCCGTGGATCTGCAGCGGGTACAGGTCATCAAACCGGGAACCGATCCTCATCAGTTTGCGGAGAGTATTTATGTCAACGTTTTCGCCTGACCGCGCGCTCGCCCGACCGGGGCTCGGCGCTTTGCTCTGGACGGAGGGCGGGCTTGCCGCCGCGCTATGGCTGCTGGGCGGCCTGTTCACGCAGGCCTGGCCCGATGCCGGTCGGCGCTGGCCGTTTAGCGAGGAGTGGGCGCTGGCGCAGTTCACTCTCGGCGGCGGACTGCTGTTACTGACGCTGAGTTACCGTTACTGGCGCCAGCGGGGCGCGCGTTTGCAGCGTGCCGGAAAATGGCTGGCGCTGCTGCCGGTGCTCTTCGCGCTATGGGAAGGGCTGACGGCCAAGACGGCGTTTTTGCCGGTGCCGTTTTTCGCTCCGCCGCAGGCGCTGATTGAAGTGCTGCACGATGACTGGCCGCGGCTGCTTGATAGCCTACTGCATTCGCTGGGGCTGCTCGGGCTCGGAGTGCTGCTTGGCACCAGTTGCGGGTTTATCAGCGGGCTGGCGATTGGCTGGTCTCAGCGTATTGGCTATTGGGTGCATCCAATTTTACGCCTGCTGGGGCCGGTACCTTCCACCGCGCTGCTGCCGCTGTGCCTGTTTATCTTTCCTTCCAGCTTCGGCGCCAGCGTGTTTTTGATTGCGCTCAGCACCTGGTTCCCGGTTACGGTATTGACCTGGTCCGGGGTCATCGGTATCGATAAAGCGTGGTATGACGTGGCGCGAACGCTGGGAGCCAGCCAGCGATTTCTGATCCTGCGCGTGGCGATCCCCGCCGCGCTGCCGAACGTGTTTGTCGGCTTGTTTATGGGGCTTGGCGCGTCGTTTTCGGTGCTGATTGTCGCCGAAATGGTCGGCGTCAAATCCGGGATCGGTTTTTATCTGCAGTGGGCGCAGGGCTGGGCGGCCTATCCGAATATGTACGCGGCGCTATTCGTGATGGCGTTGTTATGTTCCGGCCTGATTAGCGGGCTATTTATGATTCGCGATCGGCTGCTGAGCTGGCAGCGAGGAGGGATGCAATGGTAAGTGCCCAGACAATTTCGACCGGTGCGGCGGTGGCGGTACGTCATCTTCATCATGCTTTTACATTGGGCAAACAGACGGTGCCGGTGCTGGACAATATCAGCCTGCAGCTGCGGCCAGGGGAGAGTGTCGCGCTGCTTGGCCCCTCAGGATGCGGTAAATCGACGCTGCTGCGCCTGCTGGCGGGGCTGGAGCCACAGCAAAGCGGGCATATTGAGATTGACGATGCGGCGATGGGCGGGCCGGGGCCGGAACGGATCCTGGTTTTCCAGGACCCGACGCTTTATCCGTGGCTGACGGTGCGGCAGAACGTGCTGCTGGGGCCGCAGGCGCAGGGGAAAAAGGGGCTGGAGCCGAAGGCCGACGCGCTGATTTCGCGCATCGGGCTGCAGTCGTTCAGCGAGGCGTGGCCGCGGCAGCTTTCCGGCGGGATGGCGCAGCGTGCGGCGCTGGCGCGCGCGTTGCTCAATGAACCGCGTTTACTGCTGCTTGATGAGCCGCTGGGTAAGCTGGATTCGCTCACCCGCATCAGCATGCAGCGCGAACTGATTGCGCTATGGCAGCAGCAGGGTTATACCAGCCTGCTGGTCACTCATGATATCGAAGAAGCGCTGCTGCTATGCGAGAGAGTACTGGTGATGTCGCCGCGGCCGGGGCGCATTATCGCTGAATTTACGCTTCCTCTGGCGTTTCCCCGCCATCGCGACAATCCACTGTTATTGCAGCATCGGCAGGATATTTTGCGTATCCTCGGCCAGGAAGAGGATTGGTAAGCCAGGTGCGGGGCTAATCGGGGCTACAAATGACACGGACCGTCGATACTGTTATTGGTTTGCAACTGTTTGGTCCGAGAAAAACAGTTGTTTTGTGTTCATTCAGAGCACATTGCGCTCCCGAAATGTCTTCTGCGTTATGTCTCCCATGGCGCAGGGAGCGCACAGGGGGCGGCCAATCGCCGCCGCCCCCTGTACCCCCGGGCTCTGGCCGCCAAAATCGCCACTTCGTGGTACCTTCGACTTATCCCGGCAGGCTTCGGGTCGGGCCGAGGCAGCGTCCTTGCAAAACACGGCCCTCAGCACGCATCCCTGCGTGCTGCCCCGGCCTGCCGGGAACATCTCAGCGATTTTGAGGCCAACAACGGCGGCAGTTTCAGTCGCTATTGGCACAGAAGTAGCCCGGATAAGGCGCAGCGCGCCGCTATCCGGGGCAGGGCAAGGCTTAAAAATCCATTTTCACCGTAAACTGCACTTCACGCGGGTCGCCAATCTGGTTGCCGAGATTATTGGTGCCGATTGACGAGGTGTAATAGGTCTTATCGAACAGGTTCTTCACATTCATCTGTAGCGTTACCGGATACTGCAGCTTCATTTTATAGGCCGCGAAGACGTCGGCCACCGCATAGCCCTGCAGATAATAATCCGCGCCGTTGGTGCCGGAACGTTTGCTGACCGCGTGGCCGCCGCCGCCAACGGTCAGGGTGTTGCTGTTATAGACGTTATGAATGTCATAGGTCAGGAACAGCGAACCGGTATGTTTTGGCACGTTCGGTAGCGGTTTACCGGCATAATCGGGATCTTCCAGCACTTTGGCATCGGTATAGCCGTAGCTGGCGATGACGCTGAGGTTATCGGTGAGCGAGCCCGCCAGATCCACCTCCACGCCGCGCGAGCGAACCTTACCCGCGGTCTTCGCCACCGTCTCGTCGCCGATACTTTCGGTATACAGCACGTTACGTTTATGAATATCAAATAACGCGATATTGGCGGTAATACCCTCTAAAAGGTCGAATTTCGCGCCGACTTCGTAAGAGGTGGACTCTTCCGGCGGCAGTTCGCCGATATAGCTGGCAATCGACGACTGCGGCATAAACGACTGGGCGACGTTAGCAAACAGCGACACGTTGGGCGTTACCTTGTAAACCAGCCCAGCCTTCGGCGTCCATTTCTCATCGCGGCTATCGGTATTGACGTTAAACGGACGGCCTTTACCGGCGTACTGGGTGTAATACTGGTAGCGTACGCCGGCCACGGCAATCCAGTTGTCGGTCAGATACAGGGCGTCCTGCAGATAGGTCGCATAGCTCTCCTGCTTGATGCGCTGATCGCTATCGGCAGCGGAAACGGTATTACAGGTATCGAGAGTGCCGTAAACCGGATGATAAATATTAAAGCCTTTCACGTTCTTACAACGCAGCATATCGGTACGCAGCAAATCGTAATTCTCATAGGCGACGCCGGTCAGCAGTTCATTATAAAAGCCGCCGATGACCACATTGCCTTGTAGATCGGCGCGGGTGGAATGCATCTTTTGCGTCGAGCCGTGCGTGCCGTCGACCCGGCGGGTCAGGTTGCCGGTCGCAGAATCATAGGCCATTACCCTGGCCTGGTTATCGTTGTAGTGATCCTGGCTGTAACTGTAATCAAAGCGCGCGGTCCAGGCGCTGTTAAGACGGTACTCGGCATTCAGTTGGGCAATATCGGAATAACCATCGGTGATATTAAAGGCTTCATCGAAACGGGTTTTACGATCGACGTTGACCGCGTGGCCGGTATCGAGGTCGAAAATGGTGCCGCGGTCAAAGGGGGCGCTGTAATCGCGATGTGAATACGAAGCGGTAATGGTCGCGCTATCGCCAAACCAGCTCAGGGAAGGGGCGATAAAGCTGCTTTTGTTCTTGCCGAAATTGCGCCAGTAATCTTCATTTTGATATTCGCCGATCAGACGATAGGCCAGACGAGTCCCTTCTATCGGACCGGTCACGTCGAAGCTACCCGTGCCGCCGCCAAAACTGCTGGAGGTGGCGGAAACCGAACCAGAGAACTGGCGCTCGGGGCGTTTGGTGACCACGTTAATCAGCCCGCCGGGGTCGAGAATACCGTACAGCGTCGAGGCCGGGCCCTTCAGGACTTCAACCCGCTCGGTAGCGGCGTTAAAGCTGCGCGGCAAAACGGTACGCAGGCCGTTGGTCATGATAGAACCGTCGCGATTGGCGCCGAAGCCGCGGCGGGTAAAGGCATCCTGGGTACCGCCGAGGGTATTGGTCTGCACTACGTTGGCGACGTTATACAATGCTTCATCCAGCGAGGTAGCGTGCTGATCTTCCAGCACCCGGTCGCTGACGGTATTCACCACCTGCGGAATATCCAGCAGCGGCATTGAGGTCAATGTCGCCGTGGACGAACTCAGCGGCTGATAACCGCTGGTGGCGTTCTGCTGGCGGCCGTCAGCCACCACGGTAATAGTGTCCTCAACATCCTTTGTATTCTTTGCCGCGTTATTTTCTGCGGCCATTAATCCCGGTGAGGCTAAAAAAAGAAGCGAAAAAAGCGCGCGCCCTTGCAATGTCCTGCAGGCGACATGGGGTTGAGTCATTATCTGTTTCTCGTGAACGAATCTGCCTTTGCGGTCAGATAAAGCCAATAAAATCATTGCCCTGAAAATAAAACCTATCTGTTAAGCGTCTGAACGCGCCTTCAGATATGTAATTGAGAATCATTCAAACACGAAGGAATGTAGTAGTAAATGTTATGTAAGATAAAAAATCGTCGCAGAAGAAAAGCACGATTTCGCAGCCTGTCGTAGAGAGTGTGATGCTTTTATTTTATTGATTATAAATACTATTCATAAAATTCATTTTGTGTCGCCGCAGGGTAGTGAACGTAACGATAACAACATGAAGCACAGTATTGACTACTACATTCATCCCCTTCATGATCAAAAGAGAATGAGATTTATTTTGATTTGACTGCAGAACGTCGAGGGCTGATGCCGGAACGCTGCGGCGCAGGAGCGAGTTATGCCACAGCGGGTAAACCCTGCAGAAAAGGGGATCGTCCTGGAATCCCTGTCGGCCGGATATGGCCAGACGCTTATCGTCGATGACATTAACCTGACGATCCCCAGCGGTAAAATGACGGTGCTTGCCGGGGCTAACGGCTCAGGCAAATCAACGCTGTTATCGACCATCGCCCGGATGCTAAAACCGCTCGGCGGATGCGTGCGTCTGGACGGAAAGGCCATCCACGACATGCCGACCAAAACGGTTTCCCGCCAGCTGGGGATCCTGCCGCAATCGCCGCTGACGCCGGAAGGGCTCACGGTGTTTGAACTGGTATCGCGCGGGCGCTACCCGTGGCAGGGGCTGATGCGCCAGTGGTCTGCAGCCGATGAACAGGCGGTGGAAGAGGCGCTGCTATTAACCGGCACCGCCGAATTCGCCCATCTGGCGGTGGATAGCCTTTCCGGCGGCCAGCGTCAGCGCTGCTGGATAGCGATGGCGCTGGCCCAGCAGACGACAACCATATTACTGGATGAGCCGACCACCTGGCTCGACCTGCGCTATCAGGTCGAAATTCTTGAACTTCTGCAAAGCCTGACCCGCGAACATGGCCGCACGGTAGTGACGGTGCTTCACGACCTGAACTTTGCGGTGAACTATGCCGACCTGCTGGTATTTCTCAAAAAGGGGCGGATAGCCGGGACCATTTCAGAACAGGAAATCTGCAGCCCCGAACTGATTAAAAACGTCTTTGATGTTGATGTGCAGATGTCAATCAATCCGCAAACCGGCAAACCTTTCTTTATGCCGTTTCGCGCACCCCAGGCCGTTGCCCGATGAGCGCCGCCGTGCTGTACGCCACGCGGCGTCGTACTCGTCCGCGGTTGGCCATGCTGCTATTAACCCTGATGCTAATCGCCGGTTCGCTGATTCATCTTGGTTTAGGCGCCCGCTGGATCGCGCCGCAGACGGTCCTGCAGGCGCTGATCGAGTACGACCCGCGGAACTTCGATCACCGTATTATTGTTGATTTACGTCTGGTTCGGCTGGCAGCGGCGCTGTTGACCGGCGCGGCGCTTGGCGTTGCCGGGGTGCTGCTGCAGACGGTGATCCGCAACCCGCTTGGCGAGCCGCATATCCTTGGGCTCAACGCCGGGGCCTCGTTGGCGGTGGTCGCGACCTCGGCGCTGGGCCTCTCTGTCGGCGATTTTCCGGCAGCTCGCCCGCTAACCGCCGCCTGTGGCGCGGCGCTACTGTTCGGCGGGGTAATGGCGCTGGCCTCTGCCGGGCGCGGCGGGGCGACGCCGCTGCGCATTACGCTATGCGGCGTAGCGATCTCGGCGTTTGCCTCGGCGGTGACGGCGGCGATATTAATACTTGACGAACAAACGCTGCTGGCGATGCGCACCTGGCTTGCCGGCGATCTGGCCGGGTTGAACTGGGCTACCCTACAGGCGGCGCTGGTGCCGGCGCTGTCTGGCATGGGACTGGCGCTGCTCCTCGCGCCACGTCTGAACGTGCTGGCGCTGGGCGATAAAGTGGCGCTGGGGTTGGGGGTGAATCTGGTGCAGACCCGGCTGCTGGGGCTGGCCGCTATTGCGCTGCTGTGCGGCGCGGCGGTGGCGGTCGCCGGACCAATAGGGTTCGTCGGGCTGGTGGTGCCACACGTGGTGCGCCGTCTGATAACGCAAGATATTCGTCTGGCGTTACCGCTGGCGGCGCCGGTAGGGGCGCTGGTGCTGGTGCTGGCGGATATCGCCGCCCGTACGATCCTCGCCCCGCAGGAACTAGCGACCGGCGCGATGACCGCGCTGGTGGGCGCGCCGCTCTTTATCTTTATTGCCGCGAGGTTTTTTAAATGAAACGCGCCGTTCATCGCGCCGGATTTCGGCCTCTGGCGATGGGTTCAACCCGCCTATTGTTACGTCCAGCGGCATTAAAAATTGCCGCCTTCATCCTGTTTATTTTGCTGACGCTGGGGCTCTACAGCCTCAGCCGCGGCAGCTTCCCGCTGCCGTCTTCGGCATGGGCGCGTGCGCTGCTGGCGCCGGAGCAGATTGGCGAGCAGCAACGCTTTATCCTGTTTGACATTCGGCTGCCGCGAATTTTGATGGCGCTGCTGTGCGGCGCCATGCTTGGCCTGGCGGGGGCGGCGATGCAGAGCATTACCCGTAACAGCCTGGCGGACCCCGGCCTTATTGGCGTCAAAGAGGGAGCCTGCATTGTGGTACTGGCGCTAATTCTGTTTTTCCCGGCCATAGGGCTGGCGTGGCGGCCGCTGGCAGGAATGCTCGGCGGCGTGCTGGTGGCGCTGTTGGTGCTGGCGCTGGCGCGCGATTGTTCACGTCCGCGCTTTATTCTGATTGGCATCGGCGTGTCATGGACGCTGGCGGCGGCGGTTGGCATTTTTATGACCACCGCCGACGTACGCGATGTACAGACGGCGATGATCTGGCTCTCCGGCAGCCTGCACGCGGCGACCTGGCCGCTGCTGGCGGTGGCGTTTTGCTGGGCGCTGCCTGGCGCATTGATTCTGTTTTGCACCGCCCGCGCGGCGGATGTGGCGCTGCTGGGCGATCGTACCGCCATCGGTCTTGGCGTATGTTTGCCGCAGCTCACGCTGTTACGCTTCTTTGCCCCCGTACTGCTGACCTCTGCCAGCGTTTCCTGCGTTGGCAGTCTGGGTTTTGTCGGTCTGATGGCGCCGCATATGGCGCGCTTCGTCCTGCGCGGCGGTCAGGTGGCGCTACTCTGCGGCAGCGCGCTGATTGGCGCGTTGCTGGTGCTGGCAACCGATACGCTGGGGCGGCTGGCGTTTGCGCCGCTGCAGATCCCGGCGGGGATTGTTATTGCTCTGGTGGGGTGCCCATTTTTTATTGCTCTGCTTTGGCGTCGCCGTGACGCCCTGTAAATCAAAAAGGATTGTTATGCGTTGGTTCGTTTCTCTGCTGGTGCTGTGCGCGGGCGCTGCCGCGGCTGCCGATTCGCAAACCTTCACCGACGATTTAGGTCGTACGGTGACCGTACCGCTGCATCCGCAGCGTATCGTTTCGATGCACGATCTCGATATTACCATCCCGCTAATTGAGCTTGGGGTACCGCCGGTGGCCAGCCATGGCCGCACGCGCCCTGACGGCAGCCACTACCTGCGTTCCAGCGCCCAGTTGACCGGCGTCGATTTCGACAATAGCGAGATTCGCTTTATTGGCACCGCCGATATCGACCTTGAAGCCGTGGCTGCGGCGAAGCCGGATCTGATTATTACCGAGCCGAGCCGCCATGTCTCGGTGGAGCAACTGGCGAAAATCGCGCCGACGGTCAGTATCGATCACCTGCAGGGCAGCGCGCCGCGGATTTACCGCAAACTGGCGCAGCTCACCGGCAGCCAGGCGCGGCTCGCGGTGCTTGAACGTCGTTATCAGGAACAAATTAAACAGCTAAAGGCCACGGTCGACCCGCAGCAGTACCGCGTTTCGGTGATACAGGCGAATAACGGCAAGGTGACGGTACACTACTCCTATCACGCGCTGGGGCGAGTTCTGCGTGACGCCGGGTTCCGCTTCCCGCCGTTGATCGACAAGATCCCCGATGGCCAGCGGATCGACGTCAGCGCCGAGCAGCTACCGGAACTGGATGCCGATTTTGTCTTCGCGACCTGGCGTTCGGACACCGGCGGTAAGCCGCAGGATGAGCTAAAGGCCATGGAGGCGGTAATGCCCGGCTGGTGTGACTTTATGCGCGCCTGCCGCACCGGCCGCTATATTTTGTTGCCGCGCGAAGAGGTTATTTCTAATTCGTATGCCGCATTGACGCTGATGGTTGCTCAGGTGCAGTCGCACATCGCCGGGCGGCCGATTCCGGCGGGGGCGAAATGAAAGCGGGAGTGAAAAAAGAGAAGGGCAGAGTCGATCTGTTTGGCGAGCGTTTTCGCGCCCGCGCGCATCAACTTTCGCCCCGTTTACGCGAAGTGGCAAACTACATTAATGATAATCGCGAGGTGGTACTGGAACGCACGGCGATGGAGATCGCCACCGCTACTCACACCTCCGATGCCACCGTGGTGAGGGCAATTCAGGCATTGGGTTTTGCCGGGCTACGCGAATTAAAAGAGACCATGGCGCGCTGGTTCGGGCCGTCAGCGACCTCGTCGGAAAAGATGCGCTCGACGGTGGGGGCACTCTCCTGTGATGTCAATTCCAGCATCGATTTTGTGCTCGATGGGCATCAACGCGCCTGTGAGGTGCTATCGCGTGCGGACAATCGCGCGGCGGTAGCCCAGGCGGTGGCGCTGCTGGGGGATGCGCGTCAGGTGGCGATATTTGGCATCGGGGCGTCGGGGATCCTCGCCGAGTACACCGCGCGTCTGTTTAATCGTATTGGCTTACCTTCCTGTACCCTCAACCGTACCGGCTTCAGTCTTGCTGAGCAGTTGATTAGCCTGCAGCGCGGCGACGTGCTGATTATGATGGGGCAAAAATCGCCGCATCGGGAGGGCATGACCACGTTGCGTGAGGCGCAGCGGCTGGGGATCCCGACGATATTACTCACCCAGGCGCTGGATTCGCGCTTCAGTCAACTGGCACAGGTGGTGATTGATGTTCCGCGCGGCGGCGATAACGGGCGAGTGCCGCTGCACGGTACGGTGCTGATTTGCCTTGAGATGATCGTGCTGTCCGTTGCCTCGACTACGCCGCAAAAGACGGTCAAATCAATGAAGCGAATCAATGAATTGCATCGAGCCATTGGCAAATCAGGTGGTCAACGCGGTTGAACAAACGATAATTCGCTATCCCGATGCTTTCCGGTTGCATGCTATGCTAAGTGTGTGTATTTTTATGCAAAATAAATGCATAAAAAGGATATCTCATGGTCAAGAATTTGCTCAAAGCGTGTTTCATGATGGCCGCGCTGGTGGCAGCCGGACAGGCGGCTGCGGAAACCTATACCGTCGGCTCCGGCGGCACCTACCGTCCCTTTGAATTCGAAAATAGCCAAAAGCAGCTGGAAGGCTTTGATATCGATATCATCAAAGCGATCGCCAGGGCCGAAGGTTTTGACGTGAAGCTGGTCAATACCCCCTGGGAGGGCATTTTCGCCACTCTGGGTACCGGCGATCGCGACATTATCATCTCGGGTATTACCATCACCGATAAACGCAAACAGATGGTGGATTTCTCCGCGCCGTACTTCCCGGCCGAGCAGTCGATTGTGGTGCCGCAAGGTTCAAAAGTGAACTCGCTGGCGGCGTTAAAAAACGAAAAAGTCGGCGTGGTGAACTCCAGCACTGGCGATATTGTGGTTTCGCAGGAACTGGGTAAAAACAGCACCTCCATTAAGCGCTTCGACAATACGCCACTCATGCTGCAGGAGCTGTTTGAAGACGGCGTCAGCGCCGCGGTAGGCGACGTCGGGGTGGTTAAATACTACATCAAGCAGCATCCGGAAAAGCAGTTCAAGCTGGTGCCTGACGCTAAATTTGAGCGCCAGTATTTTGGCATCGCCGTTGCTAAAGGTAACAGTGAACTGCTGGGCAAAATCAACGCCGGTTTGCAGAAAATCGTTGCCGACGGCACCTACGCCAAAATCTATAAAACCTGGTTCGATGACAACGTGCCGACGCTGCCTGCGCAATAACACCAGTTTTCAGTGACCGCGGCTGTCGCTCAGGCGATGGCCGTATTTTTTAGGGAAGGACTATGACGGGATTCCGTTGGGTAATCAATGAGGCTAAATCAATTCAACAACTTACAGGATGTTGTGTTGTTCCCGTGTAGGAAACGAGAATTGATTGTATGCGCCTATTCCTACACAGACAAGAGGCCATAGCACAGATACACAAAAAGAGAGCTGTAGCTCTCTTAGTGTTTGCATAGTTATGCAATGGGTTATTTGTCGATAGCCATTCCACCAGCGCCTGTAGTTGTCTTGGTTGTTCCGTAGTAATCGGTAACATCAACATACAGATAGAACGTCTTGCCGCCATCGGTAACAGTAGGAGTACCAGACCATGTAACTATTGCTGTATCGGCATTGGTTAAGGTCATTCCCGCTGGTGCCGTTGGGTTCCAATACCAGCGCCAAGCATAAGAACCATCATCTGCCGGGCTAGGAGTTGCCGTAAGCTGGCGCGTGAAGCTGTGACCAACTTTAGGATGACCCGGATTAGTGCCGTAGCCAGTAACAGCGCCCACACTCTGGATCTGTGCATAAGCTGGAGCCGCTGAGATCACTACGTTAGCGTAGCCTGTCTGCTTAGCTCCGTATGAGTCTGTAACCGTCACTTTAAAGCCTGCTGTACCTGCTGCCGTTGGTGTCCCTGTAATGGCTCCTGTGCCGCTTATGGACAGACCATAGTTAGTGCCGTTCAGAGAGTAGGCATAGGTATAGCTTCCATCATCGGATTCATCACATACAACGTTAAGCTGTCCTGTGTAAGCCGTTCCCACAGTAGCAGTAGTGTTATCAATTGAAGCTGTAGCTGTCTTGATGTGTGCCGCTGGTACGGTGATAGTGATAACAGCGTTATCAGAGTATGAGGCGTTATAGCTATCGGTACAGGTGAAGCCTATAACAACGTTCCCGGTTGTAGTGGTAGTGCCACTAACTTTAAACGTACCATCATTATTGTTTGTAATGGTCAGACCGTCATTAGCTCCGCTGAACGATGCGCTGTATTTATATGTTCCATCATCTACCGGATTAGGTGTAAGAGTGAATACCTGATCAACCGGATCACCTTCAACTACTGACAAGGTAGCAGGACTAACACTAACACCTTTAAGGTGTGCGTATTCAGTAGTAACACTAAAGGCGCTGCTAGTTGGTGCCTGATTGCCGTATAGATCGATAACAACACAGGACGCTGTATAGGTGCCATCAGTAGAAGCAACGCCAGTGATTAGCCCTGTATCGCTGATAGTGAATAGATCGGTATCTATCGAATAGTTGTACAGATAAGTTCCATCATCAGCAGGGGAAGGAGTAACAGTAAGCTGATCGCTCACCACTGAGCCAGTAGCATAGCGTGTAACAGCTAACGAGCTTGTAGCGCTCTGTACTTTGGCTGTAGCTGGAGCTCCAATAGCAAAGGATGCATCAGCGTGTTGACTCTTGCCGCTATCGTCCGTAACAGTGCATCTAAATACGCAATGCTCATGCACACTGGTGAAGTCATACGTTAAGCTCATGGTAGCTGTATTAGCTCCTTGATCTCAGCCGTTACCCCCTGATTCAATACGCCATCAATTAAGCAAGTCCATTCATAAGTAGGATTGCTGGCGGTAGTAGTACAGGTGCATGTATCCGTTGATGTGGTGCCAGTGACATAATCAGGTACTGGATTAGGGTTAAGCGTAATAGTGAATACATCGGCCTTTGAGTAATAATCAACACTACCTAACAGCATTGATCCGCCACTCTGTAAATAGCCATTACACACGCTGGGATCATTTAAAATGCCCCTTAGCGCCATTATTTACCCATAGCTGGAAACGTACTGCTAAATCAATGCCTGTGTATTCCGTTAAGAATGTATCCATACCCACACAGAAACCTTCTGTAGTTTCCGGTATTGTCTGAAGCCATACACTTGATCCGTATTCATCCAGAGCATCAAGATCTTCACAATAAAACGGTGCCCCGTATCCATTCCAAAACCAGTTACCCATTCTGCAAGCTACAGGCGTGTAATTAGGCCAAAGCGGTAAGACAACATTAGTTGTATAATTATAGTCGGGGGTGATTCCCCCATTAACTTTTTTCATTTTCCATCCTTAAAAAATTCCTCTTCAAGTCCGTATGTTTTTCTCAGCCAAACTATAGACGCTAATTCAGCTTTTTCTTTTGTATTAAATGTTCCTAAATGCTTTAATTTATTTTCCTCCCGGCGTCTTACTTGAAAATACTGTTTATTGCTTTTGGTATAAGTAGTCAATCCTATAGGGAAATACTCCCCTGTTTCTGGATCAATAGGAGGGTGATATTTTTTAGGAGGCTTAACAGGCTTAGGAGGTTTAGGAGGTGGATTAAGTTTTCTCTCTTCCCGTTCCTGTCTTGCTTTCTCTTTTGCAATTTCACGCGCTATCCTCTCCTGTTCTTTCTTCTCATTCTTTTCTTTTTGGAGATTAATTTTCTGCTGGCGCTCTGGTGTGATCCTATTTTTTATGGCTTCTTTCCATTTATGCTCATAACTGGTAGCGGCGTTTAGCTCTGAGATAAAACTTGCATTCTCTTTAATCTTCTCGTTGTTCCATTCTATTAACCCGGCCTCAATAGCATCTTGATCTACAGGTCTGTTCATAGACTTCACTCGATCTAAAGCGGCTTCATTGTCACGGCGCTGAATTTCTTTATAAAGTTGTCGTGTCTCTTCACTAACAGTTTTCCAACGTTCATCAAAACGTTTCCGCTGTTCCCGGCGTCTTGATCTGGCTAGTTCAATTTGTACTTCTTTAGCAAGGGTTGTAACTGGTGGCGGTGTACGTTTATTAGATCCCATTACATAACCTCCACTTTTAAAGCAATACCAGCAGCATTAGCAAATCTGAATGCTGAATCATAAGATGGTCTACTACGCAATTTATAAATTGATCCTAAAGGCACATTTAGCACTTTATGCGCCTTGTAAAGAGTTCCATATTTTTTAAGCAATTCATTTTCAATTATTTGACAGATCGTTAAAGCATTCATTTCAATTCCTTTAGTTAGTTATTACCCTCTGTAGGTACTATCCTGTAGGGGCAATAGGAGAGGACACAGGAAGCGCTGAGAGAGTTTTAGAGGCTATCTGGTAGGGTAAGGGTAGAGGGATTAAACACGCTGAGAAGGGCGTACAGGAGCTTTAAAGGGCATAAGAAAGGCCGCGCAAGGCGGCCTATGTGGATTAGTGGAAATATGCTGCTAACGTCTGCTTTATCACTGGTTCTATGGTACTCCAGAGCGTGGCGATCACCGTAGCCCCTACGACAACATGAGCCACCATTAAGCCGATCCCGATCATGAAGCCTCTGTAGATGTATTTCATTCTACGCCCTCCATCCGTGGCGCTCTGCGTTTACGTTCACTCACTAGCTCAGTGTGCCTAATGTTCTCTTTACGATCTGCAAAGAATTCAGCCACTAGACCGCACACCACTAAGCCTACGCCAATAAGCATCAAGCAAAAGAGGCCATCAGCAGCAGCGCCTAAAGCATCCATGTAGAATTGAAAAGGGTTCATTTTTTACCACCTAAATATTTAAAGGCATAATCACTTTCAGCGCCTGTGCTGTCCTGATCAGTAAGGGCATAACATGCATAATGTGATTTATTCCCTTTCTTGTCCGTAATGGTAAAGGCCATCACTTTATTTGAATCATCTGCTTTTAATACGCTTCCATCTTGTGCCGGGGCTGGATGATCAAAAGTGTATTTACCGTCTGGTTCAAAGTTATACACTTTACCTTCTACATCATAAGCCCCTTCACCTTGAGCCATAGCAAAAGACATCATCACCCCGAAAGCCGGGGAAGTATATTCTTTGCTTGTCACGTAGCAGGAATACGGCATAACACTTGCAGACGCTGAGCCAGCCACGGCTAATAAAGCCGCTGTTAATAAAATATTCTTCATGATAAACCTAATTAAGTTGATTTGCTGTAAATGTACCACATTGCATTTTATGCTTGCCTAAAACTAACGCCGCTATGTTTTTATGCTCTGAAGTATCCGCCATAAGAATAAAATAGCCGTCGCTATCACTTGTGCCTAAAGGGTAGTTACTCACTGTACCGCCATAGGGTAGATAGGCAATCTGAGCAAGTCCATAATGCAAATCATTATAGGTGATTACAGGCGCTCCATTTTGAAAAACAGTGGTTTCATCACCATCATTATATTTAGTCTGAAAATGCGATACAGCCACTACAGAATAGTCCCCACATTTAGCCGTGTAAGTAGTTGTATGCGCCATTGCTGCAAGGGGGGATAAAAGAGCAAGGGCTAATAAAACCTTCTTCATCATGAAGCCTTTTTAAATTGGTATGCCTGATAACGTTCACGCGCTTTCTTTAAAGCTGGCGTGTCTTTAGTTTTCCATTCGTTTAATTTTGCCGCTAGGGTAATACCTGCATTAAGTTCCATTTGATATTTCATTTCGAACCAGAGCGGGGGATAGAAATTAATACTCTCTGGATCTAATTCTTCAATGCATACGGCGTTATATTCAACGCTCATTAATCCATCCAGTAATCGAAACTATCTACAGAGGTGGCGTAAAGCTGTGCATTGTATTCTTCACCTAATCCACCTTGATCAACGCGATCTAATACACGCTTGATAAACTTGCTGCCCTTTGCTTTAGCGTCGTACTTGTGCCAGAAGTCGCAAGCCTGAGCGGGGCTAATGCGCGCTGTCTTGAGCATTGCCGCTAAGATGCCTTGCGGGTATCGTGCAGCCTCGAAGCTCAATCCCCACGTATCTATAAGGCGGATCTCTTCGATGTAGTCTGTTTTACCCTTCATCAATGCATCTTTGCCCTTGTAGCCTAACTGCTTAACCGCTGTAATGCCTATGCGCTTAGCTTGCTTGCTCTCCAGATCTGTAAGGCTCAGACGCTTATCGATGATAGAGGCTCTCTGAGTGGCGTTAGGAGATCTCTTACCCTCCATGTGTGCATCTTGCCGCGCTCTGATATCGTCCATCGTTTCGGCTTCACGGTGCCACACTGCAAACGTATCAGGGAGGTTAGTTAACCATTCCTGAGCTAAAGCGTGTTGCCTGTGATGCCCGTCTACAAGGATAAATTCATTATTCAATAGGCACACTTCGAACGGATCGCCTAATGAATCATTCCATTCACCATGCAAGTAGTTTCCGCTGAAGTTTAAAGTGCGGTTTTCTAAGTTCGGTTTAACTGCAAGTACATCAGCCAGTGACCAACGTTCAATAGTGCCATCTGATAAAGCCATTATTTTTTCACCCCTTTAACATCACGAATAAGATCACAGATTTTATTAACAGTCCAAATGAATAACGCCACAGGTACAGCGAACAAGAGGAAAACAAATAGAGTATCCATTAGTTAGCCATCCCTATAATTTGTTTGATCTTGCGATTGCTCATAAACATTACAACGGTAGCAACCGGAATCCAGACAAAGTAAATCATTGGGGCTACCTGAGTTACAGCAGCCATAATACCGTTAGAGAGAATAAAGGCCGCTATAGTCCACTTGTTCATAAAGGGATAATAGATTGCCTTGTTTGCCTTGCTACGGAATAACACCGCCCATGAATAGATCCCCGCTGGCGCTGTGAAGCACAGACAGAAAGCAGCCACTGAGCAGATCATATAATAGGCGCTTAGGTTTTGAGTTAACGCCAGCGTGATAAAGCCCAAAAGGAAGAAAGCGATAAAGCCAATGTTACCCCAAATAAAGAATTTACCAGCGCTTAAAACTTTATCCGCTTTAGTTTTCATCCCGCCTTTACCCTGAAGAGCAAAAGCAATAGCGATGATAATTGAAACAGCTTTTACAGCATGAGTAACACTTGAATAATCTGAAGCATTCATTTTAATAGTCTCTTTTTAAAAATCGGAAACAGAACAAGCCAGTACAACTAATAACAACTTTTTATTTTATGCCGCATCACAATTAAAATAATCACCGCTACCTGCAAGTAAGCTAACTTTACCTGATTGGGTAGGCTGGAAAGAATAGCCCTCTGAGCTATCTGTTTTGCTATACAGATACATTTTATCTTTTGGGTTTAATCCTTGAAGAACTTCCCGGATCTGCATTTTAGTCCCGTTCACATACAGAAAAGACGGGTAAGAATCAGGGCGGTGAATCTCAATAATTTTATTACCTTCAACGCTTTTACATTCCAGATTTACAGGAAGGTTAGCAGCAGTAGCCACCACAGGCGCAAATAGTGCCAGTGCAATAATTAATTTTTTCATCTTTACGATCTCTTTTCGTCTCCCCCGTAGCGGGGAAGTCAATAGTAGGTCTATTACAATCTAATAGGTTAAGATAATAGCGCTTATTCTTCTTCCTTATAGCCAAGCTCTACCGCTTTTTCATACCAATAAGCATTGGCTCTTTGTAGGTCTTTAAAGGCCATATCTGAAGCAAGATCCTTGATGAACTTGCTAGTAGTGTGCCTTTCAATTTCTGCTACTTTCTTTTTAGTTTCTGGGATATGATCAGCAATCATATCTAAGGTTTTTCTCTCATAATCTAAAGAGTTACTAAGCCTTACAATGCTATACCGTAGCTCCCGATAGAGAAAAATAATTAAAAGCGTCTGTGCTGCAAAAAGCATATAGATGATGTGCATTATTAACCCCGCCAGCTACTAACTAATGAGTGTTGAACCATAACACTATGCACTACTTGCTTTAGCTTACCTTGCATAGTGCTATAGGCCATCCGTTGGCCTGAGAAGTGGCACCACATAGCGCCGTTAGGCTCCACTTCAACAAATCCGGTAACGCCGTTTACCTGAAAGTGTGCCCACTGCAAAGGCTTCTTACTCATGGTGTTTCCCTAATGCCGCTCTCACCAGCGTATAGACAAAGAAAGCTATCACGTAGATCACCACACCACACAGGCCTGTTAAGCCTATATCTTGATGAAGCATGTAGCCTGAATCGTCATAGCTCCAGCCTAATAGGAAGCCAATCAATGCACCTGTTATAGCCCCGCCTATGATCGTACCCAAAAGGTGAGACGTCCAAGCGTGAAAATGTGTGCTCTTTACTGTTACGTGTTGCATAGCTCTAAAAGCTCCTGCAATGGCCTGTGCGCTTCTCTTTGCCACAGGCTATACGGTTCTACTACTTTTTATCGCCTTGTGGGGCTTCTGGTGAAGTCTCTGGGGACGTTTCCCAAAGATCCACTAGTTCAGCCGCTACAGCATTGTTCTTACTCTTCAGGGCTAAAAGGCGCTGATAGTCATCATTGTTCAGATCCTTGTTCTCACAGATCAGAGCTTTCACTCGATCCAGAAAATCAGCATCTGATTCTTTCCCCTTCTTAGCCTTTGGCTCAGCAGGTGTAAAAGCTGGCGCTGTCTGTTCAGCCGCTGGAAGTTCAGCAGGGTTATCAGCCTGAACCACTGGCAACGGCTCTAACACGATACCCATCTGAGCATAAAGCTCTTCACGCTTACGCTCTGCCTGTTCCTTGAGCCACTCTTCTAACTTAGCCTCTGCCTTAGCTCTCAGATCTTCAGTGATTAGAACAGCTACCGTATTGTAATACGCTGGATCTGTAGCCTTGATATGCTCAAGGATATTAAAATCAGTCTCATTGATAAGACGCTTCCCATTAACTACGCCATTGTTCACAAGGCTAACGTAGTTGTCTGAGTTAGCTTTGATTTGCTCTGGTACAGCGTTAACCACTGGCACAGCTTTAGGTGCTGGCTTAACCGTCTCCCCTTTGTGGATCAGATATGCAGCCTGAGCTAAAGGATATTTCTCAAGATGTGGATACTTTTGCTTAGCTTCTTTAAGCAGGTTCCAGCACTTGCGAATAGTCTTTTCACTAGCCATCTTACTGTTAGCATCTGCTTCAATACGAGCAGACCGGATATCATTAAGATAGATGTTGATATCTGCTAAGGTGCATTCACCATCTTCTACCGCTGGCATGAGTTTTACTAACTGCTTCATACGTGGAAGCGGTGAAGGTGACATACCATAAATCCCTTCATCCAGTTCAACACCAACACGTTCAAAGATTGCTTTTACATCTACCATTTTCACCACTCCCATAATATTTTAAATGTTAATGCCCCGCCTGAACGGGGCGCTGTAAATTAAGCCTGTGCTGTGTGCAATAAGCTGTTTAACCGTTCCTGTATCTCTGGCTCTACAGAGGCATGAAAAGCGGCTAACACTTCACTAGTGAACTCTTCGGTGCAATGAGTTTGAATCATGCGTAAGAAGCTAGCTAAATCAGCTTGAGGCAGAGACAAAGCAAAGGCCGCTAAGCGCTCAGCATCTGTTTCATTCTGAATATAGACACGGCGACTAGCTAACACATGAGCAGAGATAAGATCATTTACACTTTCCCATGTATTAGCCACTCCCCACACTTGAACCCGATCATCTGGATTGAATTGCACAGGCAATAGATTCATAGATAAAGCGGTAGACTCTACAGTATTAGCCGCTTCACCTTCTGGAGTTTTCCAGAAATAAGAATAGAGGCTAAGCGGTGATGTACCAGCTTGTGAGAATACGCCATTATCAGGAACATCACGAAAGGTAGCATTAGTAGCGATAAGAACATTAACCATTTGTACAGCCTCTTCAGTAGTTGAAACGTTATTAATCTGCGTATCGTTAGAATCGCATACAGATAAGGCCTCACCAGCTTCTATAGGACAAAAAGCCATTTCATTAAGCTGTTCAATAACACGCTCAAAATCAGCGATAAGATGAGCCTTACGCTTATATTCTCCTACCGGGAAGTTGTAGGTGATCATGTCAGATTGAGCTACGCAAATGTTCCAATCTGTAACAACCTTAACCATATTGTTTTAGTTTCTTGCAGAGCTTTAATATAACCTTTAGCGCTGTTCATCAATGCATGTGCATTCAAGTTAGTGATAGTAGCCATTCTATTATTCTCTTCTTTGTTAGCTACCTTAGTAGCCGGGAATTGAATTATCCTAGGAACATTCTAATAGGGCTACATCTAATGAGATGATTCTTATCTAATGCGCACAAATACACTAAGAATTGATATTTATGATCATGCCTGTCGATCAGTTCTACACTGATATATTCATACCACCTATGGAATTAACATAACGGTAAACTTAACGGTATTTAACGGTTACATTCAGAGCAGGTAATGTAGTGCGCATAGATGAATACTCATAGAGATGTAATGTATGCATAGAAGTAAATGAGATGTGATTAGTGCGCCGTAGTTATTTACTTTTACTCCGTAAAAGACGCTGAAAAGGAAAGAAAACTGAATCGCCACGGGTTTAACAGACACCTCGGAGTCATTTAAGATGGCTTAAAGAGAGGTGCCCATGAGCGGTAAGCGTTATCCCGAAGAGTTTAAAATTGAAGCAGTCAAACAGGTTGTTGATCGTGGTTATTCTGTTTCCAGCGTTGCAACACGTCTCGATATCACCACCCACAGCCTTTACGCCTGGATAAAGAAATACGGTCCGGATTCTTCCACTAATAAAGAACAGTCAGATGCTCAGGCCGAGATCCGCCGTCTCCAGAAAGAGCTGAAGCGGGTTACTGACGAACGGGATATATTAAAAAAAGCCGCGGCGTACTTCGCAAAGCTGTCCGACTGAGGTACGCCTTCATCCGTGACAACATCTGTTGCTGGCCTGTTCGCCTGCTCTGTCGGGTGCTGGATGTTCATCCCAGTGGTTTTTACGCCTGGTTTAAGCAACCGTATTCTCAGCGCCACCAGGTAGATCTGAGACTGACGGGACAGATCAAACAGTTCTGGCTGGAGTCCGGTTGCGTTTATGGTTATCGCAAGATCCATCTGGACTTGCGGGATAGCGGGCAACAGTGCGGAGTGAACAGAGTCTGGCGACTGATGAATCGTGCCGGGATAAAGGCTCAGGTCGGGTACCGGAGCCCGCGGGCACGCAAAGGCGAGGCCAGTATCGTATCGCCCAACAGGCTCCAGCGACAGTTCAATCCGGATGCTCCGGATAAGCGTTGGGTAACGGACATAACCTACATCAGGACCCACGAAGGCTGGCTGTATCTTGCCGTGGTTGTTGATCTGTTCTCACGCAAAATTATCGGCTGGTCAATGCAATCCCGGATGACAAAGGACATTGTCCTGAACGCACTGCTGATGGCTGTATGGCGGCGTAATCCCCAAAAACAGGTGCTGGTTCACTCGGACCAGGGCAGTCAGTACACAAGCCATGAGTGGCAGTCGTTTCTGAAATCACACGGCTTGGAGGGGAGTATGAGCCGTCGCGGTAACTGTCACGATAATGCGGTTGCAGAAAGCTTTTTCCAGTTGCTGAAACGCGAACGGATAAAGAAAAAGATCTACGGAACGCGGGAAGAAGCCCGCAGCGATATTTTTGATTACATCGAAATGTTTTATAACAGTAAGCGTCGGCATGGTTCAAGCAATCATATGTCACCGACAGAATATGAAAACCAGTATTATCAACGGCTCGGAAGTGTCTAGATTATCCGTGGCGATTCAAAGCAGGTTAAACACATGCTCAAAGTCATTGTGATTCATTGGCGTTTTGATGTTGATCACTTCAGCGCTTTTGAATGCAAGCCCATTAAACGGATTCTTTTCAATCCATTCTTTATCGTTCACCATGTAATTAAACCACTGCTGATTTTTATTGTAGTAGCTCTTCTTACTTCCCGGTGCAAAGTCTGAATCATCAAGGTATTGCTTAAAGCCTCTTACGTGATCTTTCGTCACATCCTCTACGTACATCACGCCATTAGTAGCAAGATAGGCCATCAGCTTGTTAGAGCTATTCTTAAAGCCGTTTAAGGTCTTAGGCCGCCAGTCTGATAGGTTAGCGTCTATCCATGCCTGTTTTGCTTCTTCAAAGCCCTGTTTAGTGTTAGCCGCTTGTGCCTGTTCAGCAACGTGCAAAGCCACCGCTGATACTTGCGCCACTGCCGGGATCGGCATAGCCGGATTATTCAGATCGTATCCTGTAGCCGCTAAGGTGGCTCGTAGCTGGTTCATCTTGTCCGCTGTAGTCATGGTGTCACGATATTTCTTGAGCGTCTCAGCCATCGCAGCAAAGCCCCATTCATGCGCGGCGTATTCGATGAACTTCATGGTGAGCAAGGTAGAACGTCTTACTGCTGTGTTGTGATCTTTGGTCAAAAGGGCAATGCTCATGGTGCTACCTACGTAGCGCTTACGCCACGTATAACCGTTTTTAGCTGTGTAGGAAGTGTGCTCAATTTTTGCAGTCATCGTAAGGCCTCATAAAACAAGGGATATAGCTTAACCCTTGCCATTGCTGGATTCTAAGCCCTGCGTGTTGTCCTGATTATGTAGTGGCCTCTTTCGTTGGGAGATCATCGAGGAGTACGGCCCGCTGTTTATGGACGGCGCCTTGATGACGATTAAATGTACCATTATCTGCGTGATCCTCGGGACGTTGTGGGGGTTAACGCTTGGGCTGGGGCGGATGGCGAAGGCCGAACACGGGCCATGGAAATATATTCTGCGTTATCTGGTGCAGTTTCCGGTGCGCTTCTACGTCAGCGCCTTCCGCGGTACGCCGCTGTTTGTGCAGATTATGGTGGTCCACTTTGCGCTGGTGCCGCTGTTTATTAACCCGCGCGACGGCCTGCTGGTCACCAGCGGGATAATGAGCGCCGATTTCGCCCGCGAACTGCGTTCTAACTACGGCGCGTTCCTCTCCTGTATCGTGGCGATTACCCTTAACGCCGGGGCCTACGTGTCGGAGATTTTCCGCGCCGGGATCCAGTCTATCGATAAAGGGCAGATGGAAGCTTCGCGCGCGCTGGGTATGCCGTGGTGGAAAACCATGCGTAAAGTGATCCTGCCGCAGGCGTTTCGCCGCATTCTGCCGCCGCTTGGCAACAACGCTATCGCTATTGTTAAAGACTCATCGCTGGCCTCGGCGATCGGGCTTGCCGATCTGGCCTACGCGGCGCGAACCGTCTCCGGCGCTTACGCCACCTACTGGGAACCCTACCTGACGATCTCGCTGGTCTATTGGGTGATTACCTTCCTGCTGGCGCAGCTGGTTAACCGTCTGGAAAAGAGGTTTGGCAAAAGTGATTCACATTAATAATTTACATAAGCGCTTTGGCGATAGTCACGTGCTGCGCGGCATCAGTTGCGATATTAAACCGCAGGAAGTGGTGTGCATTATCGGGCCCTCCGGCTCGGGCAAAAGCACCTTTTTGCGCTGTATGAATGCGCTGGAAACCGTGAGCGAAGGCGAAGTGGTGGTCAACGGCTTTGCCGCCCATGACCGGACGACCGACCTCAACAAGATGCGTGAAAGTGTTGGCATGGTGTTCCAGCGCTTTAACCTGTTTCCGCATATGACGGTGCTGGAAAACCTGCTGATGGCGCCGATGAATTTGCGCAACATGCCGCGCCAGCAGGCGGTCGACCTGGCGGATGCCTTGCTGGCGAAGGTGGGACTCAGCGATAAGCGTGACGCCTGGCCTTCCAGCCTCTCCGGCGGTCAGCAGCAGCGGGTAGCGATTGCCCGCGCGCTGGCAATGAAGCCATCGATCATGCTGTTTGATGAGCCCACATCAGCGCTGGATCCGGAACTGGTAGGGGATGTGCTGGAAGTGATGAAAAATCTCGCCAGCGAAGGGATGACGATGGTGATCGTGACCCACGAAATGGGCTTTGCCCGCGAAGTGGCCGACCGGGTGATTTTCATCGATCAGGGGGTGATTCAGGAAGAGGGTAAACCGTCGCAGATCTTTAGCGCGCCGACCAATCCGCGCACCGCTGCCTTCCTCAGTAAGGTGCTGTAGCCAAAAGCAAAACGGGCAGGTGGATCCCCGCCTGCCCGTTATCAACAACCTCCGCTATTGCGCGGTCTCGGTAGCCTCTTCCATGTCTTCTTCCTGCTCATTGGCGAGCAGCGTTTTTTCATTCTTGCTAAGGCACTGGATTAGCAGGAACAGCACGCCGCTGGCGAACAGGGTGATGATCAAGCCGTCATAGCCGGAGACGCCAATCAGCATGCCGCTGACAATCGGCCCGGCCACGCTACCGGCGGACCAGAAAAAGCCAAACAGGGCGTTAATCATGATGAGCTTTTGCCCGCTAAAGGTTTTCCCCGCTCGCACCAGCGACAGGGTGTAAAGCGCGCCCGCCGCGGCGCCGAGCAGCAGGCAGATAGCCATCAGCTGTACGCGCGAGGCGAGCATAAACGGCAGCGCCAGTAGCGACAGGCTAAAGACAACCGCGCAGATAAGATGCACGCGACGGATGCCGAAGCGGTCGGCAACCCAGCCCAGCGGCGCCTGAAACATGGCGTCGCCGGTGAGGACGACGGTGACCAGCAGTACCGCCATCGTTTCATTTAAACCTTTATCGATGCCGTACAGCGGCAGTAGCGCGAGAATACTGGCGTCGAAGAAGGCAAAGCAGAATACCCCAGAGGCCAGCACCGGCAGAAACGCCCCCAGGCTGCGCCAGCTCGCGCGCTCGGCAAGGCTTTCGCGACTGCCGCGCGGCAGATGACGCAGCATTAGCAGGCAAACGGCGGTAATGGCGACAATGGCCATCAGCGCCGCGTGTTGCCAGGCGGGGCCGACGGAGATAAGCAGCGGGCCGGCGAGCTGGCAGCCGGTAAAGGCCGAGGCATAGATGCCGGTGAGAGTAGCGCGATTACTGCCCGCCGCGCCGCCGGTTATCCAGCTTTCCCCCAATACGATAATGACGCCGGAGGCGAGTCCGGTCAGCAGACGCGGCACCAGCAACAGCGTCATGTCGGTGGTCATGCAGGAGGCGATGGTCGCCAACGCCAGCAGAATCAGGCTAACGCTGAGCAACGCACCCATTTCAAAACGACGGCACAGCGCGGGAGAAAGAAAAGAAGAGAGCATCATTCCAGCGGGCGGCAGCGCGGCCAGCAGGCCGACATAAAGCGGAGCAACTTGCTGCTGCGCCAGCTCGAGGCTGATTAATGGCACCGTATAGCCGGTGATAAATCCCACAAGTGAAGCGGCCATGATCATCGCCAGCGTGGGGGCCAGGCGATTCTGGTCTGGGTTAAACATTGTATTCCCGATAACGGAAGGTTGCAGGTGGATAATCCGGCAAGACGCCGACCAGTCTGCATGATAATTAATCAGCTGACGGAAGTCACCGCTGAAATAGCTACTATTTTTGATATCGATAAAACGATCCGCTGGTGAATAGACAAAAATCATCATCGCTGAAGTTGTCAGCCGCGGGGGCGAAAGGATATAACGAAGGGTGCCGCCTGGAAGCAGCAGGACGGGGACCACTCATTCAGTAATGGAAGGAACAGGACATGGCGGTATCGTCTTCACTGATTGCCGAAGCTATCGGCTGGCGTCGCGATTTTCATGCTCATCCGGAGCTCGGGTACCAGGAGCAGGAGACCTCGCGTCGGGTTGCCGGGCTACTGGCTTCGTTCGGCCTGCAGGTACATGTCGGGCTGGCAGGTACCGGGGTCGTCGCGACGCTTGAGAACGGCCCGGGGCCGGTGATTGGCCTGCGCGCCGATATGGATGCGCTACCGATCGCTGAACAGGGGACGGTGGAATATCGTTCGCGTCGTGCTGGCGTGATGCATGCCTGCGGTCATGACGGCCACACCGCCATGCTGTTGGCTGCCGCCGCGCACCTTGCCCAGACCCGCAACTTTGGCGGCACCGTGCATTTTGTCTTTCAGCCCGCGGAGGAGAACCTCGGCGGCGCGCGCAAAATGGTGGAAGAGGGGTTGTTCGAGCGCTTCCCGATGGACGCCATTTACGCGTTGCACAACTGGCCAGGCTTGCCGCTGGGGCATGTGGCGGTGAATCCCGGGGCAATGATGGCCTCGCTTGACGCCTTCGAGATAACGCTCACCGGTAAAAGCTGCCATGCGGCGATGCCGGAGAGCGGCGCCGACCCTATCGTCGCCGCCGCACAGCTGATTATGGCGCTGCAGACGATTCCGTCACGCCGCCTGTCGCCGCAGGATTCCGCAGTGGTCAGCATTACCCAGATCAACGGCGGTGAGGCGATCAACGTGCTGCCGGACCGCGTGGTGTTGCGCGGGACTTTTCGCTGCCTGAGCAATACGGTGCGCGAGCGGGTAAAAAACCTCATTGAGCAGTACGTGCATACGCAGCCGCAGGTTTCCGACGTTGACGGTCAGATTGCGTGGTATCCGGGCTATCCGGTGACCAAAAATGATGCGCAACAGGCGCTGAAGGTGCGCGAGGTGGCGCAGGCCGAGCTCGGCGAAGCCGCGGTGCGCTGGCAGATCAATCCTTCCATGGCGTCGGAGGATTTTGCCTGCATGCTGGAAGTGTGTCCCGGCGCCTATTTCTGGATAGGCACAGACGGCGACACGCCCTCCAGGCCGCTACACAATGCCAGCTACGATTTTAACGACGATCTACTGGCGCCCGGCGTGGCGCTGTGGACGGCGCTGGTGGAATCACTGCTGCCTGCCGGGCAGGGCTAAGTTTTCGTGTGCCGCGGAAAGCGCGGGTGAACGGTCTCCGGGGGCCAACAAAGAAATGATAAATAAAATATTGGTCAGTGCCTGCCTGATGGGCCTTAAAGTCCGTTATAACGGAAAAGAGAAAGCGCAGATGACCCATCAACTTGCTCGCTGGCAACGGGAGCAGCGCCTGGTAATCCACTGCCCTGAGCTGGCTGCCGGGCTACCTGTTCCGCGACCACCTGCCGAGATCGTGTCGGCTGATGGGAGAGACGTAATGAGTGGACAAGCCAGAATAATTGAAAATACGGGAAGGGATGTTACGCCGCATTATCAACTGGCAGCCTGGCTGGCTCTGCGAGCAGCACAAGAAGCAGGTTGTACCGCCGCATTGTTAACTGATGGTAGTCCTACGTGCGGCAGTCAGTTTATCTATAATGGTTCTTTCAGTAATCAGCGTAAATCGGGTATGGGAGTGGCGGCGTCACTGCTCAGTGAGCATGGCATCGCGGTATTTTCAGAAGCTCAGTTTGCGGAGCTTGTGAGCTGGATAGAAGAACGGGAATGAGCGGTTCCCCAGGGTTAACGTCGAACTGTATGAGGTTCACACCTCGACATAGCCGACGTTAAAGCCTTATGAAACTCTTGCAGTTTAAAAGTACTGGGGGGAGTTTCACTCAGCTAAATAACCCCCATCGATGGGATAAACGCCGCCGGTACAGAACGCCGCATTTTCTGACAGCAAAAACAGTATGAAGTCTGCTATTTCCCGCATTTTTGCCATCCTCTTCATAGGGTGGCTATTGGCGAAACTACGTACGATATTGTCAGGAAATTCACTCATTCGTGGCGTTTGGACATAGCCCGGAGCGACGGCATTGATTCGAATGCCTTGCGTTGCAAACTCTAATGCTGCGGTTTGGGTCAAACCGATGATACCGTGTTTAGCCACGGTGTAGGGCGCTAATCCTGGAATGCCTACCAGACCATTGACTGCAGATAAATTAACGATAGAGCCGCCAAACTTCATCATTGCAGGTATTTCATATTTTAGGCAGTAAAAAACGCCGCTCAATGAAGTGGCAATAACTTTGTCCCAGTTTTCAACCGTCTGTTCTGTTATATTTTTACCATGCTCACCTGTTATGCCCGCATTATTTACAGCATAATCAAGTCTGCCGAAATGTTTGATCACTTGAGCAATCATTTTCTCTACTTGTTCAGGTTGCGACACATCGCATCCGATCCCCAGCGCCTGTTGCCCCTGTGAAGATAATTGTTTCGCTTTTTGGATGGCCTGCTCTGGCGAGCGGGAGACAATAACGACCTTAGCACCATGTTGGTGTAATTGCTCTGCGACTGCCTCACCTATCCCTGTGGTGCTTCCTGTGATGACAGCAACTTTATTCTGCAAATTCATCCTTCCCCCTATGATGTAGAATTGAGTTTTTCATCTGAGGGAGTATACAAAATAGCTGTGACAGTTTTTGTCAGTACTCTTTCTCCTCGGCGATTCCTTCTTTTATTCTCCATTTTTTCAATAAAGCCATCCGGCTTTCCCTGTATATAGAGTCCAGTTGTGCCATCTCTGCAATTTTGTCAGTTCTAAAATGACGAAAATCATTTCTCATCTCACACCATGCGACCAAAAGCCAACATGACTGCATATATGCCAATCCGATGGGCCATATAACACGAGAAGAGTAAGCGCCTTTCTTGTCACAATATTTTATTTGGACTCTCTTTTGCTTTTTAATAGCATCGCGAATGTCTTTGAAAAAGACCTCATTACTTTCTGAAGGGCCGATCAAATAGGATTGGCTTTCGATAAGGCTTTTTAATTCGTCGGGAATGACGGCGTGTATTTTAGCAAGCGCATTCCTTGCTGTATTTTTGAAATCATCATCTGTGTTATGAGATACCCAATTTAGCCCAAGGGTAATAGCATTGATTTCTTCATGAGAAAAATTTAAGGGTGGCAAATGAAAGTCAGACTTAACGATATAACCCATTCCGGCCCCACCTTCAATGCGCACCCCTTGATGCTGCAGTGTTTTTATATCCCTGTAAAGTGAGCGTACGCTTATCCCTAATCTTTCTGAGAGCGTGGATGCCGTGATGGGATATCTTTGCGCCCTTAATATCTGTAGTAATTCGAGAAGCCTCTCTGTTCTGGTCATTTGATAAGTCCATCCTGATACAGCGAAAAAATCTTAAACCTAAAGTTTCCCGTTCATGCGCAGCGCATCAACAACGAGTGAGAAGGCTGGGGAAGGCTGTTTGCGGCTGGGATAATAAAGATAGTAGCCCGGAAAAGGATGACACCAGGACTCAAGCACGCGTACGAGACGACCTTCTCTGATGTGTGGGCCGAATTCCTCTTCAGGTAAAAAGGCGATGCCTAACCCTGCCAGGGCGGCGTCGACAACATGATCCGACGTGTTAAACGTCAACTGTCCATTAACCCGGACCTTCAACTCTCCTCCCTCGCGATCGAATTCCCAGACATAAATCCCGCCGGAGCGAACCATGCGCATATTAATACACTGATGCTGCGTCAGATCATGAGGCGTTTTCGGCACCGGGTATCGTGCGAAATAATCTGGCGAAGCGGCTGCTGCCATGCGCAGTTTCGGGCCGATTGGCATCGCTATCATATCTTTATCAATCGTATCGCCAAGCCGCACGCCCGCATCAAACCGATCCGCCACGATGTCCCGGAATCCGTGATTAGCATCGAACTCAATATGAATATCCGGATATTCGCGGAGCAGCGGCGCCAGCTTGGGTAGCAGGGTCGTTTTCAGCACGTTCGGCCCGCAGGTGATGCGGACGATTCCTGCAGGCTTGTCCCGCAGTTCAGTCAGCATGTCCAGCTCAGCCTCTATCTCATCAATACGATGGCCCACCGATTGCAACAGGCGTTCCCCGGCCGCCGTCGGGGACACACTGCGGGTGGTCCGCGTCAGCAGGCGGATTTGCATTCGCTCTTCCAGCCCGGAAATCGCCTGGCTCAGCGCAGGCTGGGTCACGCCAAGCTGCGCGGCGGCACGCGTGAAGCTGCCTTCCCGCGCCACGGTGACGAAAGAGAGTAAATCGTTGAGGTTGCGTCTTGCCATATTGGTTTCCGGGCTATTTATAAATTTTACTTATAAAGCTATTAAGCATTCATTAGCTAGTTTCACCGCTGCCTATTGGTAACAATAATGCGATGAAAAAGTCAACGCTAAACGAGATGGAAAATGCTCACCGTAAGACGTCCCTGCTGATGCTCCTCTCTGCCGGGCTCAGGGCTGCGGATTGAGCCGTCGCGCCTTCCATATCCATCGTTCTCTTTAACTCACGCGCTTATCCCCCACGTCGCCGTTTCAGAAGGGGAAGGGCATCCCATTATCAACGGAAAAGAAAGGCTAAATGCGTAATCAGAAAACTGAAACCAAAAACCAGAACGGAGCAAGTGAAAAACAACAGGCGCACTGGGGCGGCGTGTTTGCTATGACGCTGTGCGTCTTCGCCCTAATCGCCTCCGAGTTTATGCCGGTCAGCCTTCTGACATCGATGGCGCACTCCCTAAACGTCACCGAAGGCATGGCCGGGCAGGGGATCGCTATTTCCGGCGCGTTTGCGGTGGTGACCAGCCTGTTTATTTCCCGACTGGCAGGCACGCTTAACCGGAAAAACCTGCTGCTTGGCCTGACGTGCATCATGGCACTTTCGGGGGGCGTCATTGCGATGGCACCTAATTACCTGACCTATATGACCGGCCGGGCCCTGATTGGCATCGTGGTCGGCGGGTTCTGGTCGATGTCGGCGGCGACAGCGATGCGTCTGGTGCCGGTGCACCGTGTTCCGCTGGCCCTGGCCATTTTTAACAGCGGCAATGCGCTGGCAACCGTTGTGGCCGCGCCTCTGGGCAGCTGGCTGGGTTCCGTCATCGGCTGGCGGGGAGCCTTTTTCTGCCTGTTACCCGTCGCCATCGTCGCGTTTATCTGGCAACTACTCAGCCTGCCCTCGATGCCGGTTACCCGCCAGCCAGCGGGGGCCGGCAACGTCTTCATACTGTTACGCCGTCGGGTGGTCATGCTGGGCATGCTGGGGGTGGGGATCTTCTTTATGGGGCAGTTCACGCTCTTTACCTATATCCGGCCTTTCCTTGAGACGGTCACGAAGGTGGACGCCTCAGCGGTGACTCTCATCCTGCTGGTCATCGGGAGCGCGGGTTTCATCGGCACCACGCTGATTGGCCGGGTACTGAAGCGCGGATTCTACCCGACGCTAATGGCTATTCCTGTGCTGATGGCGATCGTCGCGCTGACCCTGATCGCGTTTGGCAGCCAGGCGGCCATCGTGACGGCCTTGCTCGGGCTGTGGGGGGTTATTTCAACCGCTGCGCCCGTGGGATGGTGGGCATGGGTTCCACGCACGTTCCCTCAGAATGCCGAAGCGGGCGGCGGGCTGATGGTGGCGATGGTGCAGTTGTCCATAGCGCTGGGATCCACCGTGGGGGGCGTGCTGTTCGACCATCATGGCTACCAGAGCACCTTTCTGGCCAGCGCCGCGATGTTGATTATCGCAACCGTACTGATTTTCCTGACCTCACGTGCAGACGCCTCTGCCGAGGGTCTTTCATCACACTCGTCCTGACAAGGAAACTATCATGAATAAATTTGCGTTAGCCCTGGGAATGTTCATCAGCGCATTTGCCGCCTCGGCGGCGGATATGTCCAGAGGCGCTGATAACTTTTATAAAAGCGAAAAGGTGACGCAGCAGAAAGTCACCTTTAAAAATCAGTATCAAATGAACGTGGTTGGCAATCTGTTTGTCCCGAAAACGATAAATCAGAACGCCAAAAACCCGGCGATCGTCGTTGGTCATCCAATGGGCGCGGTCAAGGAACAAAGCGCAAACCTGTATGCGCAGAAGCTGGCGGAGCAGGGGTTTGTTACGCTGGCGATCGATCTCTCGTTCTGGGGAGAAAGCGAAGGCAAGCCGGGGCACCTGATTTCACCGGAAATCTACGCAGATGATTTCAGCGCGGCGGTGGATTACCTCAGTACACAATCGTTTATTGATCCAGAAAATATCGGCGTGCTGGGCATCTGCGGCAGCGGAAGTTTTGTCATCAGCGCCGCGAAAATTGACCCGCGTATGAAAGCTATCGCCACCGTCAGCATGTATGACATGGGCGCCGCGTTTCGTAACGGTCTTAACCATTCCCAGACGCTGGAACAGCGTAAGGCCTTTATCCAGTCGGCCATTGAGCAGCGGTTTGCCGAGTTCAAAGGAGGAGAGAAAGCATACATTCCGGGTACCGTGAATAAGCTGGACGCTTCTACGCCGCAAATTCAGCGCGAGTTCTTTGATTTCTACCGCACCGAACGCGGCGGTTACACCCCGCAGGGCGAGAAAGAGGAGCTGATGACAAAACCGATGCTGAGCAGTATCGGTAAGTTTATGAACTTCTATCCATTTAACGATATTGAAACCATTTCGCCGCGTCCGATGCTCTTTATTACCGGTGACCAGGCCCATTCAAAAGAGTTCAGCGAGGACGCCTTTAAACGCGCCGGTCAGCCTAAAGAGCTGTATGTCGTTCCGGGGGCAGGGCACGTCGATCTGTATGACCGCACTGACGTGATCCCTTTCGACAAGCTGACGGACTTTTTCCGCAACAACCTGAAATAACGCGTGGTAATGGGTTGTATCAACAGCTACCGGCCTTCGGGTCGGTAGTGGGGCGTAATTTGATCAAAAGGACAAAATGCTGCCGCATCACTGAGAGTTGAAATGTCTGTGTAGCGCCACAGGCGGACGCTGCAATATATTCCGCTTTCGGCATGAATCGGACTGAGGTAACGTAGCGGAAATATTTTTCTGGACTCAATCACGATGCCTTCCATCGAAACGTTTATAACTTTCCTTCTCGCGCTGACGCTGCTGGAGATTTCTCCTGGGCCAGACATGATGCTGACTATCGCCAGAGGTGTCGGTCAGGGAAGACGTATTGCGCTGCTTACGGTCCTGGGCAATGTATTTGTAGCAGGTTTTGTGCAAGTTTCTTTTCTTGTCCTCGGGCTGGTAACCGTTGTTCATGCCTGGCCGGTTGCGCTGGATCTGTTACGGTGGGTCGGTGCGGCTTATCTGATGTGGCTGGGCATAAAAATGATTGCGACTTCAGGTACTGATACGCGGCTGCGAAAAACGGCAAAAATTTCTGACTGGAATGCCGTTAAGGAAGGCGCTCTGAACAGCCTGACTAACCCAAAATCCCTGCTGTTCATGTTTGCTTTTCTTCCTCAATTTGTTGATCCCGCAGCGGGTCCAGTTTGGCTGCAATTGCTTGTCCTTGGCAGTATCCAAAAGCTGGCAGGAATCGTGTCTCTGGGGTCAGTCGCGATGGCATCAGGCACATTTGGTAACTGGCTAGGTAAACACCCAGGCGTTATCAAATGGCAGGAACGATTTACAGGTGTTGTCATGATTGGCCTGGGTATCCGCATGTTGTTTAGCGGGTCCGGCATAGTATCAAAATCTATCCGTTAGGTTATACAGAACCGGTAAATCCGCTGTCCGCTTCCCGCTCACACTGGATCTTAAATTCGGTTGGTTGGTTCGCTTTGTACCAGGAGCGGAAGTTGAAGATAAGGAGCAAGAAAGAAGTTAGGAGGAATTTTTTGAAGAAAATTCCCCCAGTATGAGTTCTGAAGAAAAAAACAGTGCATACTTTGAGCAAAACATTCTTAGGATACCGAACTTCATCTGCATGGATTTTTTGACGTGATTGATTTCATAAATTTTAACGACCGCTATAAACAACTCAGAACTTTATTACCACTTGCTAAAAATGTAGCTGAATATTTGATAGCAGGACTAAACATTCGCATCTTTGAACCCGCAAGCGCAGTTGAGGATGTTCTTATCGTTTACCACGGTGGTGGAGTCAACTCAAATGCTGGTTACGATATCCTTGCTCATCAGATAAGTCATCGTGGAGCTATTTGTACATGCCTCATAGATATCCGTGGACACGGGAACTCATTGGGTAACAAAGGTAGCGTTTCTAATCCGGAGCAGGTCTGGCAGGATATCGACACTGTTCTTGCACATGTTCGCGTAAAGTTCCCCTGGGCCAGAGTTCACTTGCTTGGCCATTCAAGCGGAGGGGGGATGTTGATCAATTATTTTACTCGCTTCACCCCCTCTCAACAAAGTGACAGCCTGATTTTACTTGCGCCTGAGTTTGGGCCTTTTGCGCCAGCTAAAATTTGCAGAAGAACAATGGTTCCATTCGCGTCGGTGAGCAAGTGGCCTTTCGTACTAAATGCGCTCAGTTTGGGATTACTATGCGGTAACCGTTATGCAGTGACTCTTAATTTTCCCAATGAGGTTATGCTATTAAGACCTGAATTTGTTCAGCGATACAGCGTGAATATGGCGAATGCTTTGACGCCGCGTCAACCTGCAAGGCAAATTGCAGCATTGCCATTACCTGTAATTGTTCTGATAGCTGAAAAGGATGAGCTATTTGATGCAAGACAAATGTCAGAGTTTGTAGAAGGATGTGGTAACCCGAATTTACATAGTAGAATTATTGAGCACAGTAAGCATTTAGACTGCATCTTTTATATTAGTGAAGAAATTCTTCAACATTTGAATAGATGTACGTCAAATTAAAGCATATCTTAAGTATTTAGTTCTGCTCAATACGTACTGATCATTATTGAAAACTATTCCCGTGTCCGCTTCTCGCTCATAGCGGACCTTAACGCTACTTATCTTGTCTGCCTTGTGCAGCAAGAAA
>NZ_JBEAHX010000036.1:0-125545 GCF_040062145.1 Klebsiella sp. JN_Kp121
ACCGACGACCTTCGGGTTATGAGCCCGACGAGCTACCAGGCTGCTCCACCCCGCGTCCGTGGAAGCGCACTATACTCCGCTAGCGTTCTGATGCAACCTTTTTTCGTAGAAATCGTCAATTTTGTAAAAAACGGCGGCTAAAAATACAGTGATGGGCGAATTTTTACACAATTTGGGCTGCGGGGCGCTTTCGTGCATTTCATTAGCCGCATGGGTTTGTTATCTTCATCACGCACTAAGGCTTAGCAGCAATAAAGAAGAGATACCATGAAAGGACGTTGGGCAAAATATGTAGCGACGGGGGCAATGCTGGCGATGCTCGCCGCCTGTACCTCGAAACCGACCGATCGCGGTCAGCAATATAGTGATGGCAAGTTTACCCAGCCGTTTTCATTGGTAAACCAACCTGATGCGGTAGGCGCGCCGATTAACGCCGGCGACTTCTCCCAGCAGGTTGGTCAGATTCGTAGCGCCTCTCCGCGTCTCTATAATAGCCAGAGCAGCGTCTATAACGCGATTCAGGAGTGGCTGCGTTCCGGCGGCGATACCCGCACGTTACGCCAGTTTGGTATTGATGCCTGGCAGATGCAGGGGGCTGATAACTACGGCAACGTGCAGTTTACCGGCTACTACACCCCGGTCGTACAGGCCCGCCACACTCGCCAGGGCGAGTTCCAGTATCCTATTTACCGTATGCCGCCGAAAAACGGCAAGCTCCCTTCCCGCGCCAGCATCTATGCCGGAGCGCTCAGCGATAACTACGTGCTGGCCTACAGCAACTCGCTGATGGATAACTTCATCATGGACGTGCAGGGCAGCGGCTATATCGATTTCGGCGACGGTTCGCCGCTTAACTTCTTCAGCTACGCCGGGAAAAACGGCTGGCCTTACCGTAGTATCGGTAAAGTGCTTATCGACCGCGGTGAAGTGAAGCGGGAAGATATGTCGATGCAGGCGATCCGTGAATGGGGCGAAAAACATAGCGAAGCGGAAGTCCGCGAGCTGCTGGAACAGAACCCATCTTTTGTCTTCTTTAAACCGCAGTCCTACGCGCCGGTGAAAGGGGCGAGCGCGGTACCGTTGATTGGCCGCGCGTCGGTCGCCTCTGACCGTTCGATTATTCCGCCGGGAACCACCTTGCTGGCCGAGGTGCCTCTGCTGGATAATAACGGTAAGTTTAATGGTCAATACGAGCTACGCCTGATGGTGGCGCTGGATGTCGGCGGGGCGATTAAAGGCCAGCATTTCGATATCTACCAGGGCATCGGCCCGGATGCCGGTCATCGCGCCGGTTGGTATAACCACTATGGCCGCGTGTGGGTACTGAAAAACGCGCCAGGCGCCGGTAGCGTCTTTAGCGGTTAACGTTCAAACGTCCGTACGTTTCTAACCCGGATCCGTGCAACGCGCCGGATCCGGGGTCTCTACTTTATTCTGAGGTTTTATGTCTGTAGTAATCAGCGATGCCTGGCGCCAGCGGTTTGGCGGCACGGCGCGTTTATATGGCGAAAAGGCGCTGCAGTGTTTTGCCGAGGCGCATGTTTGCGTGGTCGGGATCGGCGGCGTTGGCTCATGGGCGGCGGAAGCGCTGGCGCGTACCGGGATTGGCGCGATTACGCTGATTGATATGGATGATGTTTGCGTCACCAATACCAATCGCCAAATCCACGCCCTTGGCGGCAACGTTGGGCTGGCGAAAGCGGAAGTGATGGCCGAGCGTATACGTCTGATTAACCCGGAGTGTCGGGTCACGGTTATCGATGATTTCATCACGCCCGAGAACGTAGCGGAATACCTGGGAGCGGGCTTTAGCTATGTTATCGACGCGATCGATAGCGTCAGGCCAAAAGCGGCGCTGATCGCCTGGTGCCGTCGTTATAAAGTGCCGTTGGTGACGACCGGCGGAGCCGGCGGGCAAATCGATCCGACGCAGATCCAGGTGGCCGATTTGGCGAAAACTATTCAGGATCCGCTGGCAGCGAAACTGCGCGAACGGCTGAAAAGCCAGTTTGGCGTAGTGAAAAATAGTAAAGGAAAGCTGGGCATTGATTGCGTCTTCTCGACCGAAGCATTGGTCTACCCGCAGGCGGATGGCAGCGTATGTGCAATGAAAAGCACGGCGGAAGGGCCGAAGCGGATGGATTGCGCCTCCGGCTTTGGCGCGGCGACCATGGTGACGGCGACCTTTGGTTTTGTCGCCGTATCCCATGCGTTGAAGAAGATGTTGGCGAAAGCGCAGCGTCAGGGGGAATAGTCCGGCAGGCGTTTCCTTTATTGGCCTGGAACCGTAGATACTGTTATTGGTTTGCAACGGTTTTGGTTGGGGATAAACATGTGCTTTGTGTTAATTCAAAGCACATTGCGCTCCCGATATTTCTTCTGCGTTATGGCACTCATGGCGCAGGGAGCGCACAGAGGGCGGCCAGTCGCCGCCGCCCTCTGTACTCCCGGGCTCTGGCCGCCAAAATCGCCACTTCGTGGTTCCTTCGACTTATCCCGGAAGGCTTCGGGTCGGGCCGAGGCAGCGTCCGTGCAAAACACGGCCCTCAGCCCGCATCCATGCGGGCTGCCCCGGCCTGCCGGGAACGTCTCAGCGATTTTGAGGCCCCCAACACCGGCAGTTTCAGTCAGCATTGATGCGGTTGTAGTGGGAGTAGCCCGGCTCAGCGTAGCGCAAGCCGGGGAGACGGCGTTTGAATTAGTTCTCGCGGGCGGCGGCGAGCACCGCGTCGCTTAGCGCCTGCAGCCCCTGGCTGCGCGAAGCGCTAAGCTGCCCGCGCAAACCCAGCTCATCGAATAACGCCAACGGATCTTTCGCTAAAATCTCAGCGGCGCTTTTTCCTTCGCAGGCGGCTAACAGCACCGCCAGCAGGCCGCGCACGATACGCCCTTCGCTATCGCCAAAGAAGTGCATCTTGCCCTCAGCATCAACCTGATACCCCAGCCAGACACGGTTTTCGCAGCCGGCGATCTCTTTCGCCTGCGCCCGCTGGTCATCCGTTAATGGCGGCAGTTTCTTACCCACTAAAATCAACTGGCGGTACTTATCTTCCCACTGAGTTAGCGGGGCGAAGATCTGGCGCAGCGTCGCTTCGCTGAGCGCGGCGCTTAAAGGTTGGGAGGTCATCATTAATCCACCAGTATTTCCAGCGCGCGGTCGATAGCGTGCACCAGCGCATAAACATCATCTTGCGTATTGTACGGCGCGAATGAGGCGCGCAGCGTACCGCTGACGCCTAATGCCGCCAGCAGCGGTTGCGCGCAATGCTGCCCGGCGCGTAGCGCAATGCCGGACTCCGCCAGCAACGTAACCATATCGCTATGGTGTACGCCCTCGAAATCAAAGGCCAGCAGGCTCGAATCCTGACAGCGGAACGAACGAAAACCGGGCCGCTTTGCCAGTTCATCTTCCGCAAGCGTCGCCAGGCTACGGCTCCAGCTTTCCGCCTGTGTAAGATCGATTTCCTGCAGCCATTCCAGCGCGGCGCTGAGGCCGATAACGCCGGCGACGTTGGGCGTCCCGGCTTCAAGCCGCCAGGGGGCGGGCTGGGTTTTAAAGCCATCGAATGAGACTTCAGTAATCATTTTGCCGCCGCCGAGCCATGGCGACATCTCCGCCAGCAGCTCGCTTTTGCCATACAGCGCGCCAATACCCGTTGGGCCATACAGCTTGTGGGCGGAGAAGGCATAAAAATCGATATCCAGCGCCTGCACGTCGGCCGGAAAGTGCACCGCGCCCTGCGCGCCATCAACCATCACTATCATTCCCGCCTGATGGGCGAAATCAATAGCAAGTCGCAGATCGGGGCAGCCGCCGGTGACGTTAGACATCTGGCCAATCGCCAGCACCCGGCTGCGCGGAGAGATAAGCGAAGGGAGTTGAGCGATATCCGGCAGACGATCGGCGCCCAGCGGCAGCTTGACCACCCGCGCGCCGGTTTGTTCGGCAACCATCAGCCACGGCACCAGGTTGGCGTGGTGTTCGGCTTCGCTGACGATTATTTCATCGCCAGGATGCAGGCGCGGGCGCACGTAACTCTGCGCGACCATATTGATGGCTTCGGTGGTGCCGCGGGTCCAGACGATTTCTTTGCCGGAAGAGGCGTTAAGCCAGCTGGCGACGCGTTCGCGCGCCGCCTCGTAGCGCTCGGTAAGACGCTGGGCGGCGGCAAACTGGCTGCGGTGGACGTTGCCGGCGCTCAGGCGATAAAACTGGTCGCTGGCATCGATCACGGCCAGCGGTTTTAGCGCCGTCGCCGCGCTATCCAGGTAGACGCCGGCATCCGTCAGGGCTGGAAACTGGGCGCGGAAGTGGGCGGGATTGAATGCGTTCATGGAATTCCTCATATCGATATCACGATCGTCGCGCAAATTCCCCATTAGGGCAAGGCTGGTGATAGCGAGGAGGCGGGGAGAACGGTGATTTTTCGGCAAAAAAAAGCACCGCGTATTGCGGTGCTACATTAAATCACTATGGACAGACAGGGTAAATGTACAGGAAGTGAAAAGGTAGCCTTGCTACCATGGTCTGCAAACCCAGACCAATTGCAAACACAACAACACAACATCACAACCGTAAGCCAAAAGCTTGTTGGAACACGCATTCCAAAAAAAGCTTTTCGTTCCGGCTCAGGAAGTGCCGCCACTATAGGTATTTGCTGGTAGAACCTCAACGGACAATTTATAATGGCTCAGATAAAAAAAACTAATAGGTTAACTGTTGTTTCCTATTTGTTAAAACTCGTTAACATCTCAGTCAGAATAACCATGTCGAAGCGATTACCACCTCTGAATGCATTACGTGTTTTTGATGCAGCCGCACGTCATCTGAGCTTCACTCGCGCAGCCGATGAGCTTTTTGTGACGCAGGCCGCAGTAAGTCACCAAATCAAGTCACTAGAGGACTTTCTGGGCCTGAAGCTGTTTCGTCGACGCAATCGCTCGCTGCTGTTAACGGAAGAGGGGCAAAGCTATTTTCAGGATATTAAAGAGATTTTTTCGCAGCTCACCGAAGCCACGCGTAAACTGCAGGCGCGCAGCGCGAAAGGGGCGCTAACTGTTAGTTTATTGCCCAGTTTCGCCATTCAGTGGCTGGTGCCGCGACTCTCAAGCTTTAACTCAGCTTATCCGGGGATCGACGTGCGGATCCAGGCGGTGGACCGTCAGGAAGACAAACTGGCCGACGACGTCGACGTGGCGATTTTCTATGGCCGCGGCAACTGGCCGGGGCTGCGTGTTGAAAAACTGTACGCCGAATATTTACTACCGGTTTGTTCGCCGTTGTTGTTAACCGGTGACAAAGCGTTGAAAACGCCTGCCGATCTGGCGCAACATACGCTGTTACATGATGCCTCTCGCCGCGACTGGCAAACTTATACCCGGCAACTGGGTCTAAATCATATCAATGTGCAACAGGGACCGATATTCAGCCACAGCGCGATGGTGCTGCAGGCGGCAATCCATGGACAAGGCGTCGCACTGGCCAATAACGTTATGGCTCAGTCCGAAATTGAAGCAGGCCGTTTGGTCTGCCCGTTTAATGATGTTCTGGTCAGTAAGAACGCGTTTTACCTTGTTTGTCATGACAGTCAGGCTGAACTGGGTAAAATAGCCGCTTTCCGCCAGTGGATTTTAGCGAAGGCGGCGAGCGAACAAGAAAAATTCCGCTTTCGTTACGAACAATAACGGCCTGATGACCAGGCGTTAACTGACTTTGTAGGGTATCAACATGACCAGCCGTTTTATGCTGATTTTTGCCGCCATCAGCGGCTTTATCTTTGTGGCTCTGGGCGCCTTTGGCGCACACGTATTAAGTAAATCGCTGGGTGCGGCCGAAATGGCCTGGATTCACACCGGCCTTGAGTATCAGGCGTTTCATACGCTGGCGATTTTAGGCCTGTCTGTCGCCATGCAGCGGCGGATAAGCATTTGGTTTTACTGGAGCAGCGTGTTTTTGGCGCTGGGAACCGTGTTGTTCAGCGGCAGCTTATATTGCCTGGCGCTGTCGCATTTACGCCTGTGGGCGTTCGTTACCCCGGTAGGCGGCGTCTGCTTCCTTGCCGGTTGGGTATTAATGTTAATTGGTGCAATTCGTCTGAAACGTAAGGGCGTTGTTCATGAATAAGGTTGTCCTCTATTGTCGCCCCGGGTTTGAGAAAGAGTGCGCAGCAGAAATTACCGATAAGGCAGCCCGCCTTGAGGTATTTGGTTTTGCCCGGGTCAAAGACGACTCCGGATATGTGATTTTTGAGTGCTATCAGCAGGGCGATGGCGAGAAGCTGGTGCGCGATCTACCGTTTAGCTCGCTGATTTTCGCGCGTCAGATGTTCGTTGTTGGCGAACTGCTGCGCGACCTGCCGCCGGAAGACCGCATCACGCCGATCGTCGGCATGCTGCAGGGCGTGGTGGAAAAGGGCGGTGATCTGCGCGTTGAGGTCGCGGATACCAACGAAAGCAAAGAGCTGATGAAGTTCTGCCGCAAGTTCACGGTGCCGCTGCGCGCGGCGCTGCGTGAAGCCGGCGTGCTGACCAACTATGAAACGCCGAAGCGTCCGGTGGTGCACGTGTTCTTTATCGCCCCCGGCTGCTGTTACACCGGCTACTCCTTTAGCAATAACAACTCGCCGTTTTATATGGGGATCCCGCGCCTGAAGTTCCCTTCCGATGCGCCGAGCCGTTCGACGCTGAAGCTGGAAGAGGCATTTCACGTCTTCATTCCGGCGGATGAGTGGGACGAGCGTCTGGCGAATGGCATGTACGCGGTGGATCTCGGCGCCTGCCCGGGCGGCTGGACCTATCAGCTGGTGAAGCGCAACATGTGGGTCTCTTCGGTCGATAACGGCCCGATGGCGCAGAGCCTGATGGATACCGGACAGGTGACCTGGCTGCGTGAAGATGGCTTCCGCTATCGTCCGAACCGCAACAACATCTCGTGGATGGTGTGCGACATGGTTGAGAAACCGGCGAAGGTGGCGGCGTTAATGGCGCAGTGGCTGGTGAACGGCTGGTGCCGCGAGACCATTTTTAACCTTAAGCTGCCGATGAAAAAGCGCTATGAAGAGGTGTCGCAAAACCTGGCCTATATTCAGGCGCAGCTTGATGAGCACGGTATTAACGCGCAGATTCAGGCCCGTCAGCTGTATCACGACCGTGAAGAAGTGACCGTACACGTGCGTCGCCTGTGGGCGGCGGTCGGCGGCCGCCGCGACGAGCGCTAATCAGCGCTCAGCTGCCCCGGCCACGCATCAGCGCGGCCGGGGATCACGCGGATGGCAACCGCAGCTGCTGCAGGTTGCCATCGAGCTGTAAATCCGTTTGCAGGCGGGCGATTTCCCGGCAGGTAAACGCCATCTCTTTATGCTCTTCAAGCTTCTTACGCCACTTCTCCGGCACTTCGGCAAGCCGCGCGTAGATGCCTTCTAAATCCTGATAATCCGTTAACAGCAGCGCCGCGCTTTTCGGCCCAATTCCGGCAACGCCCGGTACTTTCGAACTGCTAATCCCCGCCAGGCCCCAGTAGTCCGGCAGTTGCTCCGGCGTCACGCCGAATTCATTGGCGATAAACGGCGCATCCAGCCAGCGTTTCTGGAAATAGTCGCGGATGCGAATGGTCGGCGACAGCAGCTGACAGTAGCCTTTATCGGTCGAGACAATAGTCGCCTGATGCCCGGCCTGGGCAACTTTAACGGCGAGCGTGGCCGCCAGGTCGTCCGCTTCGCTGCCGGGCAGCGCCCAGCAGCGGATACCACGCTGTTCGAAAGCCGCCCGCAGCGCCGGCATTTCCGTTTCCAGCGTTTCCGGCATCGGCGCGCGCCCGGCTTTATAGTCCGGCAGCCGCTGGTGGCGCCAGCCGTGGGCGCGGTCTTCATCGTCGAACACCGCCACGGCATGCGTCGGCTGGCTGTGGACGATAAGCTGTTCCAGGGCGTGCAGGCAGGTATCCGCGCAGGGTGAACCCTGTACCGCATGAATACGGCGGATCAGGTTGAGCGCGTCGACAATTAACAGATGAACAGCCACAAGATACCTCCCTTTGTTCTCAGGCTATAAGGGTAACATCGGTGGCAAGATGAGGCTATTGGTAGCGCGAAGTTCGGGAAGCAGGCTCGCAGAATGAGCCAGGGCTGGAGGAGAGTTGGCCCGACATGCCGAAGCGTGCCGGGCCAGAGGCGTTAATCGCAGGCGACGATTTTCATCGCCAGGCCGCCGCGAGAGGTTTCGCGGTACTTAGCATTCATATCTTTGCCCGTTTCATACATGGTCTCGATAACCTTATCGAGGCACACGCGCGGTTCGCTGGTACGGCGCAGGGCCATGCGCGCGGCGTTAACCGCTTTGACCGCCGCGATGGCGTTACGCTCGATGCACGGTACCTGCACCTGGCCGGCAACCGGGTCACAGGTCAGGCCGAGGTTATGTTCCATACCGATTTCCGCGGCGATGCACACCTGAGCCGGGCTAGCGCCCAGCAGCTCCGCCAGACCGGCCGCGGCCATCGAGCAGGCCACGCCGACTTCGCCCTGGCAACCGACTTCGGCGCCGGAGATAGAGGCGTTCATCTTATACAGCGAACCAATGGCGCTGGCGACCAGCATATAGCGGGCCAGAGAGTTAGTGTTCACCTTGCGGATAAACTTGTCGTAGTAGGCCAGTACCGCCGGAACGATACCGCACGCGCCGTTAGTTGGCGCGGTCACCACGCGGCCACCGGCGGCGTTCTCTTCGTTCACCGCCAGCGCGAACATGTTGATCCAGTCCACTACCGCCATCGGGTCGCTGTTGGTATTGTCCTGGCTTACCAGCATGCGGCGCAGCGCGGCGGCGCGGCGCGGAACGCGCAGTTTGCCCGGCAGCACGCCTTCAGTGGTAATGCCGCGCTCGATACCGGCGCTCATCACTTCCCACACCGCGGCGAAGTGCTGTTCCAGCTCTTCTTTGCTGTGCAGCGCCAGCTCGTTTTGCATCATCAGACCGGAGAGCGACAGGCCGGTTTCATTGCAGTGTTTCTGCAGGTCGGCGGCGTTTTTGTACGGATAAGGCACAGCAACCGGCGCCTCGGTGGTCAGGCCGAAGTGCTCTTCATCGACGATAAAGCCGCCGCCGATGGAGTAGTAGGTCTGGCTGTAGAGCACCTTGTCGCCGCCCAGCGCGGTAATGCGCATGCCGTTCTCATGCAGAGAAAGGTTGTCGGCATGGAAATTCATGCACTGGTCGACAGGGAACTCGACTTCGTGCTGACCGTTCGCCAGCAGCAGGCGGCCGTGGGTGTTAACGTCCTGAATAAAGCCCGGGATCGCGTCGATGTCGACGGTATCCGGCAGATTGCCGGCCAGTCCCATGATAATGGCGATATCGGTATGGTGGCCTTTACCGGTCAGAGACAGGGAGCCGTAAACGTCGACGACGACTTTGCTGACGTCGGCCAGCAGGCCGCGCGCAATCAGGTCGTCAGTAAATTGTTTGCCCGCTTTCATCGGTCCAACGGTATGGGAGCTGGATGGGCCAATGCCGATTTTGAAAATATCGAATACGCTGATCATGATGTATTCCAGTACTGTCGGAAAGCGCGCCGCCGTTAAGCGGCGCGAGGGGAGGTCTTAAGAGAATTAGCTGAACAGAGAGTAGAAAATCGCGGAGATGGCAATCAGGCCCATAATCACAACGAAGACGTTGCTGATGTGGCCGCTGTATTTGCGCATGGCCGGAACTTTCTGGATAGCGTACATCGGCATCAGGAACAGAATCATCGCGATAATCGGACCGCCCAGGGTCTCAATCATGCCGAGGATGCTCGGGTTCAGCGTGGCCACAATCCAGGTGGTGACCAGCATAAACAGCGCGGTCAGCTTGTTCAGTTTGTTGATTTCGATGGTTTTGCCTTTGCCGCGCAGAGACTTAATCACCATGCCGTTGAAACCTTCACGAGCGCCCAGATAGTGGCCGAGGAAGGATTTGGTGATAGCGATCATCGCGATGATCGGCGCCATCCAGGCGATAACCGGTGCGTTAAAGTGGTTCGCCAGGTAAGACAGAATCGAGATGTTCTGCTCTTTCGCCGCCGCCAGGTCCGCCGGAGACAGGCTCAGTACGCAGCTGAAGACGAAGAACATAACGGTCAGCACCATCATGATGTGAGCGCGCGCCAGGATGCTGGAGCATTTCTTCTCTGCGCCTTCGCCGTACTCTTCACGCTTCGCTACCGCGAAGGAGGAGATGATCGGCGAGTGGTTAAAGGAGAAGACCATTACCGGGATCGCCAGCCACAGGGTCATCAGCAGACCGTTACCGGTTGTTGACGCGCTGCTCAGCGACAGGGTTTCCAGCGCCGCGCCGTTCCATTGCGGGATCAGGTACAGCGCCAGAACCATCAGCGCGATAACGAACGGGAATACCAGGACACTCATTGCCTTAACGATCATCTGCTCGCCGAAACGCACGATGGTCATCATGCCGACAATCAGAATCAGGGACAGAATGGCGCGCGGCGGCGGCGTCATGTGCAGCTGGTGCGCCATGAAGCTTTCGACGGTGTTGGTGATCGCCACGCTATAAACCAGCAGGATCGGGTAGATTGCGAAGAAGTAGAGCAGCGTAATCAGTTTACCTGCGCCTACGCCAAAGTGTTCTTCAACGACTTCGGTAATGTCTTCGCCCGGATTTTTACCGGACAGCACGAAGCGGGTCATACCGCGATGTGCGAAGAAGGTCATCGGGAAGGCCAGAATCGCCATGATAATCAGTGGGATCATACCGCCGACGCCGGCGTTGATTGGCAGGAACAAAACGCCCGCGCCGATCGCCGTGCCGTACAGGCCCAGCATCCACATGGTATCCGTTTTGCGCCATCCGCTGCGGGATTCACCCGAAACGATAGTGCTGGTTTGTGTGGTTTCCATCTGTATCTCCTGGAGGAATCAACAAAATCTAGTAAATAAAAACGATTAAATAATATGAAATTCGTTGCTTTACGGTTTTTTAGAAATTTTCTCCGTAACAATTGGGCGGCAAGATACATTTATATCGGAAATACATCAGTGATCGGGATCCCAAATGCAATAATCCACTTTAAATCTGAACGTTTTTAGCCCAACAGTCTGTTTATGGTGATCAGCCAGATAAATGTGGCGCGAAGGCTATCATTTGCAGCACATGAGATAAAAGCTCTGTTACCAAATAACGAGGTTTTTGCTGCAAAAAAGTGATGTAAACGACGTTTTTTCGCCAGAATGTTATTTTTATGGTGAATTTTATTGCTCTTTTTGGAAACGCAAACGTTTGGCTATGTGGAAACTCTACGAATCATTAATTAGAAAAATTAATTAACTGGAAATTGAGGACGGGGGTGCCCGGGCAGGGTATCGACCGCCGCCCGGGAGAGGTATCACGTTATCAGGAGCAGATTTCGTAGCACGGAATGTAGGCACTGCCGCCCGGAAGCTTCATGCGGTGCTGGGCAACGAAGCCCTGCAGCAGATCGTCCATGCGGCGCATCATTTCCGGATCGCCATGCAGCTTGTAAGGGCCATATTTCTCGATAGCCTGAATACCGACTTCTTTCACGTTGCCGGCGACAATACCGGAGAAGGCGCGACGCAGGTCGGCGGCCAGCACTTCCACCGGTTGGTCCGGATAAAGTTTGAGATTGGCCATATTGTCGTGCGTCGGATCGAACGGCATCTGCAGGTCCGGCGAAATACGAATCGACCAGTTGAAGCTGTAGGCGTCGTCGGTTTCGCGGCGGCTCTCTTTGACCAATGGCATCGCTTTTTTCATCTGGCGCGCCACTTCCGCGGCATCGTCAATAATAATGCGATAGTGGCGGCGAGCCGATTCGCCGAGGGTATGAACGATGAACTCGTCCAGCACGCGGAAGTAGTCGGCGCTCTCTTTCGGCCCGGTGAGGATAAGCGGCAGCACCTGCGCCTTGTTATCCGGATGCATCAGGATGCCCAGCAGATAAAGCAGCTCTTCCGCAGTACCCACGCCGCCGGGGAAGATGATAATACCGTGGGCGATGCGCACGAACGCTTCGAGACGCTTTTCGATGTCCGGCATGATGATCAGTTCGTTGACCAGCGGGTTTGGCGGCTCAGCAGCGATAATGGAGGGTTCGGTCATGCCGATAAAGCGGCTGTCTTTATAGCGCTGCTGGGCGTGGCCGACGGCGGCGCCTTTCATTGGCGCTTCCATGGCGCCTGGCCCGCAGCCGGTGCAGATGTTCAGTTCGCGCAGGCCAAGCTGGGTACCGACGCGGCGCGCGTACAGGTATTCATTTTCATTAATAGAGTGGCCGCCCCAGCAGACAATCATATTCGGCGCTTCGCCGACGTGCAGCGCGCGGGCGTTGCGCAGAATCGAGAACACCAGGTTGGTGATATGAATTGAGCTTTCGAGATCGAGATTCGGGAAGCGGACGGTGTTGTGGATCTGCCCGTAGACGAACAAGATATCGCGCAGCACGGCAAACAGGTTGGCCTGCAGGGAACGGATAATACGGCCATCGACGAAAGCGTCTTCCGGCGGGTTGATCAGTTCCAGCTTCACGCCGCGTTCGCGGCGCAGCACGTTAATATCGAAGTTTTCAAAACGAGACAGTAGCTCCTTGCTGTTATCGGTCAGGCTCCCCGAGTTGAGCACAGCAAGCGAGCAGTTGCGAAAGAGTTGATACAGGTCACTACTGGCGGTGCGTTTAAGCATATCCACTTCCAGCTGTGACAGCATATCCATTGAACCAAGCGGGCTAACGTGTGTAATCAAGTGAACTCCTTACAGGACGATTATCGTCTTCCTGTGATTACAATAGCCCTGGCCGTAGTATTTCCACAACCTTGCGTACGCGTTAACGCACGCAAAGTGTGAAAAATTTCGCTTATTGCCGCGCCAGACGGCCGGTTGCCGGCACGAATTCACCGTTGCTGCGCCACGGATTGATATCCAGGCCGCCGCGGCGGGTGTAGCGAGCGTACACGGAAAGCGATTCCGGGCGGCAGAAACGCAGCACATCATTAAAGATGCGTTCGACGCACTGTTCGTGGAATTCATTGTGGTGGCGGAACGACACCAGATAGCGCAGCAGTTTTTCGCGATCGATTTTCGGCCCGCGATATTGAATCTGTACCGAGCCCCAGTCCGGCTGGTGGGTGATCAGACAATTCGATTTCAACAGATGGCTGACCAGCGTCTCTTCGACGACTTTGCCGCTGGCCGCGTCCTGCAGGTAGTCGGCGCTGAACTGATAGTTATCAATCTCTATATCTTGATCGTCGATGCAGGTGCCATGCAGATGGGCGACCGGTTGCCCTTCCAGCTCATCGAGTCGGTACAGCGAAACCTTGACCTCGCCCTGGGCGCAGGCGCTAAGATCGCGGGTCAGCGTGGCCTGAACTTCCTGCCAGTCGGCGAAGCGGGTCTGGTTGAAGCTGTTCAGGTACAGTTTGAAGCTTTTCGATTCCACCAGATTGATGGTGGTATCGCTCAGTTCCACGTAGCCGACGGCGACCTGCGGCAGGCCTTTGGCGTTCAGCCACGACAGTTCGTACAGCGTCCAGATATCGGCGCCGTGGAACGGCAGATTATCGGCATGCAGGCCGAGCGGATCGCGGTTCAGGCTGCGGGGCACGCCCTGCAGCAACGAAGCGTCATAGGTATCGCGGTAATCCGTTGATTTACCGAGCGTCAGGCCGGCCAGCGCCTGATGATTATCGTAAGAAGACATGTTTCACCATAGTAAAGCGGGTACACTATATGCCAAGTGTATCCTGTCTAACGTGAAGAGAGAAACCGGTGGATCATCAGACCATAGAAGCGCTGCAATCATTTACCCAACGTTACTGCGATGCGTGGCAGCAGCGTTATGCCAGCCTGCCGCGTAGCGAAGACCTTTATGGCATCCCATCTCCCTGTATTAGCGCCAGTGAAGACGATGCCGTTTTCTGGCAGCCGCAGCCGTTTACGTTAGAACACCATCTCGATGGGGTTGAACGGGCGCTGGAGATTGTGGTACAACAGCCGATTCATAGTTATTATACCACTCAGTTCGCTGGCGATATGCACGCCCGCTTCGCGGAACAGAACCTCACTCTGCTGCAGGCATGGAGCCCGGATGATTTCCAGCGAGTACAGGAAAACCTCATTGGTCACCTGGTGGTACAAAAACGTCTGAAGCTATCGCCGACGCTGTTTATCGCCACGCTGGATAGCGAACTGGAGGTTATTTCGGTCTGCAACCTGAGCGGCGAAGTGATTAAAGAGACGCTCGGTACCCGAAAAAGAGAGACCCTTTCTCACTCGCTTGCGAGTTTCCTGAATCAGCTTGAGCCCCTTCTGTAATCCATTTCCCCAAGTTGTTTGTGAGAGATCTCTTACAAGACCTGTAAGAGATCGTCATCATTTTCAGCAATTTTTTACGCAGTGATTACATATAACTCATTGTTATTTAATGATTTGATGATTGTGTGCGCTTTTAGTTTGGCCACTAATCTTAAGAGATTGTCGTAGTAAGTCTTGTAAGAAGAGGCGGAATCAGTGATCCTATGTACGTCGACAGGAAGTCGCGGATGAAGAGAACATCAGGATGATGGCTCTTCTACAGGACCCGCCAGGATGGCGTTGCAAGGACAGGCTTCAGGATGAAGCAAGGATAACGCAGGAAAGCGTAAAGGACACCTCCAGGATGGAGAACGAGAGCCGCTCAGGATGAACGGTGGATCAGGAAGATCTGGACACACTTAGGGATAAGTTATTTCACATCGGGGTGGTGTGAAAGCAGGATGCGCTAGTTTATGGATGAACTTGGTCAGGAGACCTCAGGAAAAGTTTTCAAGGACGAGCAGGGAGCACCAATGTAGCTGGAATGCTGCAAAACGAACCGGGAGCACTGTTTATACAGTGCTCCCTTTTTTTATTTCTCTCGCGGATTTGCTATCCTGCGCCCGGTTTACAATTCATCGAGGTTTCCCCATGACCCTTCACGCTAGCGTGCGCGATCGTCTGCACGCCATTGAAGCGCTGCTGCGCGAAACAAACCACTGGCAGGAACAGGCCCCGGATAGCCGCGCTTTCGCCAGCGAGCAGCCGTTTTGCCTGGACACGCTCGAGCCGCTGGAATGGCTACAGTGGGTGCTGATCCCACGTATGCATCAACTGATTGCCAGCGGTATGCCGCTGCCGCAGAACTTTGCCGTCGCGCCCTATTACGAGATGGCGCTGGATAAAGCCCATCCGGCGCGCGAAGCTATCGTGGCCGAGTTGCTGCTGCTGGATGCATTATTCGCGGATGAAGACGCCTGATGCTGGAGATCATTTACCAGGATAAGTGGCTGGTGGCGGTGAACAAACCATCCGGCTGGCTGGTGCACCGCAGCTGGCTGGATCGCGACGAGAAAGTGGTAGTGATGCAGACTGTGCGCGATCAAATCGGCCAGCACGTCTTCACCGCTCATCGCCTGGACCGGCCGACTTCCGGCGTGCTGTTGATGGGGTTGTCGAGCGAGGCGGGCAGGCTGCTGGCGCAGCAGTTTGAACAACACCAGATGCAAAAACGCTATCACGCCATCGTTCGCGGCTGGTTGACTGAAGAGGCGGTACTGGATTATCCGCTTGTAGAAGAGCTGGATAAAATCGCCGATAAATTCGCTCGTGAAGATAAAGGCCCGCAGCTGGCGGTGACCCACTATCGCGGGCTGGCGACGGTAGAAATGCCGGTCGCCACCGGCCGTTACCCGACCACCCGCTACGGGCTGGTGGAGCTGGAGCCGAAAACCGGGCGTAAGCATCAGCTGCGTCGCCATTTGGCCCATCTGCGCCATCCGATCCTCGGCGACAGCAAACATGGCGATCTACGGCAAAACCGCAGCGCCGCTGAATATTTCGGCTGTAATCGCCTGATGCTGCATGCCAGTCAGCTGTCATTAACGCATCCGTTTACCGGCGAGCCGCTGACGATTCGCGCGGGTCTGGATGATGTCTGGATGCGCGCGCTGTCGCAGTTTGGCTGGCGCGGGCTTCTCCCGTTAAATGAAAGGGTTGAGTTTGCCGACGACAGCGGTCAGGATGAGAGTATCGCGGATAATCCAGGGAGATAATCACATGGCAGAAGTCGGAATTTTTGTCGGCACGATGTACGGAAACTCGCTGTTGGTCGCCGAAGAGGCGGAAGCCATTCTGAGCGGGCTGGGGCATAAAGCGACGGTCTTTGAGGACCCGGAAGTAAAAGACTGGGAATCCTATACCGGCAAATACGTGCTGGTCGTGACCTCGACCACCGGGCAGGGCGATCTGCCGGACAGCATCGTTCCGCTGTATGAAGGCATTAAAGATATGTATCAACCGCATCTGCGCTACGGCATTATCGCGCTTGGCGATAGTACCTACGCCAACTTCTGCGGCGGCGGTAAAACCTTTGATGCATTGCTGCAGGAGCAGGGCGCGCGTCGTATTGGCGAGATGCTCACCATTGACGCCAGCGAAGACCCGGAACCGGAAAGCGTTTCCAACCCTTGGGTAGAAGCGTGGGCTAAACTGCTCGACTAATCCTATTAAGAACGCCCTCTCCCTACGTAGAGGGCGCGCTTAAGCTGCCAGTGGCCGGATAAACGGTCAGGGTTATCTTAACGTTATCCATCGCGCCCGGCTTCGGGCATCTGCCTGATAACCACTTTATCGATATGGCTTTTTTCTTTGCGTTTCCCCGGCGTCAAGAGAGCCGATTCACACTCTGAAGGTAATGTCGTCCATCGACCCATCAGCGGGCGGCGGTTTTCCATTTCCGTGAACTACTCCCCACAACCTTAGGCATACGCCATAAACTAACGCAGTATCACCCGCTAAAGCTGTGTATATGCACGGTGAGCCCGCCGACGCCTCTTTTTATACTTTTCCTGCCAGTGACAAAAGCAGTACGCCAGATATAACGAAAAAAACACTAACACGTCATTCTGATTACCCTACAGGTTGTGCTGTTCAGAATGAACGTAGCTAAACGCTATGATTCAGGAGTACAACGATGAGTTCATTAAGTCAGGCTGCGAGCGCCGCTGAAAAGCGCACCAATGCTCGCTATTGGATAGTGGTGATGCTGTTTATCGTCACATCCTTTAACTATGGCGACCGCGCGACGCTGTCGATCGCCGGTTCTGAAATGGCCAAGGATATCGGCCTCGATCCTGTTGGCATGGGTTACGTTTTCTCCGCGTTTTCATGGGCCTATGTGATCGGACAGATCCCAGGCGGCTGGCTGCTTGACCGCTTTGGTTCTAAACGCGTCTATTTCTGGTCCATCTTTATCTGGTCCGTGTTTACCCTGCTGCAGGGCTTCGTGGATATCTTTAGCGGCTTTGGCATTATCATCGCGCTGTTTACCCTGCGCTTCCTCGTCGGCCTTGCCGAATCGCCCTCGTTCCCGGGTAATAGCCGCATTGTGGCCGCCTGGTTCCCGGCGCAGGAGAGAGGGACGGCGGTATCGATTTTTAACTCTGCGCAGTATTTTGCCACCGTTATTTTCGCGCCGATTATGGGCTGGTTGACCCATGAAGTGGGTTGGTCGCACGTATTCTTCTTTATGGGCGGATTGGGTATTGTCATCAGCTTCGTGTGGCTGAAAGTGATCCACGATCCCAATAACCACCCAGGCGTTAACCAGAAAGAGCTGGACTACATCGCCGAAGGCGGCGCGTTGATCAATATGGATCAGAAGAGCAGTGCGCAGAAGGTGCCCTTTAGCGTAAAAATGGGCCAAATCAAGCAGTTGATCGGCTCGCGAATGATGGTCGGGATCTATATCGGCCAGTACTGCATCAACGCGTTAACCTACTTCTTTATCACCTGGTTCCCGGTTTATCTGGTGCAGGCGCGCGGCATGTCGATCCTCAAAGCGGGCTTTGTCGCCTCGATTCCGGCGGTGTGTGGCTTTGTCGGCGGCGTGTTGGGCGGAATTATTTCCGACTGGTTGATGCGCCGTACCGGCTCGCTGAATATCGCGCGTAAAACGCCGATCGTACTGGGCATGCTGTTGTCCATGACCATGCTGATGTGTAACTACGTCAACGCGGAATGGATGATCATCGGCTTTATGGCGATGGCCTTCTTCGGCAAAGGCATTGGCGCGCTGGGCTGGGCGGTAATGGCGGACACCGCGCCGAAAGAGATCAGCGGCCTGTCCGGCGGTCTGTTCAACATGTTCGGTAATATTTCCGGCATCGTCACCCCTATCGCTATCGGCTATATCGTCGGCACCACCGGCTCTTTCAACGGCGCGTTGATTTACGTCGGTATCCACGCTCTGGTGGCGGTATTCAGCTACCTGGTGCTGGTTGGCGATATCAAACGTATCGAACTTAAACCGATTGCGGGGCGTTAATCATGAATACCCAATCCAGCCCAATCGTTACCGAAATGAAGGTGATTCCGGTCGCCGGGCACGACAGCATGCTGATGAACATCGGCGGCGCGCATAATGCCTGGTTTACCCGCAATATTGTGGTGTTAACCGACAACGCCGGCCATACCGGCGTCGGCGAAGCGCCCGGCGGCGAAGTCATCTACCAGACGTTGGTCGATGCCATACCCCAGGTGGTTGGGCAGGAAGTCGCTCGCCTCAACCGCGTAGTGCAGCAGGTACATAAAGGCAATCAGGCGGCGGATTTCGACACCTTCGGCAAAGGGGCATGGACCTTCGAATTGAAAGTCAATGCGGTAGCGGCGCTGGAAGCCGCGCTGCTCGACCTGCTTGGCAAGGTGTTGAATGTCCCGGTGTGCGAACTATTGGGGCCGGGCAAACAGCGTGATGCGGTGACCGTGCTGGGCTACCTGTTCTATATCGGCGACCGCGAAAAAACCGATTTGGACTATCTTGCGCGGACGCCGGGCGACCACGAATGGTACCGTCTTCGTCACCAGCAGGCGCTGAATAGCGACGCGGTAGTGCGACTGGCGGAGGCGGCGCAGGATCGCTACGGTTTTAAAGACTTTAAGCTAAAAGGCGGCGTATTACCTGGCGAGCAGGAAATCGACACCGCCCGCGCGCTGAAAAAACGCTTCCCTGACGCGCGCATTACCGTTGACCCGAACGGCGCCTGGCTGCTGGATGAAGCGATTACGCTGTGCAAAGGGCTGCAGGATGTCCTGACCTATGCCGAAGATCCGTGCGGCGCTGAACAGGGCTTTTCCGGTCGGGAAGTGATGGCTGAGTTCCGCCGCGCCACCGGGTTGCCGGTGGCGACTAACATGATAGCCACCAACTGGCGCGAAATGGGGCATGCGGTCATGCTCAACGCCGTCGATATTCCGCTGGCGGACCCGCACTTCTGGACGCTCTCCGGCGCGGTTCGGGTGGCGCAGTTGTGCGATGACTGGGGGCTGACCTGGGGCTGTCATTCGAACAACCACTTTGATATTTCGCTGGCGATGTTTACCCACGTCGGCGCCGCGGCGCCGGGTAATCCGACTGCTATCGATACCCATTGGATTTGGCAGGAGGGCGATGCGCGCCTGACGCAAAATCCGCTGCAGATTATCAACGGCAAAATCGCCGTGCCAGACGCGCCGGGACTCGGCGTGGAGCTGGACTGGGAACAGGTGCATAAAGCTCATGAGGCCTATAAGGCGCTGCCAGGCGGCGCGCGTAACGATGCGGGCCCGATGCAGTATCTGATTCCCGGTTGGACATTCGACCGTAAACGCCCCGTTTTCGGCCGTCATTAATTAAAAAGGATTACGCTATGACTACATCATCTTCAACGCCAATTGTGACCGCTATGCAGGTTATCCCGGTCGCCGGGCATGACAGCATGCTGATGAACCTGAGCGGCGCGCACGCGCCGTACTTCACCCGTAATATCGTTATCATCAAAGATAACTCCGGGCACACGGGCGTTGGCGAAATCCCCGGCGGCGAAAAGATCCGCCAGACCCTGGAAGACGCCGCGCCGTTGGTGGTGGGTAAAACGCTGGGCGAGTACAAAAATGTGCTGAGCGCCGTGCGTAACCAGTTTGCCGACCGCGATGCCGGCGGCCGCGGCCTGCAAACCTTCGATCTGCGCACTACCATTCACGTGGTGACCGGGATTGAAGCGGCGCTGCTGGATCTGCTGGGCCAGCATCTGGGCGTGAACGTTGCTTCTCTGCTTGGCGACGGCCAGCAGCGGAGCGAAGTCGAAATGTTGGGCTACCTGTTCTTTGTCGGTAACCGCCACGCGACGCCGCTGGCTTATCAAAGCCAGCCGGATGAACAGTGCGACTGGTATCGTATTCGTCATGAAGAGGCGATGACGCCGGAGGCGGTGGTTCGCCTGGCGGAGGCCGCTTACGAAAAATATGGCTTCAATGACTTTAAACTGAAGGGCGGGGTGTTGGCCGGTTTTGAAGAAGCCGAAGCGATTAGCGCGCTGGCGAAGCGTTTCCCTGATGCGCGCGTGACCCTCGACCCGAACGGCGCCTGGATGCTGGATGAAGCCATCCAGATAGGTAAACAGCTGAAAGGCGTGCTGGCCTATGCGGAAGATCCTTGCGGCGCTGAACAAGGTTTCTCCGGCCGCGAAGTGATGGCTGAATTCCGTCGGGCGACCGGGCTGCCGACCGCGACCAACATGATCGCCACCGACTGGCGGCAGATGGGCCATACGCTGTCGCTACAATCGGTGGATATTCCTCTGGCGGACCCGCACTTCTGGACCATGCAAGGGTCGGTACGCGTGGCGCAGATGTGTCATGAATTTGGCCTGACCTGGGGCTCGCACTCTAATAACCACTTCGACGTGTCGCTGGCGATGTTTACCCATGTGGCCGCGGCGGCGCCGGGTAAAATTACCGCTATCGATACCCACTGGATCTGGCAGGAGGGTAACCAGCGTCTGACCAAACAGCCGTTTGAAATCAAAGGCGGTATGGTGCAGGTGCCGGCGACGCCGGGTCTGGGTGTTGAGCTGGATATGGACCGCGTGATGCAGGCTAATGAGCTATATAAGAAACATGGCCTGGGTGCGCGTGATGACGCCATGGCGATGCAATATTTAATCCCGAACTGGACCTTTGATAACAAACGTCCTTGCATGGTTCGCTAAGATAACGCCGACCCTGTAAGGGTCGGCAACTGCCGGTCGCCGGGGTTATTCATATTAAGGACACTTATGAAGATAGTGATCGCGCCGGATTCTTACAAAGAGAGCCTGAGTGCGCTGGACGTCGCCACCGCGATAGAAACGGGGTTCCGCGAAATTTATCCCCATGCGGAGTACGTTAAAGTCCCGGTTGCCGACGGCGGCGAGGGTACCGTTGAGGCGATGGTGGCCGCGACCCAAGGGCATATCGTACAGGTCAGCGTTACCGGGCCGCTTGGCGAACCGGTCAACGCCTTTTACGGCCTGTCCGGCGATATGCGCTGCGCCTATATCGAAATGGCGGCAGCCAGCGGACTGGAAAGCGTGCCGCCCACGCGACGTAATCCGCTACTGACTACCTCCTGGGGAACCGGCGAGCTGATTCGTCACGCGTTGGATGCGGGGGTTTCGCAGATTATTATTGGCATCGGCGGCAGTGCGACCAATGACGGCGGCGCCGGCATGGCGCAGGCGCTGGGGGCAAAACTGTTGAGCGCCGGGCAACAGCAAATTGCGCCGGGCGGCGGCGCGCTGGAGACGCTGGCGCGGATCGATCTTAGCGAACTGGATCCAAGATTGGCGGATTGCCGGATTGATGTCGCCTGCGACGTTACCAATCCGTTAACCGGCCCGCAGGGCGCAAGCGCGGTGTTTGGCCCGCAAAAAGGGGCGACGGCGGCGATGATTGAGCGTCTTGACCGCGGCCTGCAACACTTTGCGCAGATTATCGACCGTGATTTAGATATTGACGTGCTGAACCTGGAAGGGGGAGGGGCGGCGGGTGGTATGGGGGCGGCGTTGTATGCGTTTTGCGGCGCTAACCTACGTCCGGGAATTGAGATTGTGACCGATGCGCTGGGGTTGGCAGAGCTAGTGGCTGATGCCGATTTGGTGATTACCGGTGAAGGGCGTATCGACAGCCAGACCATTCACGGCAAGGTACCGGTGGGGGTGGCGAAGGTTGCGAAACGCTTCAACGTGCCGGTGATTGGGATTGCCGGCAGCCTGACCGCCGATGTTGGCGTCGTGCATCAGCATGGCCTCGATGCCGTCTTTAGCGTGCTCTATTCCGTCTGTACCCTGGACGAGGCGCTGGCGAACGCCGCCGCCAACGTGCGGATGACGGCACGTAACGTGGCCGCGGTATTAGAGATGGGCGGCAAGCGGTAACCTGGCCGGCGCAGTGGTATTGGTAGCCCGGATAAGGTGCGTAGCGGCGCGATCCGGGAACCCTCCCCGGTGGCGCTTACGCTTACCGGGGCTACCAACCGAGTACCGGATCGTAGCCCGGATAAGGCGCGCAGCGCCGCTATCCGGGGTTTACACTCCCATCTTGCACGCTTCGCGGGCGACGTTATCCATCTCGTCTAATAGTTCCAGCAGCTCCGGCTCCAGCTCTTCCGGCGCGGTACCTGCGCGCAACTGGCTTTCAAGGGTATGGCACAGTTTTTTCAGCCGCGGTACGCCGCTATAGCTGCAGCTGCCGTGCAGTTTATGAATTAAATCCAGCAACCCTTCCGGCGTTTCGCCAACCAGCTGTTCTTCAACTTTATTGCGCACCTCCGGCATAAAGGCGAGCAGCATTTGCAGCATCTCCCGCGCGAGGTCTGGTTTCATGGCAGCCTGACGCAGCGCCAGCTGCCAGTTGAGCGTGACGTTATGATCGATAACCGGCTCCACCGGTTCGGCTAATTGCGGCGCGGCGACGTGCATGCCGGGCTGATAGCGCAACAGCAGGGTGCTAAGCTTATCTTCTTCAATTGGCTTCGCCAGATAATCGTTCATCCCGGCGGCCAGCAGTTTCTCGCGCTGCCCCTCAAGGGCGTGGGCGGTCACCGCGATCACCGGGGTCTGCTGCTGATGCGGGAGATGGCGGATCAATTCACAGGCGCGAATGCCGTCCATATCCGGCATTTGAATATCCATCAGAATGAGATCCAACTGCGACTGTTTGGCCTGCTCTACGGCATCCTGGCCGCTATCGCACAGAATGACATGCTGCACCAGATCGTCCAGCAGCGCGCCAATAAGCTTGAGGTTGGCCGGGTTATCATCTACCGCCATTACCGTCATCGCCAGTTTATCGCTATCGATATAGGGCTGTGGCACCGGCGGCTGCGCGCGGCAAGAGGCCATCAGCACCGGGAAAAGCCGCGTGGAGGTCAATGGTTTAAGCAGGCAGGCGGTAACACCGTTTCTTTTCAGCTCTTCGGCGCTAACCTGCGCGTGGCAAGGCAGCCCCAGCACCAGGGTATCGGAAAGTGAGCAAGCGCGGACCAGTTTTTCCCGCTGGTTGCTGAGATCGCGCATCGACACCGGAATACCGGCCAGTAAAATATCGTAGTGCGCATCCGGCAGCGCTGACAGCGTCGGGCTGTAGACCACTTCCAGCGGTGTGGTTGCCAGCAGTCCCATCGTGCTTTGCGCAGCGGTGGTATTGGCTTCAATGTAGGCCAGCTTCTTGCCCGCCAGACAATGGGTATCGAAACCGTCGGTAATGGCGTTCGGATTCAGGTCAAGGCTGATATGGAACCAGAAAGTGGAACCGCGGTTCGGCTGACTATGGAATGAGATATCGCCGCCCATCTCTTTGACCAGCCGCTGAGTGATAACCAGCCCCAGGCCGGTGCCGCCGTGGCGGCGTGAGATACTGGCATCGGCCTGACGGAAGGCCTGGAACAACCGCGACTGATCGCGCTCCGGAATGCCGATGCCGGTATCATGAATCTGTACTTCGATTTGTACTCGCGAATTGCTCATCGCCCGCTGTTCAACCAGCACATCAATGTTGCCGTGTTCGGTGAATTTAATCGCGTTACCCACCAGATTGGTGATCACCTGCTGCAGGCGCAGCGGATCGCCAATCACATTATCCGGGACATCGCTTTTAATGTTGAGGGTGAGCTCAAGACCTTTATCGTGCGCCGAATGTGCCAGCAAGGTCACCACTTCATCCAGGGTATTACGCAGCAGGAAAGGAATGCTTTCCAGAATCAGCTTGCCCGCTTCGAGCTTGGAGAAATCCAGCACGTCATTGATGATGGCCAGCAGATTATTCGCCGAACGTTCGATGGTGGTCAGGTGGTCGCGCTGGGTAGCGTTGAGATCGGTTTTCAAGGTCAGGCGGGTAAAGCCAATCACGCCGTTAAGCGGAGTTCGTAGCTCGTGCGACATATTGGCAAGGAACTCGGACTTGATGCGCGCGGCCTCCTGGGCGCGCTTTTTCGCCAGATCCAGCTCGACGTTCTGAATCTCCATCTGCTCCAGCGTTTCGCGCAGATCCGAGGTCGCCTGATCGACATTGTGCTGCATCTCCTCGTGGTAGGCCGCCAGCGACATCGCCATCGAGTTAATGCCGTTTTTCAGCATATCCAACTCGCCGAGCATAAAACCTTCAACGCGGCTATCCAACTGGCCGCGGCGGATGCGGTCAACGGTGTTGACCATATTACGAATCGGCCCGGTCACGTCGCGCATCAGGCGCCAGCCGAAAATCAGCGCAATGCCGATACAAAACAGCATCATGACGCTTGAGATAAATATCTCTTTGTACTGCTGCAGGCGCACAGATTTAAGGTCGAGCTCCAGCGCCACATAGCCGAGCATATTGTCCGGCATTTTAGCATCGCTTTCCGGCGACTCATCGGGCAGATAGCTTTCTGACACAATAGGCGTGCGCAGCACCATGATGTCGCCGTGGCGGGTGACGCTCAGTCGGCGAGGGAAGGGCGCGCCGCGCGGGAGCTGTATTTCGCGCGGATCGAGCTGGAAGTTAGAGGTAACGAACAGCCGGTTTTTAGCATCATAAATAGAAATAGCCCGCACGATATCGGAATGGCGGCGGTGAAGCACGCTGATAAGTTGGCCGATCGCCTCGCGATTTTGCAAATTCATGCCGTACTCACTGGATACCGCCAGCGGTTCGATAATACTGGCGCCGGCATCTTCCAACTGCCGCTGCAGGTCGTTATAGCGGTGGGCAACGAAGAAAATACTGAGCAGCAAACCAATCAAAACGGTCGGCGCCAGAATAAGAATCATCATGCGAGCACGTAGGCTGTAGTTGGTCATGCGGTTCCATTATGGGAGAATATACATATCAACCTTCAGACGGCTTCTGCATTGGTAGCCCGAATGATTTCATGTATAGAGCAGTATATTTTTGAGATAATCCTCTACGATGGCGCAATTCTACTCTGCAAAACGGCGTGTGACGACGCGCCAGATCATAACCGTGACGGTAAATGACCTTGATCCCTTTGGCCAGGGCGTAGCCCGTCATCAGGGTAAGGCGCTGTTTATCCCCGGCCTGCTGCCGCAAGAGCAGGCGGAAGTCGTGCTGGTAGAGGATAAAAAACAGTATGCCCGCGCTCAGGTTAAACGCCGCCTCAACGACAGCCCACAGCGCGTCGCGCCGCGCTGCCCGCATTTCGGCGTCTGCGGCGGATGTCAGCAGCAACATGCGAGCATTGAACTACAGCAGCAAAGCAAGCGCGCCGCGCTCTCCCGCCTGATGAAACGTGACGTTGACGACATTATAGCCGCTGAACCCTGGGGCTACCGGCGTCGGGCGCGTTTGAGCTTGAATTATCAGCCAAAGACCCAACAACTGCAGATGGGTTTTCGCAAGGCCAACTCCAGCGAAATCATCGATGTGGTGCAGTGCCCCGTTTTGGTGCCCCAACTTGAGGCATTGTTACCCGCGGTGCGCGAGTGTTTAACCAGCCTGCAATCACAACGTCAACTTGGCCACGTTGAACTGGTGCAGGCGGATAATGGCCCGCTGATGGTTTTACGCCATACCGCTGCGCTGACAGCGGCGGATAAAGAAAAACTGGAACGTTTTTCGCAAACTCACGGTCTATCCCTGTACCTCGCGCCGCAAAGCGAGATACTTGAACATATTCGCGGCGATGAACCATGGTACACGTCAGACGGACTACGCTTAGTGTTCAGTCCGCGCGATTTTATCCAGGTCAACGATGGCGTAAACCAGAAAATGGTGCGTACGGCGCTGGCCTGGTTAGATATTCAGCCGCAGGACCGCGTTCTGGATCTGTTTTGCGGTATGGGCAATTTCACCCTGCCGCTGGCCAAAGCGGCGGCGAGCGTGGTGGGCGTCGAAGGCGTACCCGCGCTGGTGGCAAAGGGGCGGGAAAATGCCGCTCTCAATGGGTTGCAGAACGTGACTTTCTTTCATGAAAACCTGGAAGAAGATGTTACCCGGCAGGCCTGGGCGAAGCATGGCTTTGATAAAATTCTACTCGACCCGGCAAGAGCCGGGGCGCCGGGCGTGATGGCGCATATTATCAAGCTGGCGCCGCGGCGGGTGGTCTATGTTTCATGTAACCCGGCGACGCTGGCGCGCGATAGCGAAGCGTTGCTTCAGGCGGGATATCGCATTCAACGTCTGGCGATGCTGGACATGTTCCCGCACACCGGGCACCTGGAATCGATAGTATTGTTTGAGCGCGAGCTTACATAAAATTGTTCAGCCCGCATCGAGGCGACAGTGAAGATGCCTGATGGCGGTGTGGACTGAAGGATGAAGTATGACGGGTATAAAATACGGCTTGCTGACTTCGGTAGGCTGAGTCCCTTAAGGAGAGGACAATGGTTGCGGTAAGAAGTGCACATCTTAATAAAGCTGGTGAGTTTGACCCGAAGAAATGGATCGCGAGTCTGGGGATTTCCAGCCAGCAGTCGTGTGAGCGCTTAGCCGAGACCTGGGATTATTGTCGCGTAACAACGCAGGGACACCCGCAGGCGGATCTCCTGCTTTGGCGCGGCGTGGAGATGGTAGAAATTCTCTCCATGCTCAATATGGATATCGATACCTTGCGGGCGGCTTTACTGTTTCCGCTGGCGGACGGCAACGTAGTCAGCGAAGAGGTCCTGCAAGAGAGCGTCGGCAAATCCGTCGTTACCCTGATTCACGGCGTGCGTGATATGGCGGCGATTCGCCAGCTTAAAGCCACGCACACCGACACCGTCTCCTCAGAACAGGTCGACAATATTCGCCGCATGCTGCTGGCGATGGTCGATGATTTCCGCTGCGTGGTTATCAAGCTTGCGGAACGTATCGCTCACCTGCGCGAGGTAAAAGATGAACCCGAAGATGAGCGCGTACTGGCAGCAAAAGAGTGTACCAACATCTATGCGCCGCTGGCGAACCGCTTAGGCATCGGTCAACTGAAGTGGGAACTGGAAGACTACTGCTTCCGTTACCTGCATCCAGCCGAATATAAGCGTATTGCTAAGTTGCTGCACGAACGCCGTATCGACCGCGAACATTACATCGATGAGTTCGTCGGCCACCTGCGTTCAGAAATGAAAAATGAAGGCGTGAAGGCTGAGGTATACGGGCGTCCGAAGCATATCTATAGCATCTGGCGCAAAATGCAGAAGAAGCATCTCGCTTTTGATGAGCTGTTTGACGTGCGCGCGGTACGTATCGTCGCTGAACGTTTGCAGGATTGCTACGCGGCGCTGGGGATCGTGCATACCCACTATCGTCATCTGCCTGACGAATTTGATGATTACGTCGCCAACCCGAAACCGAACGGCTACCAGTCTATTCACACCGTGGTGCTTGGGCCGGGCGGGAAAACGGTTGAGATCCAAATTCGCACCAAACAGATGCATGAAGACGCCGAGCTCGGCGTGGCGGCGCACTGGAAGTATAAAGAGGGTGCCAGCGCCGGGGCGAGCGGCGGTCGCGGCCATGAAGACCGTATCGCCTGGCTGCGTAAGCTGATCGCCTGGCAGGAAGAGATGGCCGATTCCGGCGAAATGCTCGACGAAGTGCGCAGCCAGGTCTTCGACGACCGGGTCTACGTGTTTACCCCGAAGGGCGACGTGGTTGATCTGCCGGCGGGCTCAACTCCGCTCGACTTTGCCTACCATATCCATAGCGATGTCGGGCACCGCTGCATCGGCGCCAAAATTGGCGGGCGCATTGTGCCGTTCACCTATCAGCTGCAGATGGGCGATCAGATTGAGATAATCACCCAGAAGCAGCCGAACCCAAGCCGCGACTGGCTGAACCCGAACCTTGGCTACGTGACCACCAGCCGTGGACGCTCCAAAATTCATGCCTGGTTCCGTAAACAGGATCGCGATAAAAACATTCTCGCCGGGCGGCAGATCCTTGACGATGAGCTCGAGCATCTGGGCATCAGCCTGAAGGATGCCGAGAAACATCTGCTGCCGCGCTACAACTTTAATGAACTGGATGAACTGCTGGCGGCTATCGGCGGCGGCGATATTCGCCTTAACCAGATGGTCAACTTCCTGCAGGCGCAGTTCAACAAACCGAGCGCCGCCGAGCAGGATGCGGCCGCGCTGAAGCAACTGCAGCAAAAAACCTACACCCCGCAGAACCGCAGCAAAGACAATGGCCGGGTGGTGGTTGAGGGCGTCGGCAATCTGATGCATCACATTGCCCGCTGCTGCCAGCCGATCCCCGGCGACGAAATCGTCGGCTTTATCACCCAGGGTCGCGGGATTTCAGTACACCGCGCCGACTGCGATCAGCTGGCTGAGCTGCAGTCTCACGCGCCGGAACGCATCGTTGATGCGGTATGGGGCGAGAGCTATTCGGCGGGATATTCGCTGGTGGTGCGCGTGGTCGCCAACGACCGCAGCGGCCTGCTGCGCGACATTACCACTATTCTTGCCAACGAGAAGGTGAACGTGCTGGGGGTGGCCAGCCGCAGCGATACCAAACAGCAGCTGGCGACCATCGATATGACCATTGAAATCTACAACCTGCAGGTGTTGGGCCGGGTGCTCGGCAAGCTGAACCAGGTGCCGGATGTGATCGACGCGCGTCGTCTGCACGGCGGTTAATTCGTCTGTAGGCCGGATAAGGCATAGATGCCTTATCCGGCCTACTATTTTTAAATTTCCAGGATTGTTACATGACTCAAATTGACCGCCTGCTCGGTATTATGCGTCGCCTGCGCGACCCGGAAAACGGCTGCCCGTGGGATAAAGAACAGACCTTTGCCACTATCGCCCCTTACACCCTTGAAGAGACCTATGAAGTGCTGGACGCCATTGCGCGCGAAGATTTTGACGATCTGCGCGGCGAGCTTGGCGATCTGCTGTTCCAGGTGGTGTTCTATGCGCAGATGGCGCAGGAAGAAGGGCGTTTTGATTTCAACGATATCTGCGCCGCCATCAGCGACAAACTGGAACGTCGTCATCCGCATATCTTTGGCGATGCTTCGGCCGGGAACAGTGCGGAAGTGCTGGCGCGCTGGGAGCAGATTAAGAGCGCGGAACGAGCGGAAAAGGCGCAACACTCGGCGCTGGATGATATTCCGCATAGCCTGCCGGCGCTGATGCGCGCGCATAAAATTCAGCGTCGCTGCTCGGCGGTGGGCTTTGACTGGACCTCGCTTGGCCCGGTGCTCGATAAAGTGCATGAAGAGATAGATGAAGTCATGCATGAAGCGCAGCAGGCGGTGGTTGATGAAGCTAAACTTGAGGAAGAAGTGGGCGATTTGCTGTTCGCCACGGTGAATTTGTCCCGTCATTTAGGGGTTAAAGCCGAGGTCGCATTGCAGAAAGCGAACCTCAAATTTGAGCGCCGCTTCCGCGAAGTTGAGCGTATTGTCGCCGCCAGAGGTCTGGAAATGACCGGCGTTAACCTCGAAACCATGGAAGAAGTGTGGCAGGAAGTAAAACGCCAGGAAACTGATCTCTAACGAGTTTTCGTGATCAAGCGCTATTTGTGTGATTTTATAAATAACAAGCGCTTGATTTACGTCAAAAACATTTCGCCAAAAGCGGCTATTTTCTCATTCCGTTATGTTGTTGAAACACCATGTAGCCTGCCTCTTCGAGTTGTTCGAGTCGCAACGCAGGTGCGGCTGGTAGAAAGAAGAGGAGGGGAGAATGAAAGTTTGTGGCGTCACGCATGTTCGGGTATACTACTTTCCCGTCCTGGTTATTCCATCGTTTTACCCTAACTTCTCAGGTTCAGCATGACAACGAACTATATTTTTGTGACCGGCGGGGTCGTATCCTCTCTGGGTAAAGGCATTGCCGCAGCTTCCCTGGCAGCCATTCTTGAAGCCCGTGGGCTCAATGTAACTATCATGAAACTGGATCCGTACATCAACGTCGATCCGGGCACCATGAGCCCAATCCAGCACGGGGAAGTGTTCGTTACTGAAGACGGCGCTGAAACCGATCTGGACCTGGGCCACTATGAGCGCTTCATCCGCACCAAGATGACTCGCCGCAACAACTTCACTACCGGTCGAATCTACTCCGACGTTCTGCGTAAAGAGCGCCGTGGCGACTACCTGGGCGCAACCGTACAGGTTATCCCGCACATCACCAACGCCATCAAAGAGCGCGTACTGGCTGGCGGCGAAGGCCATGACGTGGTGCTGGTTGAAATCGGCGGTACCGTAGGCGATATCGAATCCCTGCCGTTCCTCGAAGCTATTCGCCAGATGGCGGTAGAAATCGGCCGTGAGCATACCCTGTTCATGCACTTGACCCTGGTGCCATACATGGCGGCGGCGGGTGAAGTCAAAACTAAACCGACTCAGCACTCTGTTAAAGAGCTGCTCTCCATCGGTATCCAGCCAGATATCCTGATTTGCCGCTCCGATCGCGCGGTTCCGGCCAACGAACGTGCAAAAATTGCATTGTTCTGTAACGTCCCGGAAAAGGCTGTGATTTCTCTGAAAGACGTCGATTCCATTTATAAAATTCCAGGCCTGTTGAAATCTCAGGGGCTGGACGATTATATTTGTAAACGATTCAGCTTAACTTGTCCGGAAGCAAACCTGGCCGAATGGGAACAGGTAATCTATGAAGAAGCTAACCCGGCAGGCGAAGTCACCATTGGTATGGTTGGTAAGTACATTGAACTGCCGGATGCCTACAAATCGGTGATTGAAGCGCTGAAACACGGTGGTCTGAAAAACCGCGTGACCGTCAACATCAAGCTTATCGATTCGCAGGATGTTGAAACGCGCGGCGTCGAAATCCTTAAAGATTTGGACGCGATCCTCATCCCGGGCGGCTTCGGCTACCGCGGCGTTGAAGGTAAGATCGCCACCGCGCGCTATGCGCGTGAGAACAATATTCCATATCTGGGCATCTGCCTGGGTATGCAGGTTGCGCTGATTGAGTTCGCGCGCAACGTAGCGGGCATGGAAAACGCCAACTCTACGGAATTTGTGCCAGACTGTAAGTACCCGGTGGTGGCGCTGATTACCGAATGGCGTGACGAAGAAGGCAACGTTGAAGTTCGTTCCGAGAAGAGCGACCTCGGCGGCACCATGCGCCTTGGCGCGCAGCAGTGCCAACTGGGTGATGATTCTCTGGTCCGTCAGCTGTACGGCGAGCCGACTATCACCGAGCGCCATCGTCACCGCTACGAAGTCAACAACATGTTGTTGAAACCTATTGAAGCTGCCGGCCTGCGCGTTGCGGGCCGTTCCGGGGATGATCAGTTGGTCGAGATCATCGAAGTGCCGAACCATCCGTGGTTTGTGGCCTGCCAGTTCCACCCGGAGTTTACTTCGACGCCGCGTGACGGCCACCCGCTGTTTGCAGGCTTTGTGAAAGCCGCGAGCGAGTACCAGAAGCGTCAGGCGAAGTAAAAAGAGTTAGAACGGCAATGCACCCAATTGGGTGCATTGTTTGTCTGGAGTTTTAGTTTAACTTGTACTGAGGAAAACCTAATGTCCAAAATCGTTAAAGTCATCGGTCGTGAAATCATCGACTCCCGTGGTAACCCGACTGTTGAAGCCGAAGTACACCTGGAAGGTGGTTTCGTCGGTATGGCAGCTGCTCCGTCAGGTGCTTCTACTGGTTCCCGCGAAGCGCTGGAACTGCGCGATGGCGACAAATCCCGTTTCCTGGGTAAAGGCGTAACCAAAGCTGTTGCTGCGGTAAACGGCCCGATCGCTCAGGCAGTCCTGGGTAAAGATGCTAAAGATCAAGCTGGCATCGATAAGATCATGATCGACCTGGACGGTACTGAAAACAAATCCAACTTCGGTGCGAACGCAATCCTGGCGGTATCCCTGGCGAACGCCAAAGCAGCTGCTGCTTCTAAAGGCCAGCCGCTGTTCGAACACATTGCTGAACTAAACGGCACTCCGGGCAAATACTCTATGCCGGTTCCGATGATGAACATCATCAACGGTGGTGAGCACGCTGACAACAACGTCGACATCCAGGAATTCATGATTCAGCCGGTTGGCGCGCCAACTCTGAAAGAAGCCGTACGTATGGGTTCTGAAGTGTTCCATCACCTGGCGAAAGTTCTGAAATCCAAAGGTATGAACACTGCAGTTGGTGACGAAGGCGGCTACGCGCCGAACCTGGGTTCCAACGCCGAAGCGCTGGCTGTTATCGCTGAAGCGGTTAAAGCAGCAGGCTACGAACTGGGCAAAGACATCACTCTGGCGATGGACTGCGCAGCTTCTGAATTCTACAAAGACGGTAAATACGTTCTGGCTGGCGAAGGCAACAAAGCGTTCACCTCTGAAGAGTTCACCCACTTCCTGGAAGAGCTGACCAAACAGTACCCGATCGTCTCCATCGAAGATGGTCTGGACGAGTCTGACTGGGACGGTTTCGCATACCAGACCAAAGTACTGGGCGACAAAATCCAGCTGGTTGGTGACGATCTGTTCGTAACCAACACCAAGATCCTGAAAGAAGGCATCGAAAAAGGCATCGCTAACTCCATCCTGATCAAATTCAACCAGATCGGTTCTCTGACCGAAACTCTGGCTGCAATCAAGATGGCGAAAGACGCTGGCTACACCGCTGTCATCTCTCACCGTTCTGGCGAAACTGAAGACGCTACCATCGCTGACCTGGCTGTTGGTACCGCTGCAGGCCAGATCAAAACTGGTTCTATGAGCCGTTCTGACCGCGTTGCTAAATACAACCAGCTGATTCGTATCGAAGAAGCGCTGGGTGAAAAAGCGCCGTACAACGGTCGTAAAGAGATCAAAGGCCAGGCTTAATCCTGACTTTTTGTGAAATAAAAATGCCAGTCTGCGGACTGGCATTTTTTTTACCTGCTAATTGCACTTACTTGAAATCGACGGCCATCTGCTGCGGGATAGAAAGCCCGCGGGTGGTTTGTACGCAGCGGTCGATATAATCGGTGAAACGCGGCGGTTTAGGCATGCCCATGCTCAGCAGCTTATCATTGCTGAAGCGGACGTTCAGCGTCGCGAAGGCGCCATACAGGCGCATCGCTTTGAGCATCAGGCGCTCGTTGCACGGGCCAAAAATATCTTTCAACTCACGGCGCATTTTAACCAGCGTCTCGTAGCTGACCTGCGCGTATCGGTCGCCTACCGGAGCCTGCTCCAGCGCTGAGGCCATTGCGCGATCGATTTCCGCAAATTTCACGCTGTTTTCTTCTCCGGCGGAGATATGCACGACTTCACCACGCGCCAACGGACGTTGTAATAACATCAACAGCGCGTCGGCGCAGTAGTCGACCGGGATCACGTCAACACGGTCTTCCAGGGAGCAGAGGAATTTTTGCAGCATCAGCCCCATGCTGAACACCCAAAAAATGCTGCTTGAGGGCTGGCAACCGTGATGAGTATGGCCAACGACGATAGAAGGGCGGGCGATGGCTAAAGGTAACGTCGGACATTGCTCCTGCATCAGACGCTCAATCGTCGATTTGGAATGGGTATACTCCACCAGATGCTCGGCGTGTTCGCGGAATTCAGCGCTTTCAGCGACCAGTGAATCTGGCTCCGGGGTACAGGACATCGCGGTCCCGACGTGCAGAAAACGTTGTAGTCCAGCTACGCGGGACATCCGTTGGGCAAATTTGAACGTTCCTTCGACATTCACCTTCCAGATGAGTGGGTTATTACCAAATGAGGCGACGGCGGCGCTGTTGATCACGTGAGTGACCTGCTCCAGGCGCGGGTCGCTCAGGAACGTCTCCGGTGATGACAAATCGCCGAGCAGGATCTGCCGGGGGGTTAATGCGGCCAGCTTCTCCTCTGCAATATTGAATTTACGCAGGTTTTCCTTCACCCGGGCCAGAGCCGCTTCATCGTTATTGGCTCGCACCAGGAGCAGTAGATTAATCCCATTTTCATTATTGAGGATATTCTCTAATACCGCTCCACCCAGAAATCCGGTAACGCCTGTAATTAATAATGTATTCATGAATGCAGTCTCTCATGGTTGGTCCACTGGATTCTAGGCGCAGAAAATTAAACGGAGATTAAATAAAAACAGGCGGCAACAAGCGCTTTCTTAAGCTTATTTTAAGCTATGGAAATCAAGTGAATTGAATTTGACCCTGAGCGAAGTTAAAAGATTCATTGTTTCATGTATCGGTTTGTACATCATTGATTAATAATTTCTTTTTGTTGCTTTGGACAGCGATGAATAATGTCATTACGATCATCAAAGACATTCTTTGTTACATCTTTATCCGCGCGCAGATACATCTGAATAAAGTAATAAATAATCCAATTCAATGACCAAGTGCGGCGCATGCTAAAATAATACTAAAAATATCGTAAATACATTTTGTGCTTATTTTATAGTTTGCTAGCTAATATAAAAAGATGGCTTACGAAAAGCTGACGATGGGGTCTGGTAATCGCAGCTGAGGACAAGACCTGAGCGCCTGAATCTGCGATAATACCTTTTTACCACCTGAACAGAGATGACTATGCAGTACCCGATTAATGAGATGTTCCAGACCTTGCAAGGCGAGGGTTACTTTACCGGCGTGCCTGCCATTTTTATTCGTTTGCAGGGATGCCCGGTTGGTTGCGCCTGGTGCGATACCAAACATACCTGGGATAAGCTGGCCGATCGGGAAGTGTCTCTATTTAGTATCCTCGCTAAAACCAAAGAGAGCGATAAGTGGGGCCCGGCGACCAGCGACGATCTGCTGGCGATCATTGGCCGTCAGGGATGGACCGCCCGTCACGTCGTGATTACCGGCGGCGAGCCCTGTATTCACGATCTCACGCCGTTGACCGACCTGCTTGAGCAAAATGGTTTCAGCTGCCAGATTGAAACCAGCGGCACGCATGAAGTGCGCTGCAGCCACAACACCTGGGTCACGGTCTCGCCGAAAGTGAACATGCGCGGCGGCTATGATGTGCTTTCGCAGGCGCTGCAGCGCGCCGATGAAATCAAGCATCCGGTTGGCCGCGTGCGCGATATCGAAGCGCTGGATGAACTGCTGGAAACGCTGGCCGATGAAAAGCCGCGTATTATTGCCTTGCAGCCGATTAGCCAAAAAGAAGATGCCACGCGGCTGTGCATTGAGACCTGTATCGCCCGAAACTGGCGCTTATCCATGCAGATGCATAAATACCTGAACATCGCCTGATCCCCGCTTTCATTGCCGGGTAGGTTGCTAACCGCCCGGCAGCTCTCTTCTTCATATATGAATTCATCTTTGCACTCGATTTCAGCGCCGGGGTTGAGATACGCCTTCATGACAGCAGTGCTATCATTGGCGCATTAATTCAGCCGCTGAAGCGGGCGGCTGATACGTTGACTTAAGGAACGAGTTAACCATGCAGCCAATTGATCCACCCACTGCCTTCTCTATGGACTTCTTCTCGCTCAAGGGGAAAACCGCTATCGTTACCGGTGGTAATAGCGGCCTGGGGCAGGCCTTTGCCGTTGCTCTGGCGACCGCCGGCGCGAATTTGTTTGTTCCCGCTCTGCGCGAAGAACACACGCAAACCCGCAAACTTATCGAACAGCAGGGCGTTGAGCTGGAATTCATGCTGGCGGATATCACCGATGGCGGTATGCCGCAGCGGATTATCGCCGCCTGCTGCGAACGTTTCGGTACCGTTGATATTCTGGTGAACAATGCCGGTATTTGTCAGTTGAATAAGGTGCTGCGCTTTGGGCGAACAGACTGGGATCCGATGATCGAGACTAACCTGACCGCAGCGTTCGAGCTCAGCCACGAAGCCGCGAAAATTATGGTTCCGCGGCGAAGCGGTAAGATTATTAATATCTGTTCGGTGTTTTCTTATCTCGGCGGCAGCTGGTCGCCGGCCTATGCCGCCACCAAGCATGCGCTGGCTGGCTTAACCAAAGCCTACTGCGATGAGCTGGGCCCGCATAATATTCAGGTTAACGGCATCGCGCCTGGCTATTACGAAACCGCCATGACCGCTATCACCCGCAGTATCCCAAAAGAGAACCGACGCGTGCTGGCGCATATACCCGCAGGCCGTTGGGGAGAAGCGCAGGATTTAATGGGCGCCGTTGTGTTCCTCGCCAGCCGGGCCTCGGATTACGTTAACGGTCATATTCTGGCGGTGGATGGCGGCTATCTGGTGCGTTGATTCCAACGGCGTGGGATGAAACAGAAAACCGCCATGGCAGCAGCCCGATGGCGGATAGACAGGGCATTACTCGCCGCGATAGACGCAGCCTGCGGTGCAGGTCTCTTTTACCATTACCGCGCTCAGCAGAGGAACCAGCGGTTTCATTTGATCCCAAATCCACTTGGCCAGCACTTCGCTGGTTGGGTTCTCCAGTCCTGGGATATCGTTCAGGTAATAGTGGTCTAAACGATCGTAGGTCGGTTTAAACGCGGCTTTCAGCTCGGCGAAATCCATGATCCACCCGGTATGGGGATCGACTTCACCGGTAATCTCCAGACGCACCATAAAAGAGTGACCATGCAGGCGACCGCATTTGTGGCCTTTCGGTACGTGCGGCAGGTGGTGGGCGGCTTCGAAGGTGAAATCTTTAAACAGCGTGGTGGACATCATTAACTCTCAACAGGACGAAAAAAACCGCCGTAGGGTACCGGAAAGTACATTTTTTAGCATTAACTAAAACGGCCCTGAACGCTAAATCGCCATTTTTGTGGTGTTTTGATGATTTAATTTATTGTTTTTCAATAGGTTAACTAATCTTTTTTGTTGTTAATAACTATAACTAAAACAGGTTAGTCCATTTGGTTATTTGTTATTTCCATCCCTTCTTTAATTGTTAGTATGCCCGCCGTTAACCTTACAATCTCTTCTGTTTTTGTCGCGCTGACAGGGCGTGAATAACAGCTTTGCTTACTGGAACATAACGACGCATGACGACACAGGCCCCACCTTCCAATCTGCTGCCGCTAAACCCGGAGCAACTGGCGCGCCTACAGGCGGCCACGACTGACTTTACGCCAACCCAACTGGCTTGGGTGTCCGGCTACTTCTGGGGCATGCTGAATCAGCAGCCCGGCGCCGTGGTAAGCGCGCCCGCTCAGGCGGTAGAAGCGCCGGCCATCACCCTGATTTCCGCTTCGCAGACCGGCAACGCGCGTCGGGTTGCCGAAGCGCTGCGCGACGATTTGCAGGCCGCGCAGCTGAACGTGAAACTGGTGAACGCTGGCGACTATAAATTCAAACAAATCGCCGGTGAAAAACTGCTGGTCGTGGTGACGTCGACCCAGGGTGAAGGTGAACCGCCGGAAGAAGCCGTCGCATTACATAAATTCCTGTTTTCAAAGAAAGCGCCGAAGCTCGATGGCACCGCCTTCGCGGTGTTTGGCCTCGGCGATACCTCCTATGAGTTTTTCTGCCAGTCCGGCAAAGATTTCGATAGCAAACTGGCCGAACTGGGCGGCGAACGCCTGCTAGACCGCGTTGATGCCGACGTTGAATATCAAGCCGCGGCGGCGGAATGGCGCGCTCGCGTAGTGGATGTGCTGAAGGCGCGCGCGCCGACGGCTGCGCCGGCCCAGCTTGCTACCAGCGGCGCGGTCAATGAAATTCACACCAGCCCATATACTAAAGAAGCGCCGTTGACGGCGACGCTTGCAGTGAATCAGAAAATAACCGGTCGCGACTCGGAAAAAGATGTCCGTCATATCGAGATCGATCTGGGTGATTCCGGCCTGCGTTATCAGCCGGGAGATGCGCTAGGCGTGTGGTATCAGAACGATCCGGCGCTGGTCAAAGAGCTGGTGGAGCTGTTGTGGCTTAAGGGTGATGAACCGGTCACGGTAGAAGGCAAAACGCTGCCGCTGGCGCAAGCGCTGGAGTGGCATTTTGAGCTGACGGTCAATACCGCCAATATTGTTGAGAACTATGCCACCCTGACCCGCAGCGAAACGCTGCTGCCGCTGGTCGGCGATAAAGCGCAGTTGCAGCACTACGCTGCCACGACGCCTATCGTCGATATGGTGCGCTTCTCGCCGGCACAGTTGGATGCCGAAGCCTTAATCGGTCTGCTGCGCCCGCTAACGCCGCGCCTCTACTCTATTGCGTCCTCACAGGCGGAAGCGGAAAACGAAGTCCACGTTACCGTTGGCGTCGTGCGTTATGACATCGAAGGCCGCGCTCGCGCCGGCGGCGCGTCCAGCTTCCTCGCCGACCGCGTGGAAGAAGATGGCGAAGTGCGCATCTTTATCGAACACAATGACAACTTCCGTCTGCCTGCTAACCCGCAAACCCCGGTTATCATGATTGGCCCTGGAACCGGGATTGCGCCGTTCCGTGCCTTTATGCAGCAGCGCGCGGCGGAAGGGGCGGAAGGGAAGAACTGGTTGTTCTTCGGCAATCCGCACTTCACGGAAGATTTCCTCTATCAGGTGGAATGGCAGAGCTACGTCAAAGAGGGCGTGCTGAGCCGAATCGACCTGGCCTGGTCCCGCGATCAACAACAAAAAATCTATGTACAGGACAAACTGCGCGAGCAGGGGGCTGAAGTGTGGCGTTGGATTAACGACGGCGCCCATATTTATGTCTGCGGCGATGCCAATCGTATGGCGAAAGACGTCGAGCAGGCGTTACTGGAAGTGATTGCCGAATACGGCGCGATGGACGCCGAAGCGGCGGACGAATTTTTAAGTGAGCTGCGCGTTGAGCGCCGTTATCAGCGAGATGTCTACTAATGAGCGAAAAACATCCTGGCCCACTGGTGGTCGAAGGTAAACTCTCCGACGCCGAGCGTATGAAGATCGAGAGCAACTACCTGCGCGGCACCATCGCGGAAGATTTAAATGACGGCCTGACCGGCGGTTTTAAAGGCGACAACTTCCTGCTCATCCGCTTCCACGGTATGTACCAGCAGGACGACCGCGATATTCGCGCGGAACGCGCGGCGCAGAAACTGGAGCCGCGCCACGCGATGCTGCTGCGCTGCCGTCTGCCGGGCGGCGTTATCACTACCAAACAGTGGCAGGCGATCGATAAATTCGCCGCGGATAACACCATCTACGGTAGTATTCGTCTGACCAACCGTCAGACTTTCCAGTTCCACGGTATTCTGAAGAAGAACGTGAAGCCGGTGCATCAGATGCTGCACTCCGTTGGCCTGGACGCGCTGGCGACCGCCAACGACATGAACCGCAATGTGCTGTGCACCTCGAACCCGTTTGAGTCGCAGCTGCACGCCGAAGCCTACGAGTGGGCGAAGAAGATCTCTGAACATCTGCTGCCGCGTACCCGCGCCTATGCTGAGATCTGGTTGGATCAGGAAAAGGTCGCCACCACCGACGAGGAACCGATCCTCGGCCAGACCTATCTGCCGCGTAAATTCAAAACGACGGTGGTGATCCCGCCGCAGAACGATATCGATCTGCACGCCAATGATATGAACTTCGTGGCGATTGCGGAAAACGGCAAGCTGGTCGGCTTTAACCTGCTGGTGGGCGGCGGGTTGTCTATCGAGCACGGTAATAAGAAAACCTATGCGCGTACCGCCAGCGAGTTTGGCTATCTGCCGCTGGAGCATACCCTGGCAGTGGCGGAAGCGGTCGTGACCACCCAGCGCGACTGGGGTAATCGTACCGATCGTAAAAACGCGAAAACCAAATATACCCTTGAGCGCGTCGGCGTGGAGACCTTCAAGGCGGAAGTTGAGCGTCGTGCCGGGATCAAATTCGAACCGATTCGTCCGTACGAGTTTACCGGCCGCGGCGACCGCATCGGCTGGGTTAAGGGTATCGATAATAACTGGCACCTGACGCTGTTTATTGAGAACGGCCGTATTCTGGATTATCCGGGCCGCCCGCTGAAAACTGGCCTGCTGGAGATCGCGAAGATTCACAAAGGTGAATTCCGTATCACCGCCAACCAGAACCTGATCATCGCCAGCGTACCGGAAGATCAGAAAGCGCGGATCGAGAAACTGGCCCGCGATCATGGCCTGATGAATGCCGTCACGGCGCAGCGTGAGAACTCAATGGCCTGCGTGTCGTTCCCGACCTGTCCGTTAGCGATGGCCGAAGCCGAGCGTTTCTTGCCGTCGTTTATCGACAAGGTCGAAGAGGTGATGAGCAAGCACGGCGTTGGCGATGAGCATATCGTAACCCGCGTCACGGGGTGCCCGAACGGCTGTGGCCGCGCGATGCTGGCGGAAGTTGGCCTGGTGGGTAAAGCCCCTGGCCGCTATAACCTGCATATCGGCGGCAACCGCAGCGGGACGCGCATTCCACGAATGTATCGTGAAAATATCACCGAGCCGGAGATCCTTGCTTCGCTCGACGAGCTGGTAGGGCGCTGGGCGAAAGAGCGCGAAGCGGGTGAAGGCTTCGGCGACTTTACGGTGCGTGCGGGCATCATTCGCCCGGTGCTCGACCCGGCGCGTGATTTCTGGGAATAACCTGAATTGCCGGATAGCGGCATGAATGCTTTATCAGGCCTACCGTTCGTGTAGGCCTGATAAGCGAAGCGCCATCAGGCAAGGCACACAGTGAGGAATCTATGTCCAAACTCGATCTAAACGCGCTGAACGATCTGCCTAAAGTAGAACGCGTCATGGCGCTGGCGGAAGTTAACACTCAGCTGGAAAAACTCAGCGCCGAAGAACGCGTGGCGTGGGCGCTGGAAAACCTGCCCGGCGACTATGCGCTCTCTTCAAGCTTTGGTATTCAGGCGGCAGTCAGCCTGCATCTGGTGAACCAGCTGCGCCCGGACATTCCGGTGATCCTGACCGATACCGGCTATCTGTTCCCGGAAACCTATCAGTTTATTGATGAATTGACCGAGAAGCTCAACCTGAACCTTAAAGTCTACCGGGCGACGGAAAGCGCCGCCTGGCAGGAAGCGCGTTACGGCAAACTGTGGGAGCAGGGCGTTGAAGGCATTGAGAAGTACAATGAAATCAACAAAGTTGAGCCGATGAACCGGGCGCTGAAGGAGCTCAACACCCGCACCTGGTTTGCTGGCCTGCGCCGCGAGCAGTCCGGCAGCCGGGCGCATTTACCGGTGCTGGCTATCCAGCGCGGCGTCTTTAAGCTGCTGCCGATTATCGACTGGGATAACCGGACGGTTTATCAGTATCTGCAAAAGCACGGCCTGAAATACCACCCGCTATGGGAGCAGGGGTATTTGTCCGTTGGTGACACTCACACTACCCGTAAATGGGAACCCGGTATGGCGGAAGAAGAAACCCGATTCTTTGGCCTCAAGCGGGAGTGCGGATTGCACGAAGGCTAAGCGATGCGCTATGCCGGAGAGTGTTATTCCAAAGCGGACACGCGGGCTATACCGCGGGTTCGCTTTGCGCAAATCAGTTTTTCTTCTCAACTTTCGCCAGCTCTTTCACCAGCGGCAGCATCACTTTGACAACATCGCGCCCGCGGTGCTCGATCCTTCCCGGCAGCGCTTTGTCGATATACTGTTGGTTATCCAGTTGTACATCATGCCAGCTGGTACCCTGCGGGAAGCTACGGGTTTTACTGCGCTGCTGATAGCCATCCTTTTTACCCAATGACCAGTTAGTCGCTTCCACGGAGAGTACCGGGATCCCGGCGTTATCAAAAACGCTGGCATCGTTACAGCAACCGGTGCCTTTCGGGAACTCCGGATTCAGCCCTGGATTGGTGAACGCGGCGATACCGTGACTACGGGCGATAGCCAGCGCGCGATCGCGGGTCAGCTTGCGTACCGATGCCGGCGTGCTGCGCCCGCTATTGAAATAGAGCTTATCGCCGACCACCAGGTTATCGAGATTAATCACCAGCAGCGTATTTTTCTTTTCCGCCTCGCTCATGCGCTTAAGTATGTTTTGCGCGCCCAGGCGGCCTTCTTCCTCGCCGCTGGTGGCGATAAAGCGAATGCCGTAACGGGTGGGGACGTTCTTTAAATGTTCCGCCAGCTCCAGCAGCACGCCGAGCCCCATTGCGTTATCGTCGATCCCCTGCAGCGTCAGGCCGCCAAGGTTGTTCTCAACGTCTTTATCGCTCTGCGGCGCGTAGGTATCGAGGTGCGCCATAATAATGATTTGCTGGCGAGACTGGCCTTCATGCGCGGCGATAACCGTGCTGCCGGTGGCGTTGTGCCAGTTCTTACGTTGATTGCTGTCGGTATAGATGTAGCGGGTATTAAAGCTACGTACGTCGCTCTGATAACCCATCTGGGCAAACTGTTGACGAAGATAATCGGCTGATAGCATCTCGGCCGGCGTACCGGTCATTCTTCCGGGGAAGACGGTAGCAATATGGCGGGCCTGGGTATTGGCGGTGTCGCCCAGGGCGCTGAATGCCGGAGCGGCGGAGAAGACAAAACCTGTGCCAAGCGCCAGCGGCAGCAGACGGCGGCACATCGCGGAAAACATAATGGGTCCTTACACAAGCGAAACATTTCGACCGCGTTAGTATGAAACTGTGACGGCGCTTAAACAATTTCATTTGCTCTTAAATAGCGGAAAATGAGCGTGTTAAGCACTTTTTGATATTTAGATTTCCAGCTCGTTATTCTTTTGCGTCACAACTCATTCCATTTCGTAATTTCATTTGCTCAAGGCCGCCCCCTATAGTCCCTCTATTGCTGAATGTAAGAGAGTTGTTGCGCCGTGGATTACTTGCCCCTGTTTGCCGAGTTGAAAGAGAGACCCGTGCTGGTTATCGGCGGCGGTGAAATTGCCGTCCGTAAGATTAAATTCTTGCTGCGGGCGCAGGCGAAGGTACAGGTGGTCGCCGCCGTCCTGTCGCCGGAGCTCGCTGAACAGGTTGAACGTCAGCAAATCAGCTGGCGGGCAACCGCCTTTGATGAGCAGCAGGTGGACGATGTATTTCTGGTGATTGCCGCCACCGACGATCGTGAACTTAACCAGCGGGTGTTTGCCGCGGCTAACGCGCGTTACCGCCTGGTAAATGTGGTGGATGACCAGCAACTGTGCTCATTCGTCTTTCCTTCTATTGTCGACAGGTCGCCGCTGCTGGTGGCGATCTCCTCCAGCGGCAAGGCGCCGGTGCTGTCGCGCATTCTGCGTGAAAAAATCGAAGCGCTACTGCCCACAAATTTGGGGCGACTGGCTGAAACGGCGAGCTACTGGCGCCATCATCTGAAAACCCGGCTGACCACCACCGAAGCGCGTCGTCGCTTCTGGGAGCGCGTATTCACCGGGCGTTTTGCCAGCCTGATGGTGGCCGGTAACCACGCGGCGGCGGAACGGGCGCTGCAGGATGAACTCGACAGGCCGGAACGCAGCGTGGGCGAAATTATTCTGGTAGGCGCCGGGCCGGGGGATGCTGGCTTGCTGACGCTACGCGGCCTGCAAGCGATTCAACAGGCGGACGTGGTGTTTTATGACCATCTGGTGACCGAGAGCGTGCGGGAACTGGTGCGCCGCGATGCCGAAATGATCTGCGTTGGCAAGCGCGCGGGCGAGCACTCCGTGCCGCAGCACGAAACGAATCAAATGCTGGTGGAGGCTGCCAAAGCGGGGAAAACGGTGGTGCGCCTGAAGGGCGGCGATCCGTTTATTTTCGGACGCGGCGGGGAAGAACTGCAGGCGGCCGCCGCCGCCGGGATCCCGTTCCAGGTGGTGCCAGGCGTTACCGCCGCGGCGGGCGCGACGGCCTATGCCGGCATTCCGCTGACCCATCGCGATTATGCGCAAAGCGCAGTTTTCGTCACCGGTCACTATAAATCTGACAGCGCGCCGTTTGATTGGGCGCTGCTGGCGAAGAGCCAACAAACGCTGGCGATTTACATGGGCACCATGAAAGCGGCGGACATCAGCGCTCAGCTGATCGCCCATGGCCGCGACGCGAATACCCCGGTGGCGGTGATTTCCCGCGGCACCCGCGAGGATCAGCAGACGCTGACAGGAACGTTACAACAGCTCGAACATCTGGCGAAAGATGCCCCAATGCCCGCACTACTGGTGGTGGGCGAAGTGGTACAGCTGCATCAGCAGCTCGCCTGGTTTCAACACACAACGACAGCGGAAGGGTTTAACTCTTCTGTGGTAAATCTGGCTTAAGGAACGGTTATGGACCAAAAACGACTCACTCACCTGCGGCAACTGGAGGCGGAAAGCATCCATATCATTCGTGAGGTGGCCGCCGAATTCTCTAACCCGGTGATGATGTACTCCATCGGTAAAGATTCCAGCGTAATGCTGCATCTGGCGCGCAAAGCGTTTTATCCGGGGACCCTGCCGTTCCCGCTGCTGCACGTCGATACCGGCTGGAAATTCCGTGAGATGTATGAATTCCGTGACCGTACCGCCAAAGCCTATGGCTGCGAACTGCTGGTGCATAAAAACCCAGAAGGGGTGGCGATGGGCATCAACCCGTTCGTTCACGGCAGCGCCAAGCACACCGATATCATGAAAACCGAAGGCCTGAAGCAGGCGCTGAACAAATACGGCTTTGATGCCGCATTCGGCGGCGCGCGTCGTGATGAAGAAAAATCCCGCGCTAAAGAGCGCATTTACTCCTTCCGCGATCGTTTCCACCGCTGGGACCCGAAAAATCAGCGTCCGGAGCTGTGGCATAACTACAACGGCCAGATTAACAAAGGCGAAAGCATTCGCGTCTTCCCGCTCTCTAACTGGACCGAGCTGGATATCTGGCAGTACATCTATCTGGAAAATATTGAAATCGTTCCGCTGTACCTGGCGGCAGAGCGCCCGGTACTGGAGCGTGACGGCATGCTGATGATGATTGATGACGACCGTATCGATCTGCAGCCGGGCGAGATGATCAAAAAGCAGATGGTGCGCTTCCGTACCCTCGGCTGCTGGCCGCTGACCGGCGCGGTAGAGTCCAACGCGCAAACGCTGCCGGAAATTATTGAAGAGATGCTGGTATCCACCACCAGCGAACGTCAGGGGCGCGTCATTGACCGCGACCAGGCAGGCTCCATGGAGCTGAAAAAACGTCAGGGGTATTTCTAAGGAGCCGCCATGAACACTACGATTGCACAACAAATTGCTAAAGAAGGTGGCGTAGAAGCTTATCTGCACGCGCAACAGCACAAAAGCCTGCTGCGTTTTCTGACCTGCGGCAGCGTCGATGACGGCAAAAGTACCTTGATTGGCCGCCTGCTGCACGATACGCGCCAGATTTATGAAGATCAGCTCTCTTCCCTGCACAATGACAGCAAGCGTCACGGCACTCAGGGCGAGAAACTGGATCTGGCGCTGCTGGTGGATGGCCTGCAGGCCGAGCGCGAGCAGGGCATCACCATTGATGTCGCCTATCGCTACTTCTCGACTGAGAAACGCAAATTTATCATTGCCGACACGCCGGGCCATGAGCAGTACACCCGTAATATGGCGACCGGCGCGTCCACCTGCGATCTGGCGATCCTGCTGATTGACGCCCGCAAAGGCGTGCTCGACCAGACTCGCCGCCACAGCTTTATCTCTACGCTATTAGGGATTAAGCACCTGGTGGTCGCGGTGAACAAAATGGATCTCGTCGAGTTCAGCGAAGCGCGCTTCAATGAAATTCGTGAAGATTATCTGACCTTCGCCGAACAGCTGCCGGGCAAGCTTGATATCCGTTTCGTGCCGCTCTCGGCGCTGGAAGGGGATAACGTCGCCACCCAGAGCGATAAAATGCCGTGGTACAGCGGCCCGACGCTGCTGGAAGTGCTGGAAACCGTTGACATCCAGCGCGAGGTTGAAAGCCAGCCGCTGCGCTTCCCGGTGCAGTACGTGAACCGTCCGAACCTGGATTTCCGCGGTTTCTCCGGCACCGTCGCTTCCGGTACGGTCACCGTTGGCCAGCGCCTGAAGGTATTGCCGTCGGGCGTGGAGTCGAACGTGGCGCGTATTGTCACCTTTGACGGCGACCTGCCGCAGGCCGGGGTGGGGGAAGCGATCACTATCGTTCTGAAAGATGAAATCGACATCAGCCGCGGCGATTTGCTGGTTGACGCTGAAGCCTCGCTGCCTGCGGTACAAAGCGCCAGCATCGACGTCGTGTGGATGGCGGAACAGGCGCTGTCGCCGGGCCAGAGCTATGACATTAAAGTGGCTGGCAAGAAAACCCGCGCCCGCGTTGACGCTATCCGCTATCAGGTGGACATCAACAATCTGACCCAGCGTGAAGTCGAAACCCTGCCGCTGAACGGCATTGGGCTGGTGGAGCTGACCTTTGACGAGCCGCTGGTGCTTGATCCATATCAGAACAACCCGGTGACCGGCGGGCTTATCTTTATCGATCGCCTGAGCAACGTGACGGTTGGCGCGGGAATGGTCAACGAACCGCACCTGCAGGTGCAGGCCCCGACGTCGCAGTACAGCGCGTTTGAACTGGAACTGAATCAGCTGATTCGGAAACACTTCCCGCACTGGGACGCGCGCGATCTGCTGGGAGGCAAGTAATGGCCCGGCATGACGAAAACGTCGTCTGGCATGCGCATCCGGTGACCCGAGAGCAGCGCGAGCAGCACCATGGCCATCGCGGCGTGGTGCTGTGGTTTACCGGCCTCTCGGGGTCGGGTAAATCCACCGTCGCCGGGGCGCTGGAAGAGGCGCTGCACGAGCTTGGCGTAAGCACCTATTTGCTTGACGGCGATAATGTGCGTCACGGGCTGTGCAGCGATCTGGGATTCAGTGACGACGATCGCAAAGAGAACATTCGCCGCGTCGGTGAAGTGGCTAAGCTGATGGTCGATGCCGGGCTGGTTGTATTGACGGCGTTTATATCTCCGCATCGAGCGGAACGGCAGATGGTACGTGAGCGTTTGGGGGAAGGACGCTTTATCGAGGTCTTTGTCGATACCCCGTTAGCCATCTGTGAGACGCGGGATCCAAAAGGATTGTACAAGAAGGCGCGGGCAGGGGAGTTGCGCAATTTTACCGGTATTGATTCGGTCTATGAATCCCCGGAGAATGCTGAAATTCATCTGGATGGTGAACAATTGGTAACAAATTTGGTGCACCAACTATTAGACCTGCTTCGACAGAGCGATATTATCAGATCCTGAAAAGGCAACGGCATCGAGGGGTGCCGGTCGGCCGGTCAACAGGATTCGATATGCGCAATACCCAGAACCTCAGTATTATTCGTTCAGAACCGCCTCCGGCGGCCAGCGACGAGACCACCTGGTCTTTGTCGGGCGCCGCCGTGGGCTTTATTTCGTGGCTGCTGGCGCTGGGTATTCCCTTCCTCTTGTATGGCGGTAATACGCTCTTTTTCTTCCTCTACACCTGGCCTTTCTTCCTTGCCATTATGCCGGTCGCCGTGGTGGTCGGTATTGCGCTACATTCATTACTGGACGGCAAGCTGATTTACAGCGTTTGCGCGACGATTTTAACCGTCGGGCTGATGTTTGGTCTGCTGTTCCTCTGGCTGTTGGGATAGCCTTTTTGGGATGAATCAAGCCTGGGTATCCATCGCAAAAATGTGGTACAGTCCCCGCGTTACGCGGCATCGTCCGCGCGCCAGGGTAGAGTACTCCGGCGAGTTATGGGATGATGATGCCGTTTTTCAGGGGGCAGGATGGGTAAATTAACGCTGCTATTATTAGCTTTGCTGGTCTGGCTACAGTACTCGCTGTGGTTTGGCAAAAATGGTTTGCACGACTATAGCCGGGTTAATGACGATGTCTCCGCTCAGCAGGCCACTAACGCCAAATTAAAAGCGCGCAACGATCAGCTTTTCGCCGAAATTGACGATCTCAACGGCGGTCAGGAAGCGATCGAAGAACGCGCACGCAATGAACTCAGCATGACCCGCCCGGGCGAAACGTTCTATCGTCTGGTGCCGGATGCATCAAAACGCAATCAGGGTTCTGCGCAGAATAATCGATAAACAAGCCCAGGATGACAATATGGCAGCCACTTTTCCGGGCGTTTGCGCCGTGGTGCCGGCAGCCGGTTTTGGCCGCCGTATGCAAACGGAGTGCCCGAAACAATATCTCTCAATCGGTAACAAAACGATTCTCGAACATTCGGTCGCCGCGCTGCTGGCGAACGAACGCGTTCAGCGGGTGGTGATCGCCGTCAGCCCCGGCGACCTCCGCTTTAGTCAACTTCCCTTAGCCCATCATCCGCAGGTCACCGTCGTTGACGGCGGCGCCGAGCGCGCCGATTCGGTACTGGCGGGGCTAAAAGCGTTAGCGGATGCGCAATGGGTGCTGGTTCATGATGCCGCGCGACCGTGCCTGCATCAGGACGATCTCTCGCGACTGCTGGCGCTGAGCGCGACAAGCCGCGTCGGCGGCATACTGGCGGCGCCGGTGCGCGATACCATGAAGCGTGCCGAACCGGGCAAAACCGCGATCGCCCATACCGTTGAACGCAATGATTTATGGCATGCGCTGACGCCGCAATTTTTCCCGCGTGAACTGCTATTTGACTGCCTGACGCGCGCGCTGGATGAAGGCGCGACCATCACCGATGAAGCGTCGGCGCTGGAGTACTGCGGCTTCCATCCCGAATTGGTCGCCGGACGAGCTGATAATATTAAAGTAACGCGCCCGGAAGATCTGGCGCTGGCCGAATTTTACCTTACCCGTTCCCGACACCAGGAGAAGGCTTAATGCGAATTGGACACGGTTTTGACGTACACGCTTTTGGCGGTGAAGGGCCAATTATTATTGGCGGGGTACGTATTCCTTATGAGAAAGGGCTGCTCGCCCATTCCGATGGCGATGTCGCGCTACATGCGCTGACCGACGCGCTGCTGGGCGCCGCGGCGCTCGGCGACATCGGTAAACTGTTCCCGGATACCGATCCGGCCTTTAAAGGCGCGGATAGCCGGGAGCTGCTGCGTGAAGCGTGGCGGCGGATACAGGCGAAGGGATATACCCTTAGCAACGTTGACGTCACCATCATCGCCCAGGCGCCAAAAATGCTGCCGCATATCCCGCAGATGCGCGTGTTTATCGCCGAAGATCTCGGCTGCCATATGGACGATGTCAATGTGAAAGCGACCACCACCGAGAAGCTTGGCTTCACTGGCCGTGGCGAAGGCATCGCCTGTGAAGCGGTGGCGCTGCTGCGTAAGGCTGCGCAATGATCGCCTTTGATGACTTAACATACCTGCACGGCAAGCCGCTGGGTCAGGGGCGGCTGAAGGCCAATCCGGAAGACTTTCTGGTGGTCGAAGACCTCGGTTTCGCTCCTGATGGCGAAGGCGAACATGTGCTGGTGCGGATTCTGAAAAATGGCTGCAACACCCGTTTTGTTGCCGACGCGCTGGCGAAATTTCTTAAAATCCATGCGCGCGAAGTGAGCTTTGCCGGGCAAAAGGATAAGCACGCGGTCACCGAACAGTGGCTGTGCGCCCGCGTGCCGGGCAAAGAGATGCCGGATCTGAGCAAGTTTCAGCTCGAAGGCTGCCAGGTGCTGGAGTATGCACGCCATAAGCGTAAGCTGCGTTTAGGCGCGCTGAAGGGCAACCAGTTCACGCTGATCCTGCGGGAAATCAGCGATCGCGACGATGTCGAAAAGCGCTTGCAGGCGATTGCCGACGGCGGCGTGCCGAACTATTTTGGCGCGCAACGCTTTGGTATCGGCGGCAGTAACCTGCAGGGCGCTTTGCGCTGGGCCGAGAACGGCGAACCGGTGCGCGATCGCAATAAACGCAGTTTTTGGTTGTCGGCGGCTCGCAGCGCGTTGTTTAATCAGCAAGTTGCAATTAGATTAAAAAAAACGGAATTTAATCAGGTTGTTGATGGCGATGCGCTACAATTAGCGGGGCGCGGAAGCTGGTTTGTGGCAACCACCGAAGAGTTGGCGGAATTGCAGGCGCGGGTCGATAACCGCGAGCTGATGATTACCGCTGCGCTACCGGGCAGCGGCGACTGGGGCAGCCAACGCGACGCGCTGGCCGCCGAGCAAGCCGCGATAGCCGAAGAAACGTCGCTACAGGCGCTGCTGGCGCGCGAAAAAGTTGAAGCCGCGCGCCGGGCGATGCTGCTGTATCCGCAGCAATTGTGCTGGAACTGGTGGGATGATGTCACTGTTGAACTGCGCTTCTGGCTGCCAGCGGGAAGTTTTGCCACCAGCGTGGTAAGGGAACTTATCAATACAACGGGTGACTATGCGAATATTGCTGAGTAACGATGACGGTATCCACGCGCCGGGGATCCAAACCCTGGCGAAGGCCTTACGCGAATTTGCCGAGGTCCAGGTCGTTGCACCCGATCGTAATCGCAGCGGCGCCTCAAATTCGCTCACGCTGGAATCTTCTCTGCGCACGTTCACCTTTGAAAATGGCGATATCGCCGTCCAGATGGGCACGCCGACCGACTGCGTTTATCTCGGCGTTAACGCGCTGATGCGCCCGCGCCCGGATATTGTGGTCTCTGGAATCAACGCGGGCCCCAATCTTGGCGATGATGTTATCTATTCCGGTACCGTCGCGGCCGCGATGGAAGGCCGCCATCTTGGTTTTCCCGCCCTTGCCGTTTCGCTGAACGGCTATCAACATTACGATACCGCGGCGGCAGTGACGTGCACCATTCTGCGCGCGTTAAGCCGCGAGCCGCTGCGTACCGGGCGGATCCTCAACATCAACGTGCCGGATCTTCCCCTCGAGCAAATCAAAGGCATTCGCGTCACCCGCTGCGGCAACCGGCACCCGGCCGACCAGGTCATCCCGCAAAAAGATCCGCGCGGCAATACGCTGTACTGGATCGGCCCGCCGGGTGACAAGCGCGATGCCGGGCCGGGGACCGATTTTGCGGCGGTGGATGAAGGCTATGTTTCCGTAACGCCATTGCATGTCGATTTAACCGCTCATCAGGCACATGAGGTGGTAACCGATTGGTTAGAACGCGTCGGGGTTGATACGCAATGGTAAGTAAACGTGTTGAAAGTTTGTTGAATCAGCTACGCACTCAGGGCATCGTCGATGAGCGGGTCCTCGAGGCAATCGCGCAGGTTCCGCGCGAAAAATTCGTTGATGAAGCCTTTGAACATAAGGCGTGGGAAAACACCGCGCTGCCGATTGGCCAGGGGCAAACCATCTCGCAGCCTTATATGGTGGCGCGGATGACGGAGCTTCTGGAACTGACGCCGGACTCAAGGGTGCTGGAAATTGGCACCGGCTCCGGCTATCAGACGGCGATCCTGGCGCACCTCGTGCACCACGTCTGCTCGGTTGAGCGGATTAAGAGCCTGCAGTGGCAGGCGCGTCGGCGTCTTAAACAACTTGATTTACATAATGTTTCAACCCGTCATGGCGATGGATGGCAGGGTTGGCAGGCTCGCGCGCCTTTTGACGCGATTATCGTCACCGCCGCGCCGCCGGAAATTCCGGCCGCGCTGATGGCGCAGCTTGATGAAGGCGGCGTGCTGGTTTTGCCTGTCGGTGAAGAACATCAGTACCTGAAGCGGATCCGTCGCCGCGGCGGCGAATTTTTCATCGATACCGTCGAAGCCGTTCGCTTTGTTCCGCTCGTCAGAGGGGAACTGGCCTGAACCCGGATTATTCCAGGTTTTTTTTGCCTAAGTTTAGGCGTAGGGTGGACACATTTTTCAGTGTCCTGGCCGGGCGCTGCCCGGTAAGCAAGATATTGGCAGTTAACATATTCCTGGGGGATAAATGAGCGCGGGAAGCCCAAAATTTACCGTAAGCCGTATTGCGGCGTTGTCACTGGTTTCACTCTGGCTGGCCGGGTGTACAAATACCAATAATCCGCCTGCGCCGGTGAATTCGGCAAGCGGCGCTGCGTCCTCCAGCACCAATTCCGGGATGCTGATTACACCGCCATCCTCCGGCGCGCAGCAAGTTCCGCCGGCTCAGCCGATTCAGCCGATGCAGACCCAGCCAATTCAGACTCAGCCGACCCAGGTTCAGCCGATGGCTCAGCAACCGGTGCAGACGGTGAACGGTAAGATTGTTTACAACCGTAAATATGGCGATATTCCGAAAGGCAGCTACACCGGCGGCAGCACCTATACCGTCAAGCGCGGCGATACCCTGTTCTATATCGCATGGGTCACCGGCAACGATTTCCGCGACCTTGCGGAACGCAACAACGTCCCGGCGCCGTACGCGCTGAACGTGGGCCAGGTGCTGCAGGTCGGCAACTCCGCAGGCCAGCCGATCACCGGCGAAAACCCGGTATCTCAGGCTAGCGCGCAAGCGAGCGGCGGTGCGACGGCCACCACAACTTCTGCACAAAAATCCACCGCAGTGGTTGCGTCACAACCGACTATTACGTATTCTGAATCTTCAGGTGAACAGAGTGCTACTAAGATGTTGCCGAATAATAAACCAGCTACGACCACGACAGCGGTCGCTCCGGTTACGGCGCCATCAACCGTTAGCACAACCCAACCGACTGCAAGCAGTACGTCTACCAGTTCGCCGATCTCATCATGGCGCTGGCCGACTGATGGCAAGGTTATCGAGAACTTTAGCGGCGCGGAAGGCGGCAATAAAGGTATCGACATTGCAGGCAGTAAAGGACAGGCTATTGTCGCGACCGCCGATGGGCGCGTCGTCTATGCCGGTAACGCACTGCGCGGTTACGGTAATCTTATTATCATCAAACACAACGATGATTACCTGAGTGCCTACGCTCATAACGATACCATGCTGGTTCGGGAGCAACAGGAAGTCAAAGCGGGGCAGAAAATCGCTACCATGGGTAGCACCGGAACCAGCTCAACAAGATTACATTTTGAAATTCGTTACAAGGGGAAATCCGTCAACCCGCTGCAGTACTTACCGCAGCGATAATTTGGCAAAGTACGGATAAGCGTAACACCATGAAAGGCGCCAGGGCGGTCGCGATATGCCTCCTTCAGTGGAGGCATAAAGAGGATAACTCCGGCGTCGTTTAGTGATGGGTCGCGGAAGGTGCTTTGCTCAGGGATCACGGGTAGGAGCCACCTTTATGAGTCAGAATACGCTGAAAGTTCATGATTTAAATGAAGACGCGGAATTTGATGAGAACGGAATGGAGGTTTTCGACGAGAAAGCCTTAGTAGAAGAGGAACCCAGTGATAGCGATCTGGCTGAGGAAGAGCTGCTGTCGCAAGGCGCCACCCAGCGCGTTCTCGATGCGACACAGCTGTATCTTGGTGAGATTGGTTATTCCCCGCTGCTGACGGCCGAAGAAGAAGTCTATTTCGCCCGTCGCGCACTACGTGGAGATGTTGCTTCACGCCGTCGCATGATTGAAAGTAACCTGCGTCTGGTGGTGAAGATTGCTCGTCGTTACAGCAATCGTGGTCTGGCGCTGCTGGATCTGATTGAAGAAGGTAACCTCGGCCTGATCCGCGCAGTTGAGAAGTTTGACCCGGAGCGTGGGTTCCGTTTTTCAACCTACGCCACCTGGTGGATCCGTCAAACGATTGAACGGGCGATTATGAACCAAACCCGTACCATTCGTTTACCTATCCATATTGTGAAAGAGCTGAACGTTTATCTGCGTACCGCGCGCGAGTTGTCGCATAAGCTGGACCACGAGCCAAGCGCCGAAGAGATAGCCGAACAGCTGGATAAACCGGTTGATGACGTTAGCCGTATGCTGCGTCTGAACGAGCGCATTACCTCAGTGGATACCCCGCTGGGCGGTGACTCAGAAAAAGCGCTGCTGGATATTCTGGCCGATGAAAAAGACAACGGCCCGGAAGACACCACGCAGGACGATGATATGAAACAGAGCATCGTCAAATGGCTGTTCGAACTGAACGCCAAACAGCGCGAAGTACTGGCTCGTCGTTTCGGGCTGCTGGGTTATGAATCCGCAACGCTTGAAGATGTGGGTCGTGAAATCGGCCTGACCCGCGAACGCGTGCGTCAGATTCAGGTGGAAGGCCTGCGCCGCCTGCGGGAGATCCTGCAGGGACAGGGGCTAAACATCGAAGCGCTATTCCGCGAATAAATCGTTTTCTTTCAAAAAGGCCCAATCCTGCGATTGGGCCTTTTCCTTTGCATTAACCGATACGGGTTTCCTGCAGATGACGCCAGAGGATTTTTCCCTCAATGCGTTGAAATATCGCCGTGGACCAGCGCACGACTTCGCCTTGTTCCGGCAGGGTCTGGCTTTCGCGGTAGAGCACCGCGCCGCCGTCATGCCATTCGCTCAACACCTGCGCATTATCAACCACGATACTTAATCCCGGGCGACTGCCGCCCGCGCTATGGAAAAAGCCGCTTACCGTCGGGTAATCCATCTTAGCGCCGCTGATAGGAACCATTGTAAATTCTTGCGCAAAACGGCTCATCAGCGCTTGTGCGCTACCTTCTTTCCGGCCCAGCCATTGTTCAATGATCACGTGGGCGTCGATAACTTCTTGGATCCATGGGTTCATGTTTTCTCCGGATTAAGCTGCAGGCAATGCAGGGGATTACTGTAAACCGCGTCTCAGGGGCGGATAAATGCGCTTTTCAGGGATATACTGTCTAATAATTTTTGACAATAAGCCCTATTCAAATGCTAAACCTGCAGCGCGTTACCATGTTTGTCGCCGTTGTTGATGCCGGAAGCTTTACTGCTGCTGCGGCGGCGCTTGGGCAAACCAAAGCGGTGGTCAGTTTTAACGTTCGCCAGCTAGAGAGTGAACTGGGGGTGACGTTGCTGCTGCGTTCGACGCGCCGGTTAACGCTCACCGAAGCCGGGGCGGTGTTTTACCAGCGTGGCGTCGGGCTGTTGAAAGCCGCGGAGAATTTACAGGATGAGGTGCGCGCCAGCCACGCCGGGTTAAGCGGTGAACTGCGGATCACCACCACCCCGGAATATGGCGCTCAGGTGATTATCCCGGCACTGGCGGAATTTGCTCGTCGACATCCGGCGCTGCGGGTGCGTCACGTCTCATCGTCTTATCACGCGGATTTGATCTCTGAACGGTTTGATGTCGCGATACGCCTCGGTACCCTGGCCGATTCGCGCTATCATGCGGCCCGGATTTCGCGTTTCGCCATCGTGCCCGTGGCCTCGCCGATTTGGCTGGATAAACATCCGCTGCGCACGCTTGCCGACCTGGCGCAGGCGGAGTGGATAGTTAACGAGCGCTTAGCGACGCCGCTGCGCTGGCAGCTCCTGACCGCCGAAGGACAATCGTTCGCTTTTGAAATTACGCAACCACCGCGGATCTCAGCCGATAGCGCACAAGCGTTAATGGGCTTCGCGCTGGCGGGAAGCGGAGTGGCGCTACTCCCGGAGTGGCTGGTGGCCGAAGCTATCGCGCGGCAGGAGCTGGTGCGGGTAGTGCCGGAGTATATTTTTCCATCGCAGGGGGTATACGCCGTCTACCCGGACGCGCAGCATGTGCCAACCAAGGTCCGGGCATTTATCGATTTTCTGCGCGAACGAACCGCTTAATCCGCGTTTTTATTTTCCATCATTTTCAGCACCAGCCGGGAAAACTGCGCGCGCTCCTCTTCGTTAAGGCGGCTCAAAAATTCTTCATCGACCCGATTGCCTTGCGGCATGGAATTTGCCAGCAGCGCCTGCCCTTCATTCGTCAGATAGACAAAGCGGCGACGTTTATCGCTCGGATCGTGTTCGCGGCGTACCAGCCCGCGTTTTTCCATCCGGCTAAGCATCTCCGCCAGCGTCGCTTTTGTGCTGACGGCCGCTTCGATAAGCGTCACCTGCTCGATACCAGGATGTTCGGCGACCGAGCGCATCACCGCGTATTGCGGCTTGGTCAGTTCCGGTAATTCATGTTGCCAGCGCGCGGTATGCTGTTGAAAAAGCTGGCGTAGAAGGTGGAACGCCTCGTTACGTAACTCCATGGACACCCCGTCACAAAAATATCACCTTTATGATAGCCGTATTTTCGGCTTCTTTTCACATCTCATTTTTTTGATTATTGATGCGATCGTGTACGAACGATATTGAGATCCCCTAAGAATGAGCGTAGTTTTAATACAAAGGTTCGTATACGAACAATGTATGAGGTAGCGAATGAAACTGATTATTGGGATGACCGGGGCGACCGGCGCGCCGTTAGGCGTCGCGCTGTTGCAGGCGCTGAATGAAATGCCGGATGTGGAAACGCATCTGGTCATGTCGAAATGGGCAAAAACCACCATTGAGCTGGAAACGCCCTATAGCGCTCGTGATGTCGCCGCGCTGGCGGACTTCTGCCATAGCCCGGCGGATCAGGCCGCGACCATCTCATCAGGATCGTTTCGTACCGACGGCATGATTGTTATCCCCTGCAGCATGAAAACGCTGGCGGGTATTCGCGCTGGCTATGCGGAAGGGTTAGTCGGCCGCGCGGCGGACGTGGTGCTGAAAGAGGGGCGCAAGCTGGTTCTGGTGCCGCGTGAAATGCCCCTGAGCACCATTCATCTGGAGAACATGCTGGCGCTGTCGCGCATGGGCGTGGCGATGGTGCCGCCCATGCCTGCCTATTACAACCACCCGGAAACGGTAGAGGATATCACCAACCATATTGTAACCCGGGTGCTGGATCAGTTTGGTCTCGAATACCACAAAGCGCGTCGCTGGAAAGGCTTACGCGCGGTCGAGAATTTATCACAGGAGAATTAGTCATGGCTTTTGATGATTTACGCAGCTTTTTGCAGGCGCTGGATGAGCAGGGGCAACTGCTAAAAATTAGCGAAGAGGTGAATGCCGAGCCGGATCTCGCCGCTGCCGCTAACGCCACTGGGCGCATCGGCGACGGCGCGCCGGCGCTATGGTTCGATAACATTCGCGGCTTTACCAACGCCCGTGTCGCCATGAACACCATCGGTTCCTGGCAAAACCACGCGATTTCGCTGGGGCTGCCGCCAAACACGCCGGTGAAAAAGCAGATTGATGAATTTATTCGCCGCTGGGATAAATTCCCGGTAACGCCGGAGCGTCGCGCCAATCCGGCGTGGGCGGAAAACACCGTTGATGGCGACGATATCAACCTGTTCGATATTCTGCCGCTGTTCCGCCTGAACGATGGCGACGGTGGTTTCTATCTCGACAAAGCCTGTGTGGTTTCGCGCGATCCGCTTGACCCGGACCACTTCGGCAAGCAGAACGTCGGTATTTACCGGATGGAAGTGAAAGGCAAGCGCAAGCTGGGCCTGCAGCCGGTACCGATGCACGATATCGCGCTGCATCTGCATAAAGCGGAAGAGCGCGGTGAGGATCTGCCCATTGCCATCACCCTGGGTAACGATCCGATTATTACCCTGATGGGCGCCACGCCGCTGAAATATGACCAGTCAGAATATGAGATGGCGGGCGCGCTGCGCGAAAGCCCGTATCCCATCGCCACCGCGCCGCTGACCGGCTTTGACGTTCCCTGGGGCTCAGAGGTGATCCTTGAAGGGGTGATTGAAGGGCGCAAGCGTGAAATCGAAGGGCCGTTCGGCGAGTTCACCGGCCACTACTCAGGCGGCCGCAATATGACGGTGGTGCGTATCGATAAAGTCTCTTATCGCACAAAACCGATTTTTGAATCGTTGTATCTCGGAATGCCGTGGACCGAAATCGACTATCTGATGGGCCCGGCGACCTGCGTGCCGCTGTACCAGCAGCTGAAGGCGGAGTTCCCGGAAGTGCAGGCGGTCAACGCCATGTACACCCATGGTCTGCTGGCGATTATCTCCACCAAAAAACGCTACGGCGGTTTTGCCCGCGCGGTGGGATTACGGGCGATGACTACCCCGCACGGCCTCGGTTACGTGAAAATGGTGATCATGGTCGATGAAGATGTCGATCCGTTCAACCTGCCGCAGGTGATGTGGGCGCTCTCCTCGAAGGTCAACCCGGCGGGCGACCTGGTACAGTTGCCGAACATGTCGGTACTGGAGCTCGACCCTGGTTCCAGTCCGGCGGGGATCACCGACAAACTGATTATCGACGCCACCACCCCTGTTGCGCCTGACCTTCGCGGTCACTACAGTCAGCCGGTTCAGGATTTACCGGAAACCAAAGCCTGGGCTGAAAAACTGACCGCCATGTTGGCCAACCGTAAATAAGGAGAAGAAGATGATTTGTCCACGTTGTGCTGATGAACAGATTGAAGTGATGGCGACGTCGCCGGTAAAAGGGGGGTGGATCGTTTACCAGTGCCAGCACTGCCTCTATACCTGGCGTAATACTGAACCGCTGCGTCGTACCAGCCGCGAACATTATCCGGAAGCGTTCCGCATGACGCAGAAAGATATTGATGAGGCGCCGCAGGTGCCGCATATTCCACCGCTGTTGGCGGCAGATAAGCGTTAAATGACTGGCCCGGATATTCCGGGCCTTTTTATTTAGAATTAAAGGGCGTGACAAGTATTTTCAATTAGATTATAACTAGTGACTTAATCATTAATGATTATAATTCACATCTTGTCAGCTATCATTACTCATTTCTGCTTCTCTCTGTTTATTTTTTAAACAGTCAACCCTCCATAAGTTTTTAATTAAATGCATCCAATTTGAATCAATCTGTAAATATCTTGTAGTCTAAATATGGACTCGATGGGGTATTTTAAAATGCATATTGACGTCCATTTTTTCTAAACGAGTTAATAAACATTATCACTGAACGTGCATTATTTAATGGGCGTTTGTTGATAATGCTTTTCGGTTGTCATTTTGACAACAATTAATAATTGCGATGTTTATTATTTTTATTGGGATATTAAAGAATGAAACTTACTAAAATCGGCGCAGCTCTGGTTCTGACTTTTGGCATGAGCGCGGCAGCGATGGCATCTAACACCATTACCTTTAACGGTGAAGTGCTGGAGACGGGTTGCAACATCACTGTTGATGGCGGTACTCCGGATGCAACCGTTGAACTGGGCAGCGTGGCAGCAACTGATTTGGTAGCAAAAGGTGACCTCGGCGCGCCGAAACAGTTCGTTTTTAATCTGGACCAGTGCCCGACTGCGTCCAATGTCAATATTGTCTTCTCTGCGCCGGTTGACCCGGTGGCTGGTGATGACTCGTACTTCGCGAATACTGCCTCTGGGGTTGGCGTCACTGCTGCACAAAACGTTGCCGTTCAACTGAAGCAAGGCGGTTCTAATGGCACCATCGTGAAGAACAATGCAGACAACGATCCTATTACCCTGGACTCTGGCTCTGCTACCGAGACCTACACCGCATCGATGATTGCTGTTGATCAGGCTGTTGCTGGTACGGTTCAGTCCGTCGTGACCTATAACGTCCGCTATAACTAATCCTGAAGGAGGGGAAACCCTCCTTATATTTCTGTGAGTGCATTGCATAATGAAACCCATCGCAGCTTTTGTTTTTTGTGTGGCCGCCGTTGCCAGTCTGAATGCGTCTGCCAGTATCGTTACCGGTGGAACGCGGGTGATTTTTGACGGCTCCCATCAGGCCGCCTCGTTATCCGTGGAAAACTCGGACAAAGTTACCAATCTGGTGCAATCCTGGGTCAGTCCCGCCGAAGGTAGCGCACTGAAAAAAGAAACTATGATTATTACGCCGCCGCTGTTTCGCCTCGAAGCCGGGAAAAAAGCGTCGATCCGGATTGTTCGTTCAGGGATGCCGGTTCCGGAAGATCGCGAATCATTATTGTGGCTAAACGTAAAAGGTATTCCCGCTACGGATGATAGTTCTGCTGGCAAAAATACCATGCAGATTGCCATCAATTCGAAAATTAAGCTGATCTATCGCCCGGTTGCACTCAAAGGCCAGTCGCCGGAAAGCAGTGCAAATAAAGTGGTATGGAAGCCGGCTGCTGGCGGTGTGCAGGTCAATAACCCGACACCGTTTTATATGAACTTCTCCCGCATAGAAATTAATAATCATGCGCTCAGCGGCCAATATTTTGTCGCACCGTTCTCTACGCTGAATATTTCCGAAGGGAAGATCCCCTCCCACGGCAAAGTGACCTGGTCGCTGATTAATGATTACGGCGTGAAAGGTCAGGACAAAGTCTCTTCATATTAATCGGCACGGTACGTATCCCGTACGGATACAGGGTAATAATGGAAAAAGTTAAGCATACCTATGTCCTTTCTTTAGGGCTGGGGCTCAGTATTGCCTTCAGTTCTTTCAGCGCCATTGCTCAGGAACATTTTAACCCTCGTCTTTTGGAAACGGATAGTACAGAGACGCCAATGATGGATCTCAGTCTGTTTGCCAAAGATGAGGTACCGCCTGGTGACTATAACGTCGATATTTATATCAACGGTAGCCTGGTGGATACTAAAACCATTTCCTTTCGCAAGCTGTCGGACGACAAAAACACCACCGCCGGGCAGGTTGTTGGAGCGTGCCTGAGCGTGTCTGAGCTGAAAGCCTGGAATGTGCGGGTCGATAACTACTTTAGCGAACAGGACAAAGCCAGAGAGTGCGCCAGCCTGCAGGCTATTCCGGGTCTGGAACAGAAAATGGATCTGGCGAATCAGCGCTTTGATCTCACTATCCCGCAGGTTGCCCTGCTCAACACCGCCCGTGGCTACGTTTCGCCAGAGCGATGGGATGAAGGTATTGCCGCCGGTTTGCTTAACTACAGCGTCTCTGGTCAGCAGGATTTGCACCACCGTAATGGCGTGGACAGTAGCAACCAGTTCGTCAGCCTACAGCCGGGGCTGAACCTGGGGGCGTGGCGTTTGCGTAACTATTCCACCTACAGCCACTCTGAATCCGAAAGTGAGTGGGATTCGGTGTACACCTACGCTTCCCGCGATATTAAATCCCTGAAAAGCCAACTGGTTCTCGGGCAGGGCACCACCCGCGGCGGTGTGTTCGATAGCGTGGGTTTTACCGGGGTACAGATGTATTCCGATAATGATATGAAGCCGGACAGCATGCAGGGTTTCGCGCCGGTGATCCGCGGTATCGCCCGCAGCAACGCCGAGGTCACCGTGTACCAGAACGGACACAGCATCTATAAGGCTACGGTGCCGCCGGGGCCATTCGAATTCAGCGATATGTACCCGACCGGTAGCTCCGGCGACCTGAAAGTGGTGATCAAGGAGTCTGATGGTTCGCAAAGTAGCTTCATCGTCCCTTACGCCACATTGCCGGTGCTACAGCGCGAAGGACAGGTGCAGTATGGCCTGGTGGCGGGTAAAACCCGCCAGGACGGCTCGGATTCGCGTGCGGAAGACTTTAACTTTGTCCAGGGATCGGCGGCCTGGGGCGTCGGCAAAGGCGTGACGCTGTACGGCGGCTATATTCAGGCGGAAGACAAATACTCCAACCTGATTGCCGGTACCGGTTTTAACCTCGGCAGCGCCGGTGCGCTCTCTTTTGATATTTCACAGTCGTGGGCGGATGTCCCGCAGCCGGACAATATACGGCAGATGGAACACCATAGCGGCCAGTCGTACCGCGTGCGCTACAGCAAGACGCTGCAGCAGACCAACACCGATATTGCGGTGGCTGGCTACAAATTCTCAACCCGCGGTTATCTGTCGTTCCAGGATTTCCTCAATGATTGGGACCCGGGCAACAGCGCCATCGATAACGGTCGCGAACGTAATCGTTTCGATGTGACTATCTCACAGACGCTGCCTTTCGGGACGTTGTCCCTGACCATGTATGACGCCTCCTACTGGAATAGCCAGCACGCCGACTCGCTGAACCTCGGCTTCAGCAGCACGCTGGGGCCGGTATCGTACTCGCTGAACTATGCGCACACGAAGAACGTTGATGGCGGTTATGGCAACGATTCCGATGAATACGATGACGATAACGTCTTCTCGCTTAACTTTAGCGTACCGTTCAGCGCCTTCAGCAATAGTGAAGCGGCGCAGTCGATTTCGGCTAACTACTCGATGAACAGCAGCAAACACGGCGATACCACGCATAACATCGGTATTTCCGGCACCGCAATGCAACAAAACCAGCTCAACTGGCAGGTATCGGAAGGCTATAACGCCGATTCAGAAGCGACCAACGGCAACGTTACCGTCGGCTACCAGAGCTCGTATGCCGATGTGTCCGCCGGTTACAGCTACGACGACTACAGCCGTCGTCTGAACTATAGCCTGCGCGGCGGAATGGTGGTTCACAGTGGCGGTATTACCCTGGCCCGTCAGTTGAATGACAGCGTAGCGCTGGTGGAAACGCCGGGCGTCTCCGGGGTGCCGATCAATGGCCAGACTAACGTCCATACCGACTACTTTGGTAATGCGATTGTGCCGTACGTGCGTCCGTACCACAGTAATCAGATTTCCCTCAATACCGTGGAGGCCAGCGATGCCACCGCGGCCATTGATAACGTCGCCAAAACCGTGGTGCCAACCAAAGGCGCGGTGGTCCGCGTGAAGTACAACACCTGGATTGGCCGGAAGGCGATGATGACATTGATCTTCAACGGTAAGCCGGTGCCGTTCGGCGCGGTAGTCACGCAAACCAGCGATGATTCGGACGACACCCGCAGCAGCATCGTCGGCGACAGTGGCGAAGTGTACCTGGTTGGTCTCGCCGATAAAGGGCAACTGATGGTCAAGTGGGGCGACGGGGCGAACAAACAGTGTGCCGTTGACTACACACTGGCGGGCGCGAAGTCGCAGGCCGATATTCTGTTTATCAACGGGATATGCCATCCCGTCCAGGGGGCTCACTGATGTCACGCTTTCATTTTGCTACCGTCCGACGCATGGCGGCGACGAGCCTGCTTTTCGTTGCCGGGCTGCCGTCTGCACTGGCGTACAACACACAGGATGTCATTAACTTCAGCGTCACGGGGAATATTGTGGCAGGCAGCTGTAATGTTAGTTATCCCGCGACCGTTGAACTGGGAACCTATCTGCCAACGGATTTTATTAATGAAGGCGATAGCACGGACAATGTCCCGTTCACTGTCTCTTTCACTAACTGTTCTCCCTCGCTGACTAAAGCGACGGTAGCGTTTACCGGTGCCGTAGATGGAACCCAGCCATTCTATTTTGCCAACGGGATTACGGCAGAGGGGGGCGGCGCAACCGATGTTGCACTGGAATTATTAACCGATGCGGATCACTGGCAAATGTCTAACGGGCAGAGTCATGACGTCACTCTCGAGTCAGACAGCCATGCCGGTGAAATCATTTTTATCGCAAGAATGGCAACCCCAGGCCACAACCCCGGTACCGGGGAGTTCCAGAGCGTCGTCACCCTGAACGTTGTTTATAACTAGTTACCTGATAAAAGGCAGGAGACATGTCAAAATTTTTATATGCTGTTCTGTTTTTCGCGGGGATGCTGGTTAGCGCAATGTCAGCTCTGGCTGGGGATAATAATCTCCGGGAGACACGTGATATTACCTTTCACGGCAGGATTGCCGCAGGAACCTGTAATGTCACCAATCCTGAAACCGTAGATCTGGGGAAATACTATAAAGGAGACTTTTCTGTTGCCGGCGGTAACACCGGTAATGTTCCAGTCACCATCAGTTTTGACAGCTGTACTGCTGAAATCAGCCAGGCCACCGTCACCTTCACCGGCACGCCCTATTCCGAAGACCCGACCTATGGCTCGGTCATTTATGCCAATCAGGTGACGCCTGATGCCGATGGCGCTACCGATGTTGGATTGCAGTTGTTCGATTATCCAGCTATCCACGTGGCGCTGGCCAATGGGGTGAGTTATCCGGTACCCATTGAAAATGGCGCGGGCGCATTGAAATTTATTGCCCGTATGTACACCCCTCATGGCGCCCCAACGGCGGGTAAATTCAGCTCCGCGGTCACGTTGAACGTGACCTATAACTAACCCCGATTTAAGGCAAACAACGTGTTAAAATTTTTATATTCCACCCTGTTATTGCTGGGGCTGTTTCCGCTGGCGGTCCAGGCGGTTTGTCATCGTACCGACGACACCCCGTCGCAATCTTATGTTGCGATGCCGCAGCAGCTACTGGTCTCCAGTAAAAATTATGCGCCGGGCGAGATCCTTTATGACTCCGGATATATGTCCGGCGGCACGACAACTATCAAGAACTGTGCGGGGACTTATTACGTTGGTTTTCACTACGCCGGCGCGTTAACCACCGCCAGCCCGCTGCAGGATAATGTCTATCCGTTGACCAATGGTTCAACCGCCACAGGGCTCGGTATTCGCGTCTATACCATTAATCAGGCAGGCCCGTTTGATGACGAACGGGCGATCGATAACAGCTGGCAGGAACACGATGCCGGGGCGGGCTCCGACCACACCCTCAACAATTCCGCTTATCGGGTGCAAATTATCGCCACCGGCGGGCCGATAACCAGCGGCACGTTTAACGTACCGAGCCCGCTGGCGCGGGTCGATTATCGCGAAACGCAGAGTATTGATAGCAGCGATGGCGACATCGCCTCCACGCTGACGCTGTCGACCACCACGGTTGAAGTACATGCGATGGGCTGTACGGCTTCAGTCTCTTCTTTGCTTTTTGATATGGGGAGTGTCGATGTCTCTTCGTTTGATAACCAGCAAACGGTAGAAGGACCTGAACAGAGCGTGGGGCTTTCATGCGAACCGGGAACTAACGTAACGCTGAAATTTAGTGGCGCGGTGGCGTCGGGAGACAATGACAACGGTTCGGTCTTCGCACTGACCGACGCCGGCTCTGACGGCGTAGCGACCGGCGTTGGCGTGAAAATCCTAACCTATAATCCGAATCGACAATCTTTTATTTCTCTACCTATTGGCCAGACGTTTGGCGTCTTTAGCTCCGATCGTGACGCGGCGGCGGCGGCAAATAGCGGACAGGATGCCGATGGCAATGCCATTTCCGATATTGGCTCCGCAACGACCTATAGCGATGATGCGAATAGGGGAGGGGCAGGGGCAAGTGAAGCGATCCGCTTCCGGGCGGATTACTACAAAACCGGTTCGGCGGTGACCCCCGGTACCGCCAATGCCACCGGGACGATCACCCTGCAATATAACTGATGCTAAAAACAAAAAGCCTGACGATGACGCCAGGCTTTTTGTTATTTAACGCTTAATTACGCCAGGCTTTTCAGGCGGTAGATCCACTCCAGCGCCTGACGCGGGCTCAGCGAATCCGGGTCAAGATTCTCCAGCGCTTCCAGCGCCGGCGAGGTCTCTTCCGGCGCGGAGAGCAGCGACATCTGCGTACCATCAACCTGCGTGGCGGCGGCATTTGGCGAAATGCTCTCCAGCTCGCGCAGTTTCTGCCGCGCGCGCTTGATCACCTCTTTCGGCACCCCCGCCAGCGCGGCGACCGCCAAGCCATAGCTCTTGCTGGCCGCGCCGTCCTGCACGCTGTGCATAAAGGCGATGGTATCGCCATGCTCCAGTGCATCGAGGTGCACGTTGGCCACGCCTTCCATTTTTTCCGGCAACTGGGTGAGCTCGAAGTAGTGGGTGGCGAACAGGGTCAACGCCTTGATCTTATTCGCCAGATTCTCCGCGCAGGCCCACGCCAGCGACAGACCGTCGTAGGTAGACGTGCCGCGACCAATCTCGTCCATCAGCACCAGGCTGTGTTCGGTGGCGTTGTGCAGAATATTGGCGGTTTCGGTCATCTCCACCATGAAGGTGGAACGGCCGCTCGCCAGGTCATCTGCCGCGCCGACGCGGGTAAAGATGCGGTCGATCGGGCCAATTTCTACTTTCTGCGCCGGCACGTAGCTGCCGATATAGGCCAGCAGCGCAATCAGCGCGGTCTGGCGCATATAGGTACTTTTACCGCCCATGTTCGGGCCGGTGATGATCAGCATGCGGCGCTGCGGCGCCAGCTGCAGCGGGTTGGCGATAAACGGCTCTTTCAGTACCTGTTCCACTACCGGGTGACGGCCTTCGGTAATGCGAATACCGGGTTTATCGATAAAGGTCGGGCAGCAGTAGTTCAGGGTCTCAGCGCGTTCCGCGAGGTTCACCAGTACGTCCAGCTCGGCCAGCGCGCTGGCGCTGGTTTGTAAGTCGGCCAGATGCGGCAGCAGCTTTTCGAACAGGTCGTCATAGAGCTGTTTTTCCAGCGCCAGCGCCTTGCCTTTTGAAGTCAGGACCTTATCTTCGTATTCCTTCAGTTCCGGAATAATGTAGCGCTCGGCGTTTTTCAGCGTCTGGCGGCGCACGTAGTGGATCGGCGCGTGCTGGCTCTGGCCGCGGCTGATCTGGATGTAGTAACCGTGAACGGCATTGTAGCCGACCTTCAGGGTATCAAGGCCCAGCCGCTCGCGTTCGCGGATTTCCAGTTTGTCGAGATAATCGGTCGCGCCATCGGCCAGCGCCCGCCACTCATCCAGCTCTTCATTATAACCCGGAGCAATAACGCCGCCGTCACGTACCAGCACCGGCGGCGCATCGATGATCGCGCGTTCCAGCAGTTCACGCAGTTCGGCGAACTCGCCCATTTTCTCGCGCAGCTGTTGCACCGGCTGACAGTCAACGTCGGCCAGCAGCTCGCGCAGCAGCGGCAGCTGCTGGAAGGCATGGCGCATACGGGCTAAATCGCGCGGGCGGGCGGTACGCAGCGCCAGACGCGCCAGAATACGTTCGAGATCGCCGACCTGACGCAGTACCGGCTGCAGCTCGGTATAGCGTTCCTGTAAGGCGCCAATCGTTTGTTGGCGTTCAACCAGCACCGCGGTATCGCGTACCGGCATATGCAGCCAGCGTTTGAGCATGCGGCTGCCCATCGGCGTGACCGTGCAGTCGAGTACCGAGGCAAGGGTGTTATCAACGCCACCGGCGAGATTCTGAGTGATCTCCAGATTGCGACGGGTGGCGGCATCCATAATGATGCTGTCCTGCTGGCGTTCCATAGTGATGGAGCGGATATGCGGCAGCGAGGTGCGCTGGGTATCTTTGACGTATTGCAACAGGCAGCCGGCGGCGCATAGCCCGCGCGGGGCGTTTTCGACGCCGAAGCCCACCAGATCGCGGGTGCCGAACTGCAGGTTGAGCTGCTGGCGCGCGGTGTCGATTTCGAACTCCCATAGCGGGCGACGGCGCAGGCCGCGGCGGCCTTCAATCAGTGACGATTCGGCAAAATCTTCCGCATACAGCAGTTCCGCCGGATTGGTACGTTGTAGTTCCGCCGCCATGGTCTCGCGGTCGGCCGGTTCGCTCAGGCGAAAGCGCCCGGAGCTGATATCCAGCGTCGCGTAGCCGAAGCCCTTGCTGTCCTGCCAGATGGCGGCCAGCAGGTTGTCCTGGCGCTCCTGCAGCAGCGCTTCATCGCTGATGGTGCCCGGCGTGACGATGCGTACCACTTTGCGTTCAACCGGCCCTTTGGTGGTGGCCGGATCGCCAATCTGTTCGCAAATCGCGACCGACTCGCCCTGGTTTACCAACTTTGCGAGATAGTTTTCCACCGCGTGGTGGGGAATGCCGGCCATGGGAATCGGTTCGCCCGCGGAAGCGCCGCGTTTGGTCAGCGAGATATCGAGCAGCTGCGAGGCGCGTTTGGCGTCGTCATAAAACAGCTCGTAAAAGTCGCCCATCCGGTAAAACAGCAGGATCTCCGGATGCTGAGCCTTCAGCTTCAGATACTGCTGCATCATTGGGGTATGGGCGTCTAAATTGTCGATTGTGCTCATAGGGTGTTATCCAGGTCCCTGATTTTTAATAGAGTGCGATTTTATTATTGTCGTCGTTATCGCATGAGGAAGACATGATAACGGAGATAGGCATTTGAGGGAAAGTGACGAAGTAGATGCAGCGATCCTGATTCCACTTCGCGAACGCGCGGCCCTCGCTAAGCTGGCCGCGCGTGACGTTCAGGGCGCCAGATAAACCTGTGGAATCGCTTTTTCCGGATGCTGGCCGAGGCGCACGTCCGCGCCGTACCAGCGGCTAATGATTTCCTGCTGGATAACCTGATGCGGCGTGCCCTGCGCGACCACCTGTCCCTGGTGCAGCAGCAGAATCTGGTCGGCCCACAGGGCGGCGAGGTTGAGATCGTGCAGCACCACGCAGACATGTAGCTGGCCGGAAGCGGTCAGCCGCTTGAGCAGGCGTAACAGATGCTGCTGGTAATAGAGATCCAGCGCCGAGGTGGGTTCATCCAGAAACAGCCAGCCCTGCGGCGCGCCGTTTTGCCACAGCTGGGCGAGACAGCGGGCCAGCTGTACCCGCTGCTGCTCGCCGCCGGAAAGCGACGGATAGCGCCTGCCGCGCAAATGATCGCAGCCGGTTTCCGCCATAATATCGTGCAGGGTCTGCGGACTGGCGGTCGCTTCCCACGGCGAGCGCCCCATGGCGATAACCGTTTCCACCGTCCAGTCGGCCTGGAGTGGAGTGCGCTGCAACATCACCGCCCGGCGGCGCGATAGCGCCTGCGGCGACCAACGCTCCAGCGCTTTGCCGTCCATCATGCGTTCGCCGCTATCCGGGGTAAGGAAGCCGGTTAGCAGCCGCAGCAGGGTGGATTTGCCCGCGCCGTTCGGGCCGATCAGCGCGGTCATCTCGCCGCCGCGAAGCGTCAGCGAAACCTTGTCAATCACCTGACGTTGGCCGAGCCGCAGCGACAGCCCTTGCGCCCGATAGTCTTTATCCATGGATTGGTTTCTCCCGACGAAATATCAACCACAGGAACCACGGCGCGCCCAACAGGCTGGTCAGCAGCCCCACCGGCATCTCCGCCGGCGCGGCGACGGTGCGCGCCAGGGTATCGGCAATCAACAGCAGAATCGCGCCCGCCAGCAGCGAGCCAGGGATAAGCCCGCGGTGGTCCGCCCCCAGCCACATTCGCATCAGATGCGGCACCACCAGGCCGATAAAGCCGATGACGCCGCTTATCGCCACCGCCGCGGCAACCAGCACCGCGCTACATAACAGCAGCAGCCGCTGTAGCGCCCGCACGTTAACGCCGAGATAGTGCGCCTCTTCATCGCCGAGTTGCAGCAGGTTAAGACGTGTTGCCATCCTCCACACCGCTATTGACGCCGGAATAATCAGGCTGGCCGCCACCAGCAGCATCGGCCATTCGGCCTGACCCAGGCTACCCATTCCCCACAGCGACAGCTGGCGTAGCTGAGCATCGTTGCTTAGCCAGGCCAGCACGCCAACCAGAGCGCCGCTTAAAGCGTTGATGGCGATCCCCACCAGCAGCAGCCGCGACAGCGAACCGTCGCCTGCGCGGCTGAGGATAAAAATCACTGCCATCACCGCCAGGCTGCCGATAAACGCCGCCAGCATCGGCATATACAGAGCTAACAGCGCCGGCACGCTGAGCGGCAACACCAGCCAGCAGGCCACCGCCAGTGCCGCGCCGCTGCTGATGCCCAGCAGCCCCGGGTCGGCGAGCGGGTTGCGAAACAGCCCCTGCATCACGCAGCCGGACAGGGCCAGCGCGGCGCCGACCAGCAGCGCCAGCAGCACTCGCGGCAGACGGATCGTCAGCCAGATATGGCGCAGGATTTCATCGCCGGAGGGCAGCAGGTTGATCAATGGCAATCGCATTGCGCCGAGGGTGGTGGCGTAGAGCGTCAATGCGACCAGCAGCAGCGTCATCAACAGCAAATGGCGAACGAGGGCAGGGCGCATCAGGGCAACTGCTCCGCTTTTTTCCGCAGTTCGAGGAGCGCCTGCGGCGTACGCGGGCCGAAGCCGAGCAGGGCCATATCGTCGATCGCCAGTAGCTGTTTATGGCGGCCAGCGGGCGTTTGCGCCAGACCGGGCAATTTCCATAACCCGCTTTCGCCGCCCATCCCCTTGAGACCATCGGCGGAAATCACCACCAGATCCGCCTGGCTTGCGGCCACGCCTTCCTGCGACATCGCGCGATAATGGTCAAAGCCCTGCATTGCGTTTTGCAGCCCGGCGGCGCGGATCGCGCCATCGGCGGCGGTGTGCTGTCCGGCCACCATGGTATTCATCCCGCCGTGGCTGAGGATAAACAGCACCCGTTTGGCTATAGGCCGTGAGGGAATGGCGGCTATCCGCTGCTTGACCTGCTGGCGCAGCACGTCGCCTGCCGGAGTTTTACCTAATGCTTTGGCAATAACGGCGATTTTGTTATCGATGGCGACAAGGTTATCGCCGCCCGGCACGTTGACGACCGTCACCTTGCTGTCCTGCACTTTCTGCAGCACCAGCGACGGCTGCGCCTGCGCGCTGGCCAGCACCAGCTGCGGGCGTAAGGAGAGGATCCCCTCGGCGTTTAACTGCCGTAGATAGCCGACGTCCGGCAGCTTCTGCGCGGCGGCAGGCCAGGTGCTGGTGCTGTCTTTCGCCACCAGTTGCTGCCCAGAGTTCAGCGCGTAGACAATTTCGGTAACGTCGCCGCCGAGGGAAATTACTCGTTCGGCGGCCGCGCTGGCGAACAGCGGCAGTGCGGCAAGCAGTATTCCCCAACGTTTCATGCCGGCTGCCCTTCCGCGCACAGACGCGCCACCTGCGCGCGCCACTGTTCTTGCTCCGGGTGACCTTCGCTTCGCTGGCCGTACAGCTGGGCGATTTGCGTACCGTCTTTGGCAAACAGTTCGACGCTGGTGACGTGGCCATCGGAGGTCGGTTTACGGGTGACCCAGATTTCATCCACGCTGTCTTCACGCAGATGCAGGGTAAAGGCGCTGTTGAAGATGTTGATCCAGCCGCGCATCGGCGCCAGCTTTTCCAGCGCGCCGGTGAAGATCTGCACGCAGCCGCGGTTGCCGACGAAGATCATGATTTCATTGCCGTCCTGGCGTACCGTTTCCAGCAGTCCCGGCAGCGCATTATTGTCGATGCGGCAGGCCAGATCGTCGCTCACCAGGCGGAAGGCCTGCTGACGGGAAAGATTGTGTTTACGCAGCAGGCCAAAGAACTGGTGCACATCGGTCATTGCGCGCCACTCGTTTTCCAGCGCCGCGGCGTCGGCGGAGTCGGCGTACTTCACGCGGTCGGCCGGGCGAATCGTCAGCGCGCCGGGCGCCGTCTCGCTGAATTTGGCTACCAGCGTTTGCCATGCCGCCATATCGGTTTTCCCGGTGGCGTAAACCTTTAGCAGCGCATCGCCGTGCGGGTCGAAGAACTGGATGCTCTGGCGGCCGTTATCGTTGAGGTGGAACACGCTCGACCACTGGCTGAGGAACAGGCGCAGGTCGAGCGCCCGCGGGTTGAGCACCAGCCCGGCGTGGCCGCTCAGGTGCTGATGGGTAAATTCGCCGACCTGCTCGTGCACCGCGTATTCGTTGCGGCAGATGCATTTGGTTTCGCCGACGCTCTTCAGGGCGGCGATAATCGCCCGTACGTCGTCGTGCAGACGCACGGCATCGTGACCGACGCGCGCGGCGGTTAATTCGGCTTCGCTAATTCCCATCTCTGCGGCGATGTCGCGGGCATATTTGGCGGTGGAGCGGGCTTTGGTGGCCTGGTAGCGCTGCCACAGATCGTCGTGTGCGTTTTGCATAATTCACATCCTTCTCTACGATGAATTTCCCCGGCCTGCGGACCGGGGGGCAGGTTTGTTATTATTCGGGCGATCAGAAATCGATATTCACGCCCAGTTGCCAGGTCCTTCCGGGCATCACAGCCAGCGCTTTATCGTTGGCATCCTGATTGGTACTGGTCTCGATGTTGCGGCTGCTCAGGTAGTCCCAGTATTTACGGTCGGTAATGTTGTAAACCCCGCCGTTGAGGCGAACGTTCTTCGCCACCTGCCAGTAAGCGGTCCAGTCCAGCATGCCGTAGCCCGGCACGCGCATATATTCGGTGCTGGAATCGGCGATGGCGGAGCCGGTGTTGTTGTAGCTCTCGCGGCTGGTGGCAGTGGCCTGTTTGCCCTTAACAAAGGTGGCGGTCAGCGCCGTACCGTAGCGCTTAGCCGGATCGTCCCACGCCACGCCGACGATCGCTTTCATCGGCGCGACGCTGTCGAGGTCGACGTATTTATCGCCGTAGTAGCTGGATTTCGATTTCCCTTCGCTATAGCCCCAGGCGAGGGTGGCGCTCAGGCCATCCACCTGCTCAAACCAGGTGCCGAAGTTAAATTTAGTGCTGATCTCGCCGCCGTAGATATAGGCCTTATCGCGGTTTTCCGCTTGATAAATGGTATAAATATTCGACGGGACGTTAGTGAATTTGCCCGGATTGTTGGCGCGCGAATAACGCGTATAGGCGATAAAGTTCTTATAGCTGTTGTAGAACAGCGCGGTACGCACGGTGATGCCTTCGGTGACTTCGCCCTTGATACCCCATTCAATATTGTCGCTGGTCTCGGTTTTCAGATCGTTGTTACCGATTAGCGCGTACTGCTGGCTGCCGGCATAGCTGGAGCCCAGGTTCCACGAACCATACAGCTGGCTGGCATTCGGGAACTGCGCGCCGCGCTGGTACTGCAGATAGGTCATCAGCCGCGGCGTAATGTCGTACTGGAACGTCAGTGACGGCAGCACCTGGGTGTCGCTGTTTTTACCATACAGATTCGCCACCGACGATTCGGTGAGCACGCTGCTGTTAGCGCTAAGATCGGACAGATCTTCCGGTTTAGTGGACTGATGCGTCACGCGTACGCCGGGAATAATCGCGAAGTTGTGGCTATCGAGATCGAAGTTGATCTGATCCTGCACGTAACCGCCGATGGTGTAGCTACGGCTGTCCGCTTCCGGCTGCATAATTTCGCTGTAGACGCTAGGGATCGGCGATTGGCTAAATGGCCGCTGGGTTTTGGTCGTGCTGGCGTTAAAACCGGCGCTCAGGTCGTGGCGGCCGATGCTTTTCGCGAGCGCGGTCTGCAGGCCCCAGGTATCGGTATCGTAGTCGGAATTGACCGTCTGCATTTTGCGGGTGACGCTATCCGGCATCCAGGTCCAGTCGTGAGCTTCGGTATGCTGGTAGTAAACCTTGGTCGAGACGCTGTCGATGTAATCGTTCATCGGCGTCCAGTCGTCTTTCAGGCTCAGCCCCCAGCGCCGCGTCTGGTTGGTTTGGTTGGCGGTGCCGATCACGCTGTTACCGCTGGAGTCCCACGAATCGAAGTGGCTGTGGTTGGTCTTGTGATAGTAGTCGAAGGTGCTGGTGAACTTATGTTCATCGTTCGGCTGCCAGATGCCGGAGGCCATAAACGCGTCAGAGTGCCAGTTTGCCGGGTAAGCGTCGACGCTGCCGCTGTTGTTCTCGGTTTCCTGGCCATCGCGGCGGCTGTAGACGAAAATGCCGCGCAGCGTTTCATCGCCGCCGGCGACGGTGACGCCGTTATGCCAGCTGCGGTCGGAAGAGTCGTAGCCGCTCTGATAGCCAAAGGCGCTGGTTTTGCCCGGGCGCAGATAGTCATCCGCCGATTTCGGGCGGAAGGAGACGTTGCCGCCGATTGAGCTGTTAGCGGTCTCGGTTGAGGTGGCGCCCGACTGAATATCCACGCTGCCGTACATATAGGGGTCGATATAATCGCGGCCAATGCCAAAGGTGTTGAGGCCGGAACGGCCAACGTAGCCGCGGCCGGTGGCGTTTGGCTGGGCAATGCCGTCAACATCGATGCCGACGCGGTTGCTTTCGAGGCCGCGGATGTTGTAGCCGGTATAGCCGCCGCGATCGAAACCGCTTTTACCGTTGCCGGAACCGCCGCTGGCGCCGGTGGCGCTGATGAGGGGTTCATAACGCATGATTGAGCCGAAGTCGTTGGCGCCTTTGTCCTGCAGTTCCTGCGCGCTCACCGAGTGCTCGTTGCCGGCTTTCAGCTGTGGGGCCGGGGCGGTCACCACCATCTGTTCCGCGCTATCCGTCGTGTTATCCTGGGTCACGGCCGCGATAGCGGCATTCTGCGCGATTGCTGCGAGCAGAGAAGTCGCCAGCAGGCTTTTCTTACACCATGCTGCTGATTGAGTCGATTTGTACATTTGTAGCCACGCCTTGATAATTATTAGTATCGGCTCACGCGTTACTTCCAGAGTGCAGGTTGGTCCGTGTTTTCCCTGGCGGACAGTGGTATTCCTGATTTAGTAATTGCGAATGGTAATGATAGGCATTATCGTTTGCAACAAAATATTTACCTATACCCTAAATAATTCGAGTTGCAGGCAGGCGGCGACGCAGAGAATCCCCAGGAGCTTACTCAAGTAAGTGACTGGGGTGAGCGAGGAAGCCAACGCACATGCAACTTGAAGTATGACGGGTATATTCTGCATTTTGTTTACATTCGTGCGGACGGGAGCAAGCCAACATGAGCCATAAAGCGATGATTACCATTCACTACTGTTCCCAATGCAACTGGATGCTGCGCGCCAGCTGGATGGCCCAGGAGCTGCTGCATACCTTTAGTACCGATATCGCTTCGGTCACGCTGGTGCCCGGTACCGGCGGCATTTTTACGGTGAGCGTCGATGAGGCGCTCATCTGGGAGCGCAAACGGGACGGCGGTTTCCCGGACGCTGCCGAGCTGAAACGGCGGGTGAGGGACGTCTGCTTCCCGGAAAAAGCGCTGGGGCACGTGGATAATGCCGGGAAGCAGGTCTAAAACGGCTGGTTGCGATTAACGTCCTAGTTCAACGTTGACCAGTACGCTTTGTCGGCGAGTGCGAATAATAGCGACTGCCTCTTCCAGTACCCCGGGGAGATCTTCCGCCAGCGAAACCGTCAGCGCAGCCGCGCGGCTGGAGGCGGCGAGCGCGGCGAAATCTGGCGACGACGAGAACGCGGTGGCCGGGATCGCGTCCATTTTAGCGGCATAGCCGTCGGGATAGAGCGCCCGGGTGCCGCCCGCCACCGCTCCCCAGCCGCCATTGTTGCCGACCACCACCAGCACGGGAAGCTTCATCACTTCCGCGATGTGATGACACACCGCCGGATTGGCAAAGAGATAGGAGCCGTCGCCAACGGCGGCGATGATAAGCTCACCCCGCCGGGCGAGCTGCAGCCCTAAGGCGATGGGCAACGCTTCACCCAGACCGCCCGCCAGCGCTTCCTGATAATAACTGTCCGCCTGAGTCAGGCCGGCAAACTGCGGCATTGTTGTCAGTTCAGAGACGATCTTCCCCTGATGTTGATTGGCAAGCTGACCCAGACAGTAGCTCAGCCAGGGTTTGCCAATCGCCCCTTTTTGGTTGGCGTGGAGGAGGGCTTCACGTTGGTTCTTCGCGTGTTGAATCAGGTTAAGCACATGTTTTTCACGTTCAGCCACCTGCCGTTGCTTCGCCGCCACAAGCGGCTGGAGCGCCTCTTGTAAAAGTTCGAATACCTCGTCGGTTTCTCCGGCCAGGTTAATATCGGCGCGATAACCGCGGACGGGGTAGCGGGAAAAAAGCGGATCGGGGCCGATCTGGATCACCTTACAGCTGTCGTTGCAGCGGCTTTCTTCGATGATCCACGGGGCCTGTGAGTCGATAACGATGATGACGTCGGCGGCGGAAAGCCAGCCTTCAGGATCGCTGCCGGCCAGCATAGGATTGTCGCTGCCGAGGGTGACTTCAGTGCCCCAGTATTCCACCACCGGGATGGCCCACTCCTTAACCAGGGTATTGAGCCGCGCAAATCCACCAGACGTTCTTGCGCCGCGCTGGGCGAAGATGACCGGCTGTCTGGCATTGGCTATCGCATCGGCGGCGCTGGCAATATCCGCCCGCGTTGGCGCGTAGCGGACCGGCTGCTGGGTGGGGGAGGCATGAAGCGCTTGTTCATCGATCGTGAACGTTTCGCATAGCGGCTCGCGCGGCAGGCTCAAATACACCGGCCCCTTTGGCAATGAACGGGCTATCGCCCATGCCCTGTCAACATGCTCGCCGATCTGATCGGCAATGCGTAATTCAAAGTCCCATTTCACCGACTCGCGAATGAGCGCCGCCTGATCGCGCATCTCCTGGCCGTAGCCAATCGGCGTGTTGCGACAACCAAAGTGTGAATGCTCGCTAATCGGCGTGCGTCCGCCAAAAATCAGTACCGGAATATTGCTGTTGGCCAGATTGATGACGCCGCAGGCGGCATTGGCCAGGCCTACGTTAGTGTGAACCATGACGGCCTGCACTTTCCCGCTCCCGAGATAATAGCCATGGGCCATGCCAATAGCGGCGTTCTCGTGGGGACATATCACCAGCTCCGGTACCTGTTGTCCCGTGGCGCGCATTTTGGCCCACGCTTCAATAACCGGGGGATAATCGGTACCCGAATTAATAAAAATATAGGCCACGTCGAGGGCCTGAAGCCGGTGCAGTAATAATTCAGCGGCCGATACAGTGATAGAAGTCATATTCTCTCCGGATTAACGCGATGTTATCGCCGTGATTAAAAGGTCAGGAAAATAAATGCGCCCATCGTAATGATGGAAGTAATAATACTTAGCGCCATGGTCGAGGCCATTTCTTGTTCGCCGGACTTATATTGCATAGCAATAATAATGGCGATCGAGCCCACAGGAATCGCCATCGTTAATACCACTTGTTTTATTTGCTCCATGCTGAAACCCATTTTTAACAAAATGAGGTAGCAGGCGCCGGGCACCAGAATATTACGGGCGATGACGGTGATAATGGTGGCGGAGGTGATGACAATGCTGCGAGTATAGAGCACGATGCCTGCGGCAAACAGCGCCAGTCCGCCGGAGGCCTTACCCAGCAGACCTAGCGACATTGATACGGTTTCTGGAATATGAATATCCATTAATACTAATATCAGCGCGACAACCGGCGACCATACCACCGGCTGCTTGATGGCGTTGATGACCCGCGTGGCAAAAGAGATATTCTGGCTTTTATCCCCCGTTGCAACGGACATCAGAATCATCACTAGCGGGAGCTGGAAGACATTTTGCGTAATACTGGAAACAGTAATGAGTGAGGCGCTGACGGTGCCAAATAAAAAAGCCAGTACCGAGGTGCCAATGAAGGGAACGGCCGGCGAGCCGATGGCCAGAGCCTGTAGGGTACTGAGCGCCAGGGAGCGTTTACAGATATAACGGGCGATAGCTAAGGGAATAAGGAAACTCAGAATTAGCGCCAGGATAATGGCGATAGCGACCGGCCCCATGCTCATCACGATATGCCGCGGCGTCATGACCATATTACTGAAAATACTCAGCGGTAAAGCATACAGCATCACAATTTTATTAATATCACCAGCCTGCTGCCAGTTGAAGTCTTTGCGTTTACCGCTGATATAGCCAATGAGAACGGTAATGATAACGGGTAAAATAGCGCCGAGGATTAATAGAATGTTGTTCTGTGTCATAGTGATTTATTCTCATTATAAATTATCGTTAGGGTCAGGGTGTTGATCTATAAATATTGAGAGTGTTTCCCACGGAAATGCGCCGCTGTTGCACTATTCTTTTTTTTCGTTGCTTACTGCATTCTTGACACAAAAAGAAGCGTCAGGGAAATGTAAAAATAATTCGTTCAATGAGTAATTGTCATGGCTATGAAAATTAAACAGATACAAGCCTTTCTGACCGTCGCCAGCGAAGGAAATTTAACCCTGGCTGCGGAGAAAATGGGGATTACGCAATCCGGGCTCAGCCGACTATTGCTGACCCTGGAGGAGGATCTGAATGCCACCTTATTTGAACGACATAAGCATGGAATGGCGTTAAGCGAGTATGGCAGCGCGTTTTTACCCTATGCCATGACAATGTTGAACACGGAGAATAAAGCCAGAGAGGAGATGGCGCTGATCCGCGGGGCGGGCAAGGGGATTTTGAGAATCGGCTGCGTATCCAGTCTGTTAACCAGCCATTTTATTGATAAATTAGCCGCCTTTCATAAACGCCATCCCCGGATACACATCAAAATATTCGACCGCATTGACTCAGAGTTGTTTAAGTTGCTGCTGATGCATGAAATTGATATCGCCCTCTGCGGGCCTTTACCGCACGACGATAAAATCGTAGTTCGTGGAAAAATTAACTGGCAGGATCGTATTTGTATCATTTCAAGGCCAGGCCATCCGCTACAAAAAGAAAAACGTCTGTCGCTTGCGGCGATGCTCGACTATCCGTGGATCATGCCGCCGCCATTAAGCACGCCGATGCTTATCCTTGAAGATATTTTTCGCTCGCATCAGTTACCCTGTCCGGTTCCTATTATCGAGTGCGCTTCATCCGCGGCGATAAAATCCTTTATCGCTGAGAGCGATCTTTTAACGTCAATGCCTGCCCCCGTCTATCGACTGGAAGAGAAGCTTGGATTGTTGCGCCCGCTGGAGGCGGAGGGCAGCGTGTTTGTCCGAGATTTCTATGCCTGGAGCCATTTTGGCGTGTTATCCGGAGCCGCGCTGCAGTTAATCCAGCATCTGAAGCAGTGAGATGCCCTGACAGATACAAAGGTGTATAATCAATGCATCTTATTGGCTTGAGGCTGTGACATGGGCAAACGCATCGATCGCGAAAAGAAGACTATCGGCAATATGATCAGGCTTTATCAGCGCCGCTGCCCGGATGCGCGCAACGACGGCGAACATTACCTGGCGCTTAACGCTTACGCCGACAAGCGGCTGGATAAGTGCGTATTTGGCGAAGAGAAGCCGGCCTGTAAACAGTGTCCGGTACACTGCTATCAGCCGGCGAAGCGAGAAGAGATGAAGCGGATCATGCGCTGGGCCGGGCCGCGGATGCTCTGGCGGCATCCGATTCTGACCATTCGTCACCTGATTGACGACAGGCGGCCGGTGCCGGAGCTGCCGGAAAAATACCGGCCGAAAAAATAGCGGCCTTTCCACGGTTTGCGCTGCGCTTCGTCGGCACCGGGATCGCGGTTGAAGGATCGTAGATACTGCTATCGGTTTGCAACTTTTTCGCTTGAGAAAAACGTTTATCGAGTGTCGCTTCAGAGGATATTGCGCTCCCGTTTGATTTTTATGCAATATGTTTTCCGTGGCGCAGGGAGCGCACAAAGGGCGGCCAGTCGCCGCCGCCCTCTGTACTCCCGGGCTCTGGCCGCCAAAATCGCCACTTCGTGGTACCTTCGACTTATCCCGGAAGGCTTCGGGTCGGGCCGAGGCAGCGTCCGTGCAAGTCACGGCCCTCAGCCCGCATCCATGCGGGCTGCCCCGGCCTTCCGGGAACGTCTCAGCGATTTTGAGGCCACCAACACCGGCAGTTTCAGCCAGCATGGTGAATAAATTAAAGGCAGGCCGCACAGTCCGTAGATGCTGTTATCGGCTTGCAATTTTTTTAAGGGTTTTTCCCGGACGCGGCGCGTTGCGCCTTCTCCGGGCTACCAAATCGCAAAGCGCTGTAGCCCCGGTAAGCGGTAGCGCCACCGGGGGTTTTGAGATCGCCAGCACCGGCTGTTTCGGTCAGCGTGGTGAATAAATTAAAGGCAGGCCGCACGGACTGTAGGTCGGATAAGCGTAGCGCCATCCGACAATTCTCCCTGCTCGCGCTGGCGTTAACCGCCACCGGGGAGCGTTGCTGACGCCCTCTGTTTCTGACCGTCACGGACCGTACTGGCGACAAAGGCCAGCACGAACAGCGCGGTAAATAGCACCACGATGGTTGGCGCCGGGGCGCTATCGAGATAAAACGACAGCCAGACGCCCGCCAGCGAACAGCCCACGGCGATTACCGTTGCCAGCAATAATGCGCTGACAAAGCGCCGCGTCAGCAGCAGGGCGATAGCGCCGGGCGCTATCAGCAGCGAAATCGACAGAATAATCCCCACCGACTTTAACGTCGCGACGATAGTCAGCGCGATCATGCACAGCAGACCATAATGCAGCAGCCCGCAGCGCAGGCCGCTGGCTTTGGCCTGATTGGGATCAAAGGCGTGCAGTAAAAAATCGCGCCACTTTAGCCCGATAATCAGCGCAATCGCCAGCGCAATCACCGCCGTTTGCCCGATATCGCTGGCGGATATTCCCAGCATATCGCCAAACAGAATATGGTCGAGATGGACCTCGGATTGAATCGCCACGTACAGCACCAGCCCGGCGCCGAACATCCCCGAGAAGACGATCCCCATGATTGTATCGCGCTTGATGCGGCTGTTATCGTCGAGAAAACCGGTGGCGACGGCGCAGAATAAGCCGGCAATAAACGCGCCGATGGCGAAGGGGATGCCGATAATGTAGGCCACCACCACGCCGGGAAACACCGCGTGGCTCATGGCATCGCCCATCAGCGCCCAGCCTTTTAATACCAGAAATACCGACAGCAGCGCACAGGGGACGGCGACGATCGTCGCCACCAGCATCGCGTTGACCATAAACGGGAACTGTAATGGTTCAAGCAGCATCGTTAGCATGAGGCCTCCCTGGCGCGGCGGCGGTTGGCCAGCAGGCCGTGCTTCGGCGCGAAGACAAAGGTAGCTAAGAACAGCAGCGTCTGCGCCACCACGATGATGCCGCCGGTGGCGCCATCAAGGTAGTAGCTCAGCCATGCGCCGAAGAAGCTGGTCAGGCTGCCGATAGCGACGGCAATGGCCAGCAGACGCGGGAAGCGGTCGGTTAACAGCCAGGCGGTGGCGCCGGGCGTCACGACCAGACAGATGACCAGAAACGCGCCTACGGTTTGCAGCGCCGCCACGGTGCAGGCGGCCAGCAGGGTGAAAAACAGCAGCTTCAGGCCGCTGGTGTTAAGGCCAATCGAGCGGGCATGGTTCTCATCGAAGAAGGTGACCATCAGGTCTTTCCACTTCAGCAACAGGATCGCCATCGAAATAAAGCCAATTGCCGCCAGCTGGATAATATCCTCCGGAGCGATGGCGAGAATATTGCCGAGAATAATAGTTTGAATGTTCACCGAGGTCGGATTCAGCGACACCATAAACAGACCGATGCCGAAAAACGAGGAGAAAATCAGCCCGATGATGGCGTCCTCTTTAAGCCGCGAACGCTGGTTAAGAAACAGCATGCTGCCTGCCGCCAGGCCGCCGGAGAGAAACGCGCCGAGCGCAAAGGGCAGGCCGAGCATATAAGCGCCGGCGACGCCGGGAACGATCGAGTGGGAGAGGGCGTCGCCAATCAGCGACCAGCCTTTGAGCATCAGGTAGCAGGAGAGAAAGGCGCAGACGCCGCCGACTAATGCCGAGACCCACATCGCGTTGAGCATGTATTGATAGCCAAACGGCTCCAGCAGCCAGCTCATCGTTGGCCCCCCGCCGCGCGATGGCTGATAAACGGCCGCTCATCGTCGGTGATAATACGCTCTTCCGCGCCGGTGAGCGTGACATGACGCAACACGCCGCTGAAGGCCAGCTCCAGGTTCTCGGCGGTGAAGGTGGTCTCCGTCGGGCCGCTGGCCAGCACGGTGCCTTTCACCATCACCGTGTAATCGCAAAATTCGCTGACTGAACCGAGGTTATGGGTAGAAACCAACATGGTACAGCCTTCGTCGCGCAGTTCTCGCAGCAGGGCAATGATCCGCGCCTCGGTCTGCACATCGACGCCGGTAAACGGCTCATCGAGCAGGATCACTTTGCCTTCCTGAGCAATGGCGCGGGCGAGGAACACGCGCTTTTTCTGCCCGCCGGAGAGCTCGCCAATTTGCCTTTTGCGGTATTCGCTCATCCCTACGCGGGCCAGCGCGGCATCGACAATCTGCCGGTCGCGGGGCTTCGCCCGCCGCAGCCAGCCCATATGACCGTAGCGGCCCATCATTACTACATCTTCTACCAGCACCGGAAAAGACCAGTCCACCTCTTCCGATTGCGGTACGTAGGCAACAAGATTTTGCCGAAGCGCGCGGTTGACCGGCTGGCCGAGAATGGCGATATCGCCGTGGCCGACGCGCACGAAGCCCATCAGCGCTTTGAATAACGTGGATTTACCGGATCCGTTGACCCCCACCAGCGCGGCAATCGATCCGCGCGGTACGCTGAACGAGGCATCGAGCAGGGCGGTGTGGCCGTTGCGATAGGTCACCGTGACCTGGTCGACGATAAGTCCCGCTTGCGGCGCAATCATGACTGTTTCCTCAGGCCATCGTTGATCCCTTTGACGATGGTTTCGGTGGTGACGCGCAGCAGGTCAAGATAGGTCGGCACCGGGCCGTCGGCGGCGCTTAGCGAGTCAACATACAGTACGCCGCCATAGTGGGCGCCGGCTTCACGGGCGACCTGTCGCGCCGGTTTGTCGGAGATGGTGCTTTCACTGAAGATGGTCGGGATATGCTCCTTCTTCATGGTGTCGATGGTTTTACGCACCTGCTGCGGCGTGCCCTGCTGGTCGGCGTTAATCGGCCACAGATAACGCTCCTGCAGGCCGTTATCGCGCGCCAGATAGGAGAATGCGCCTTCGCTGGTGACCAGCCAGCGTTTGTCCGCCGGCAGTTTCGCCAGTTCGGCCTTCAGCGGCGCCATGGTCTGGCGGATCTTCTCTTTGTAGGCCTCGGCGTTACGGCGATAGGTGTCGGCATTGACGGGATCGTATTTCACCAGCGCATCGCGAATGTTATCGACGTAGATCAGCGCATTATCCGCCGACATCCACGCGTGCGGATTTGGTTTGCCGTTGTAGGGGCCATCGCTGATACCCATTGGCTGAATACCGTTGCTGACCACCACTTCCGGTACGCCGTTCAGGTGCTGATAAAAACGGGCGAACCACAGTTCGAGGTTGAGACCGTTGGCGAGAATAAGCTTCGCCCCCTGCGCGCGTTTGATATCGCCCGGCGTCGGCTGATATTCGTGAATTTCCGCGCCAGGCTTGGTGATTGAGCTGACATCGGCGGCGTCGCCGGCGACGTTCTGCGCCATATCGGCGATCACGGTGAAGGTGGTAATGACTTTAAATTTTTCTTGCGCCTGAGCGGGGGCGATGGCAAGCACCGCTAATGCGGCGGAGAACAACAGGCACTTGAACGGCGGCAGATGCGTCATAGGATCCCTCACGGTATTGCGATTAATTAATCATCGTTTATAGCCTTTGCTATGTTATATAGCACAAGCTATTTATAAATGAAAATAATTCTTATTTAGATGTTGGCGTAATGATTAGGCTGAGAAGGGATTGGGGAGGAGGGGGAATCCGGATTCGGTCCGGTAATTGATGGGGCGCCGCGTTATTTTGTCGGATGGCGCTACGCTTATCCGACCTACGGTTCATGTGCGATTTGGTAGCCCCGGTAAGCGTAAGTGCCACCGGGGAGAGCGCAAGCTGTTGTGCCGTTATTTTGTCGGATGGCGCTACGCTTATCCGACCTACGGTCCCGCGCGATTTGGTAGCCCGGAGAAGGCGCAATGCGCCGCCTCCGGGAGAATCCTTAAGCCATTAGAGACATATCGCCGGGCTAGACTAACCGATCCTTATTAATGCCTAAACGCTTCATGCGCGACAGCAGCGTCGTGCGCTTGAGCCCCAGGCGCTGGGCGGCGCCTTTTGGCCCGGCCACCACGCCGTTGCTCTCTTTCAGTACCCGGACGATCAGCTGATATTCATCTTCGCCTTCCTCCGGCAGCACTTCCGGCGCCAGCGTCTCCTGTTCAATATGCATTTCCGGCAGCGACAGTTGCAGTACGTTGCCGCGGGTCAACAACACCGCGCGCTCGACGACGTTTTCCAGCTCGCGCACGTTGCCCGGCCACTCCATGCGCGAAAGCGTGCGCAGGGTCTCCGCGGGAATACTGTCGATGTTGCGCCCCAGACGGCGGGCGATTTTGAAAGTGAATGCTTTCACCAGCAGTGGAATATCGTCCGGGCGTTCGCGCAGCGGCGGCAGGTGGATCGGGAACACATTGAGCCGATAGTAAAGATCGCTGCGGAATTCACGATCGATAACCATCTGTTTGAGATCGCGGTTGGTGGCGGCGATCAGCCGTACATCGGTCTGAATCAGTTTATTGCTGCCCAGACGTTCGAATTCCTGCTCCTGGAGAACGCGCAGCAGCTTCGGCTGCAGTTCCAGCGGCATATCGCCGACCTCATCGAGGAACAGCGAGCTTTTGTCCGCTAGTTCGAAACGGCCGATGCGCTGGGCGCTGGCGCCGGTAAAAGCGCCGCGCTCGTGGCCGAACAGATCGCTTTCCAGCAGGCCCGCGGGCATCGCCGCGCAGTTCATTTTCACCATCCGTCGGCCGTTGCGCCCGCTCAGGTTATGAATAGCGCGGGCAATCAGTTCCTTACCGGTGCCGGTTTCACCGAGGATCAGCACCGTACTGTCGCTCTGCGCCACCATCTCCACCTGTTTAAGCACGCTGTGCATCGCTTCGCTGCGACCGATGATTTCGCCGAACTCGCTTTCGACGTTGTTGAGCTGTTCGGTGAGCGCCAGGTTTTCATCCACCAGCCGTTCTTTCAGACGCTGGATCTCGCGGTAGGCGAGGGCGTTATCGATAGCTATCGATACGCGCTCGGCGATTTGCCGCAGCAGTTTAAGGTTGGTGGTGGTAAATACTTGCTCATCGCACTGCGCCAGCTTAAGTACCCCGAGCAGCGTATTGCCGGACATGAGCGGCAACAGGCACAGGGTCTGGATCTGGTTATCCCACATCTCGAAGAGCATTTTCTCATACGGCGCCAGCGAGTCGTGCTCATGCAGATTGAGTAACAGCATCTCTTTGCTCTTAAACACCCGCTCGGTTAGCGTGCCGGCTTCATCGACTTCGCTTTGGTCGTGGACCGGATGGCTGGCGTCGAGATAGTGGGTAGAGTAGATGTTAAGCTTGCCTTTGCGGTTGCTGCGCAGCACCACGCTGATGGCGTCGATGCGGAAATAGCGGTGGATCTCTTTCGCCACCTCGCTGACCAGCTCGTCAATATCGAGGCGCGACAGGACGGCGTTGGTGATGGCCACCAGGATGCGGAAGTTATCGCGCTCGTGGCACAGCAGGTCGTAATCGACGTTGTTGCTGACCCGGCTTTGGATCTGCTCGGTCACGACGGCGACAATCTGCGCGAAAGTATGCAGGCGCTGGTACTCTTTTTCGCTCCATGGCCGGTTGTCGTCGCGGATGAACTCACAACCGCCGAAGATGCGGCCTTCCGCCGCCAGCGGCAGCAGGCAGTAGTAGCCGAATTCCGGGTAAATGCCGCTGGCGGCCAGCTGCGGCCAGGTTTCGGCGAAGGTCGCGTTGTCGCAATGTAGCGCGTCGGGGCGCGACAGCAGGCGGCGTACCGGGCCGTGCGCCAGTACGGTTTCATCTTCGTAGCTTGCCGGCTGCCCGGCGTCGTCGCAGGCGTACCTGGCGGCGCGATGGTTGCCGTGGTTCCACAAGATAATCGCCGCCCGGTCGGCAAGCGCGGATTGCTGCACCAGACGGGTTAGCGTTTCACTCAGCGCGGCCAGATCGGGCTGCTGTAATAAAATACGGGTGATATCAAACAGACCCTGCTGCCCGAGATCGCCCATTGGTGTATACGACATTGCTTAAGTCCAAAAAGCGCCGCAGCGCGGCGCAGAATAAAGAGATGAATCAAATAATAGTCTGTTAATAAAACAATTGTTGCCGCCGTTGAGGTCGCCCTGATATGGCGACTGCCACCTTCCAGGCCCGTTCAGTGGTTAGCAAATTCTTGGCAGCGGCTCGGCGTGGGGAAGATCGAGTGTACGTTTAACGCCATATAACCCGACAGAGCGCACGCCGGCGCGCTCGACAACGTCACCAATTATCGCGGCATTCTGCCCGAGCGGGTGAGACCGTAAATGCTCAAGTACGCGCGGCGCGGCTTCTCTGGCGACGGCAATCACCAGTTTACCTTCGTTGGCGAAATTCAGGGCGTCGAGCCCCAGCAGTTCGCAGACGCCGCGCACCGTATCGTTGACCGGCAGCTTCGCTTCATGCAGTTCGATACCGCAGCCGCTGGCGGCGGCGAACTCGTGCGCCACCGCGTTGACGCCGCCGCGGGTGGCGTCGCGTAGCGCTTTGATGCCCGGAATCTCGCGCAGGGTCTGGATAAGCGGCGTCAGTACTGCGCAGTCGCTGGATAACGCGCCGTCCAGCCCCAGCTGTTCGCGCAGGTTAAGAATGGTGGCGCCGTGATCGCCGAGCGTGCCGCTGACCAGCAGCACATCGCCGGCGCTAATCTGCTGCGCTCCCCAGTGAATATCGCCGGGGATGGCGCCAATACCGGCGGTATTGATGAATAATTTATCCGCTGCGCCGCGCGGCACCACTTTGGTATCGCCGGTCACAATGGCAATCCCGGCTTGCTGAGCGGTAGTTGCCATGCTGCGCACCACCGCTTCCAGCGTCGCCATCTCCAGCCCCTCTTCGAGGATAAACCCGCAGGAGAGATAGCGCGGCAGGGCGCCGCTGACCGCCACGTCGTTGGCGGTGCCGCAGACCGCCAGCTTGCCGATATCGCCGCCGGGGAAAAACAGTGGGTCAATAACATAGCTGTCCGTTGAGAAGGCCAGCCGATCGCCCTGGACGGCAAGCCCGGCGAGATCTAAACGCGCCTGATCTTCCTGTTCGGCCAGCCAGGGGTTGGCGAAGGCCTGCATAAACAGCTCGCCAATGAGTTGCTGCATCGCCTGACCGCCGCTACCGTGAGCTAACTGAATGCTTTTCATGCTTTATTTTCCTGACTGCGATATTGATACCAGGCGGCGCAGGCGCCCTCTGAGGAGACCATCAGCGCGCCAAAGGCGCTCTGCGGGTTGCAGACGCGGCCAAACAGCGGACACTGGTGTGGTTTACAACGCCCGGTCAGCACTTCACCGCAGCGGGCGCGCGGGTCGTCGCAAACCCGCTGCGGCGCCGGGCGGAAATGGGCCTCGGCGTCAAAGCGTTGATAATCTGGCGTCAGGCAAACACCGGAATCGTTGATCGTCCCCAGGCCGCGCCATTCGCTATCGCCGCTCAGGCAAAAGACCTCGGCGATTGCCTCCTGCGCCAGCGCGTTACCGGCATCCGGCACCACGCGACGGTACTGATTCTCTACCTGACTGCGCTGCGCTATTTTCTGCTCAACCAGCATGATCACGCCTTGCAGTAGATCAACTGGTTCAAATCCAGCAACGACTAATGGCCGATGATAGTCGCTGGCGATGAAACCGTAGGCGTCGGTGCCAATCACCATACTGACGTGGCCGGGGGCGAGAAACGCATCGATACCGTTGTCCGGCTGGTCCAGCAGGCTGCGTAGCGTCGGCAGCAAGGTGATGTGCTGACAGAAAAAGTAGAAGTTGTCGACGTTGCGCTCGCGAGCCTGACGCAGCGTCAGCGCGGTAGCGGGCATGGTGGTTTCGAAACCGAGACCAAAAAAAACTACCTCGCGCTGCGGATTCTGCTGCGCCAGCCGCAGGGCGTCCATCGGCGAGTAAACGATTCGCACATCGGCGCCGCGACTCTTTGCCTGCAGCAGCGACCCGTTTTTTCCCGGCACGCGCATCGCATCGCCAAAGGTGCAGAAAATCACCCCCGGACGGCTGGCTATCTCGATACACGCGTCAATGCGGCCCATCGGCAGGACGCACACCGGGCAGCCGGGGCCGTGAATAAATTCAATATTGTTCGGTAATAGCTGGTCGAGGCCGAATTTGAAGATGGCGTGGGTATGGCCGCCGCAGACCTCCATCATCCGCAGCGGGCGGGCTTCACTGTAGTCCAGCAGCCGGGCGCGCTGCTGCAGATGTTCGACCAGCTGCAGCACCTGCTCCGGCGCGCGGTATTCATCAACAAAACGCATTATCGCTCCTCGCCGTATAGCAGCGCGCCGACGTCCGGTTCCACCTCGAACATGTTTTGCAGCGCCTCGAGGGTATCGCGCGCTTCGGCTTCGTTAATCACGCTCATGGCGAACCCGACGTGTACCAGCACCCACTGGCCGATGCGCGGCTGGCCCTGTTCATCGACGGCGCCGACCAGGGTCAGATCGACTTCGCGCTGAATGCCGCACACTTCAACCTTCGCCATCACCCCGTCAATCGTGCGAATTTGCCCCGGAATGCCTATGCACATCGCTGCGTCTCCAGCCAGTTAAGCCACTGGTCCATGCCTTCGCCGCTGGTGGCGGAGAGCAAAATAATCTCGATATGCGGATTCACTTCCCGCGCGCAGGCGAGGCACTTCTCGACGTCAAAGTTGAGGTACGGCAGCAGGTCGACTTTGTTGAGCAGCATCAGGCTGGCGGCGGCAAACATATGCGGATACTTCAGCGGTTTATCTTCTCCTTCGGTGACCGACAGCACCGCCACTTTATGGCGTTCGCCAAGATCGAAGCTGGCCGGGCAGACCAGGTTACCGACGTTTTCGATAAACAGAATGCCGTTATCGCCAGCCGGCAGGCGCGCAGAGGCGTCGGCAATCATTTGCGCATCGAGATGGCAGCCCTTGCCGGTATTGACCTGAATCGCCGGCGTGCCGGTGGCGCGGATGCGCGCGGCATCGTTGACCGTCTGCTGATCGCCTTCAATGACCGCGCAGTCGACGATGCCTTTCAGGCGGGTCAGGGTTTCGGTGAGCAGGGTGGTTTTACCGGAGCCGGGACTGGAGACCAGATTTAGCACCAGTTGGTTATTCGCCGCGAAGCGCGCGCGGTTGCGCGCCGCCAGGCGGTTGTTTTTATCCAGCACGTCGATTTCGACTTCCAGCATCCGCCGCTGGCTCTGGCCCGGCGCGTGGGTACCGGCTTCGCCGTGGCCGTAATGCAGATCGCCTTGCGCGCTGCGGGTCGGGGAGAAGTTATCGGTTTTCACGCCGGTGATGGTCATGGTCTGGCGCGGGGCGGGGGCGAAGGGGGCGCTGCGAAACGCCGAGTGCGGGTTATGTTCATCGCCTTCGATATAAAGGTTGCCTTCTCCGCAGCCGCATGTCGTACACATAATCTTTTACTCCAATTCTAAACGCTGAATCTGTAAGCCATCATCCGCCACGATCTGCAACTGGTCGTTATCGCAGTGCGGGCAGCGGCGGACGTGCTGAGAGACAAGATGCACATACTGCTGACAGCGTTCACACCAGCATTCGGCCTGTTGCTCGGCAATGTGCAGCGCGCAGCCTTCCGCCAGCGTGCCGCGGCACACCAGTTCAAAACAGAAGGTGAGGGCGCTGGCCTCCACGCAGGAAAACGCGCCAACCTTCAACCACACACCGGTGACCCGGCGCGCGCCGTTTTGCCGCGCCTGTTGCTCAATGATTTCCAGCGCCCGCTGGCTTAGCGTGATTTCGTGCATGTTGGCCTCCGTTAATACTATGGCGGCTATATGCAATAACGATGCCAGGAGACCATAAACGGTGGGGGAACTGTCGATGACGACGACGTGCGGCTGTCATCGACATGTCGTGATGGCGCGTGAATTTTTAATAATTCCTTTAAATTCAGATAAATAAATTTTGGCATGGAAAATGCTTAACCGGTGCATCTCATGTAACGGGAGGATCCGGGATGACAATTTGGGAATTAAGTGAAAAGGCGGACTACATCGCCGATCGTCACCGCCAGCATCAGGAGCAGTGGCACACCTACTGCAACTCGCTGGTTCAGGGCATCACCCTGTCGAAAGCGCGTCTGCATCACGCGATGAGCTGCGCGCCGGACAAAGAGCTGTGCTTCGTGCTGTTCGGCCACTTTCAGGTATATGTCGCGCTGGCGGAAGGCTTTAACAGCCACACCATTGAATATTACGTAGAAAGCAAAAATGGCGATGACAAACGGCTGATCGCCCAGGCGACGCTGGATGCGGAAGGCGTAATTGACGGTCGCATCAGTAACCGTTCCCGCGAAGCGGTGCTGGAACACTACCTGGCGATCATCGCCACCGTCTATGACCGCCTGTATGAGGCCATGGAACGTGACCAGCCGGTGGATTTAAACCATCTGGCGCAGGTCCATTAATTATGAAGTGTCGACAAGTGTCGAAACCGACACCTGCGCGGCCTGATTTCGTCAAAAGTGACTTTCACCCGAGGATGACCCGGTGAACCGTTTTGTAATTGCTGATTCCAGCGTCTGTATCGGCTGCCGCACCTGCGAAGCCGCCTGTTCCGAGACGCACCGCCAGTATGGCCTGCAAAGTATGCCGCGCCTGCAGGTCATGCGTAATGAAAAAGAGTCTGCGCCGCAGATGTGCCACCACTGCGAAGACGCGCCTTGCGCCGCGGTGTGCCCGGTCAACGCCATTACTCGCGTTGACGGCGCGGTACAGCTGAATGAAAGCCTGTGCGTGAGCTGCAAACTGTGCGGCATCGCCTGCCCGTTCGGCGCGATTGAATTCTCCGGCAGCCGCCCGTTGGATATTCCCGCCAACGCTAACACGCCGATGGCGCCCGCCGCGCCGCCGGCTCCGGCCCGCGTCAGCTCGCTGCTCGATTGGGTGCCTGGCGTTCGCGCTATCGCCGTGAAATGCGACCTCTGCCACTTTGATGAGCAGGGCCCGGCGTGCGTGCGGACCTGTCCGACCAAAGCCTTAGTGCTGGTGGATATTCGCGACATTGCTAAGTCCAGCAAGCGTAAGCGCGAACTGACCTTTAATACCGACCTCGGCGATTTGTCGCTGTTTCAGGCGCAACAAGGGGGCGTGAAATGAGCGTGGTTGCATTAGTGAATCAGGCGGTTGCCTGGTATGCCGCCAGCGCGGTGCTGGCGTTTTTATTTAGTTTGCGTAAACCGCTGAGCGGCGCGATTGCCGGGATCGGCGGCGCGGTCGCCAGCGCGATGTTAATCGTCGCCGGCTTCTCGGCGCTGATCGCGCCGGAGCGGATCAACGGCGGCATGCTGCAGTATCTGCATCTGGCGATGCGGGTGGGCGGGATTAACGCTCTGTGGCTGTTGGCTATCGGCCTGTCGGCGCTGCCGATTTCGCTGTTTAACATTTCCTGGCATCGTCATCCGCAGGTCAAATCCAACGGCCTGCTGGTTAACCTGCTGCTGGCTGCCGCCACCTGCGCGGTGGTGGTGACTAACTTCGGCAGCCTGGTGGTGATGGCGGAAATCATGGCGCTGTGCGCCGCGTTCCTTACCGGCTGCGCGCAGTCCGGCAAACTGTGGTTTGCGCTGGGGCGTCTCGGTACCCTGCTGCTGGCGTGGACCTGCTGGCTGGTGTGGTCGTTCTACGGCACTCTCGATCTGGCGGCGATTAGCCAGTTGGCCGCTGGCGCGCCGCAGAACATGGCGCTGTGGCTGCCGGGTCTGCTCGGTTTTGCCCTGCTCGCCGGGGTGATCCCGCTGCACGGCTGGGCGCCGCAGGCGCATGCGGGCGCCAGCGCCCCGGCCGCCGCGCTGTTTTCTACAGTGGTGATGAAGGTCGGTCTGTACGGCATCCTGACCGTGTCGCTGGCCGGTAGCGTGCCACCGCTGTGGTGGGGCGTGCTGCTGCTGGTGTTGGGAATGATTACCGCCTTTATCGGCGGGCTGTACGCGCTGATGGAACATAATATCCAGCGCCTGCTGGCTTACCACACCCTGGAAAACATCGGCATTATTCTGCTTGGCCTCGGCGCGTTCGTCACCGGTATTGCTACCGGCAATAATGCGCTGATGGTGCTGGGCTTTATCGGCGGCATGTACCACCTGATCAACCACAGCCTGTTCAAAACCACGCTGTTCCTTGGCGCGGGGGCGGTGTGGTTCCGTACCGGTCATCGCGATATCGAGAAGCTGGGCGGCATCGGTAAAAAAATGCCGCTGATTTCACTCGCCATGCTGGTGGGGCTGATGGCGATGGCCGCGCTGCCGCCGCTGAACGGCTTTGCCGGCGAATGGGTTATCTATCAATCCTTCTTCAAGCTGAGCACCGGCGAGGTGTTTATCGGCCGTCTGCTGGGGCCGCTGCTGGCGGTTGGCCTGGCGATTACCGGGGCGCTGGCGGTGATGTGTATGGCCAAAGTCTACGGCGTCACCTTCCTCGGCGCGCCGCGCAGTAAAGAGGCGGAAAACGCCACCTGCGCGCCCTGGCTGATGACCTTAAGCGTGGTGCTGGCCGCCGCGTGCTGCGTCATCGGCGGCGTGGCGGCGCCATGGTTGTTGCCGCTGGTCGGCCACGTTATTCCGGTTCCTGCGCAGGCTACAAGCGTCGTGTCGCAGCCGCTGATCGCCATTCTGCTGATTGCCTGTCCGCTGCTGCCGTTCCTGCTGATGATCTTCTTCAAAGGCGACCGCCTGCCGGCGCGCTCGCGCGGCGCGGCGTGGGTCTGCGGCTACGACCATGAACAAGCGATGGTGGTCACCGCCCACGGCTTCGCCATGCCGGTGAAAGAAGCCTTTGCGCCGCTGCTGAAGCTGCGTCACTGGTTGAATCCGGTACGGCTGGTGCCCGGCTGGCAGAATGCCGCCGCGCCCGCCTTGCTGCGCGGCGTGGCGCTGATCGAACTGGCGGTACTGGTGGTGATTGTGATTTCGCGAGGAGCCTGAGAGTGAACCTATTCGTTGCATTAATACAGGCGCTGGTACTGTTTGCCGTCGCGCCGCTGCTGTCCGGCCTGACCCGCGTTGCCCGCGCGCGCCTGCATAACCGCCGCGGGCCGGGGGTACTGCAGGAGTATCGGGATATCCTGAAACTGCTGGGTCGCCAGAGCGTGGGCCCGGACGCTTCCGGCTGGGTATTCCGCCTGACGCCGTTTGTGATGGTTGGCGTGATGCTGACCATCGCCGCCGCGCTGCCGGTGGTGACCGTAGATTCACCGCTGCCGGGGCTGGGCGACCTGATTACGCTTATCTATCTGTTCGCCATCGCCCGCTTCTTCTTCGCCATTTCCGGCCTGGATACCGGCAGTCCGTTCACCGCCATCGGCAGCAGTCGTGAAGCGATGCTCGGCGTGCTGGTCGAACCGATCCTGCTGCTTGGGCTGTGGGTCGCGGCGCAGGTTGCCGGCTCCACCCATATTAGCGCGATTACCGATACCGTTTACCACTGGCCCGCCGAGCGCAGCATCCCGCTGATCCTGGCGCTGTGCGCCTGCGCTTTCGCCACCTTTATCGAAATGGGCAAGCTGCCGTTCGATTTAGCCGAGGCCGAACAGGAACTGCAGGAAGGGCCGCTTTCCGAGTACAGCGGCAGCGGTTTCGCGGTGCTGAAGTGGGGCATCAGCCTGAAACAGCTGGTGGTGCTGCAGATGTTCGTCGGCGTATTTATCCCGTGGGGACAGATGACCAGTTTTAGCGCGCCAGGCCTGCTGCTGGCGCTGGTGGTCGCCATCGTCAAGCTGGTGGCGGGAGTGCTGATTATCGCGCTGTTCGAAAACAGCATGGCGCGTCTGCGCTTTTGTGCCACCTCCCGCGTTACCTGGGCCGGGTTTGGTTTCGCCTTTTTAGCTTTCGTCTCCTTGCTGGTGGCGTGATTAAGAGAATTTGAGCATGTCTGAAGAAAAAATCGGTCAACACTATCTTGCGGCGCTGCACCAGGCCTTTCCTGGCGTGGTGCTGGATGAAGCCTGGCAGACCAAAGATCAGCTTACCGTCACCGTGAAGGTTAACTACCTGCCGGAAGTGGTCGAGTTCCTGTACTACAAGCAGGGGGGCTGGCTGTCGGTACTGTTCGGCAACGACGAACGTAAGTTGAACGGCCACTACGCGGTTTACTACGTGCTGTCGATGGAGCAGGGCACTAAGTGCTGGATCACCGTGCGCGTGGAAGTCGACGCTAATAAACCGGAATATCCGTCGGTGACCCCGCGCGTGCCGGCGGCGGTATGGGGTGAACGCGAAGTACGCGATATGTACGGTCTGGTGCCGGTGGGCTTGCCGGACGAGCGCCGCCTGGTGCTGCCGGATGACTGGCCGGATGAACTCTATCCGCTGCGTAAAGACAGCATGGACTACCGCCAGCGCCCGGCGCCGACCACCGACGCGGAGACCTACGAGTTCATTAACGAGCTCGGCAGTAAGAAAAACAACGTGGTGCCGATTGGCCCGCTGCACGTCACCTCCGATGAGCCTGGACACTTCCGTCTGTTTGTCGACGGCGAGAACATTATCGACGCCGATTACCGCCTGTTCTATGTCCATCGCGGCATGGAAAAGCTGGCGGAAACCCGCATGGGCTACAACGAAGTAACGTTCCTGTCGGACCGGGTATGCGGCATCTGCGGCTTCGCCCACAGTACCGCCTATACCACCTCGGTGGAAAACGCGATGGGCATCGTGGTGCCGGAGCGCGCGCAGATGATCCGCGCCATTCTGCTGGAAGTGGAACGCCTGCACTCGCACCTGCTGAACCTTGGCCTGGCCTGCCACTTCACCGGTTTTGACTCCGGTTTTATGCAGTTCTTCCGCGTGCGCGAAACCTCAATGAAGATGGCGGAGATCCTCACCGGCGCGCGTAAAACCTACGGTATGAACCTGATCGGCGGGATTCGCCGCGATCTGCTGAAAGAGGACATGATCCAGACCCGCCAGCTGGCGCAGCAGATGCGCCGCGATGTGCAGGAGCTGGTGGATATGTTGCTCAGCACGCCGAACATGGAACAGCGCACCGTCGGTATTGGCCGTCTGGATCCAGAAATCGCCCGCGACTTCAGTAACGTCGGCCCGATGGTCCGCGCCAGCGGCCACGCCCGCGATACTCGCGCCGATCACCCGTTCGTTGGTTACGGTCTGCTGCCGATGGAAGTTCACAGCGAGCAGGGCTGCGACGTGATTTCCCGCCTCAAGGTGCGTATCAACGAAGTTTATACCGCGCTGAATATGATTGATTTCGGTCTCGACAATCTGCCCGGCGGCCCGCTGATGGTGGATGGCTTCACCTATATTCCGCACCGCTTCGCGCTGGGCTTCTCGGAAGCGCCGCGCGGCGACGATATCCACTGGAGCATGACCGGCGACAACCAAAAACTGTACCGCTGGCGCTGCCGTGCGGCGACCTACGCCAACTGGCCGACCCTGCGCTATATGCTGCGCGGCAACACCGTCTCCGACGCGCCGCTGATTATTGGCAGCCTCGACCCTTGCTACTCCTGTACCGACCGTATGACGGTGGTCGATGTACGTAAGAAGAAAAGCAAAGTGGTGCCGTACAAAGAGCTGGAGCGCTACAGCATCGAGCGTAAAAACTCGCCGCTGAAATAAGGAATCGCCATGTTTACCTTTATCAAAAAAGTCATCAAGACCGGCACCGCGACCCACTCCTATCCGCTGGAGCCGATGCCGGTGGATAAAAACTTCCGCGGCAAACCGGAGCACAATCCGCAGCAGTGCATCGGCTGCGCGGCCTGCGTGAATGCCTGTCCGTCTAACGCCCTGACGGTAGAGACCGATCTGGCGACTAACCAGTTGGCGTGGCAGTTCAACCTCGGGCGCTGTATTTTCTGCGGCCGCTGTGAAGAGGTCTGCCCGACGGCGGCGATTAAGCTGTCGCAGGAGTATGAACTGGCGGTGTGGAAAAAAGAGGATTTCCTCCAGCAATCGCGCTTTGCCATTTGCCACTGTCGGGTCTGCGCGCGGCCTTTCGCGGTACAAAAAGAGATCGACTACGCCATTGCGCTGCTTAAGCACAACGGCGATACCCGCGCCGAATTGCACCGCGAAAGTTTTGAGACCTGCCCGGAATGCAAACGCCAGAAATGCCTGGTGCCATCCGATCGTATTGAACTGACTCGCCACATGAGGGAGGCCAGCTGATGAGCAATTTATTAGGCCCGCGCGATGAAAACGGCATTCCGTTGCCGATGACGGTGGATGAATCCATCGCCAGCATGAAGGCCTCGCTGCTGAAAAAAATCAAACGTTCCGCCTACGTTTACCGTGTCGACTGCGGCGGCTGTAACGGCTGCGAAATCGAGATTTTCGCCACCCTTTCGCCGCTTTTCGATGCCGAACGCTTCGGGATTAAAGTGGTGCCGTCGCCGCGCCATGCCGATATTCTGCTGTTTACCGGCGCGGTGACCCGTGCGATGCGTTCGCCGGCGTTGCGCGCCTGGCAATCGGCGCCGGATCCGAAAATCTGCATCTCTTACGGCGCCTGCGGCAACAGCGGCGGTATCTTCCACGATCTGTATTGCGTATGGGGCGGCACCGACAAAATCGTGCCGGTCGATGTCTATATTCCGGGCTGTCCGCCGACGCCTGCCGCCACGCTGTACGGTTTTGCGATGGCGCTTGGTCTGCTGGAGCAAAAAATCCATGCCCGCCAGCCGGGCGAGCTTGACGACCAGCCAACCGAATTGCTGCATCCCAACATGGTGCAGCCGCTGCGGGTGCGTATCGATCGCGAAGCGCGCCGTCTGGCCGGCTATCGCTATGGCCGCCAGATCGCCGACGACTATATGCGTCTACTAGGGCAGGGCGATAACCAGGTACTGCGCTGGCTGGAAGCGGAGAAAGATCCGCGTCTGACCGAGATCGTCACGCACCTGAATCAGGTGGTCGAGGGGGCGCGTATCCGATGAGCGAGACGGTGGTGTTCAGTCAGCTGAGCCGTAAATTTATTGATGAGAACGACGCGACGCCGGATCAGGCGCAGCAGGTGGTCTATTACAGCCTGGCGATTGGCCACCACCTCGGCGTCATTGACTGCCTGGAGGCGGCGTTAAGCTGCCCGTGGGAGGACTATCTGGCGTGGATCGGTACGCTGGAAGCGGGCAGCGCCGCGCGGCGCAAAATGGAGGGCGTGCCGAAGTATGGCGAGATCGTTATCGACAGCAATCACGTGGCGATGCTGGCTAACGCCTTTGATAAAGCGCAGTCCGCGCAGACCCCGCAGCAGCAGGCGTGGAGTAAAACCCTGCTCAGCATGCTGCACGATATTCACCAGGAAAGCGCCATCTATCTGATGGTGAGGAGACTACGTGACTGACGTTTTACTGTGTGTCGGCAACAGCATGATGGGCGATGACGGCGCAGGCCCGCTGCTGGCGGAAATGTGCGCGGCCAATCCGATCGGCGGCTGGGTGGTGATTGACGGCGGTAGCGCGCCGGAAAACGATATCGTCGCCATCCGCGAGCTGCGCCCGACCCGGTTGCTGATCGTCGACGCGACCGATATGGGGCTCAACCCCGGCGAAATCCGCATTGTCGACCCGGACGATATCGCCGACATGTTTATGATGACCACTCACAATATGCCGCTTAACTATCTTATCGATCAGTTAAAAGAGGATGTTGGCGAGGTGATTTTTGTGGGCATTCAGCCCGATATAGTCGGTTTCTATTACCCGATGACTCAGCCTGTGAAAGACGCCGTCGCGACGGTATACGCGCGGCTTGATGGCTGGCAGGAGCAGGGCGGTTTTGCCGCGCTGGAAGCGGCCGAGGAGCAGGCGTTCCCCGGCTTGTGCTAATGCTTCGCCGGGCTATAAATGGTACGGACCGTTGATATTGTTATCGTTTTGCAACCGTTTGGGTCCGGGAAAAACACGTGTTTTGTGTTAATTCAGAGCACATTGCGCTCCCGATATTTTTTCTGCGTTATGGCTCTCATGGCGCAGGGAGCGCACAGGGGGCGGCCAGTCGCCGCCGCCCCCTGTACCCCCGGGCTTTGGCCGCCAAAATCGCCACTTCGTGGTGCCTTCGACTTATCCCGGCAGGCTTCGGGTCGGGCCGAGGCTGCGTCCATGCAAATCACGGCCCTCAGCCCGCATCCATGCGGGCTGCCCCAGCCTGCCGGGAACGTCTCAGCGATTTTGAGGCCACCAACACCGGCAGTTTCAGCCAGCGTGGTGAATAAAATAACGGCAGGCCGTACGGACCGTAGGCCGGGTAAGGCGTAAGCCGCCACCCGGCAATACCGGCTATTCCAGATCCGCCCCGTTGCTGGCGATGACCTTCTTATACCACCAGAACGATTTCTTACGCTTGCGCGCAAGCGTGCCGTTACCGGCATCGTCGCGATCGACATACACGAAACCGTAGCGCTTGCTCATCTCGCCGGTGGAGGCGGAGACCAAATCGATACAGCCCCAGCTGGTATAGCCGATGACCGGAATGCCGTCATCGATGGCGTCGCGCATCGCCTTGATATGCTCGCGCAGATAGCTAATGCGGTAGTCGTCGTTGATTTCGCCGTTGGCGTCGATCTCATCGCGCGCGCCGAGCCCGTTTTCCACGAGGAATAGCGGTTTCTGATAGCGGTCATACATCATGTTTATGGTGATGCGCAGGCCGAGCGGATCGATGCCCCAGCCCCATTCGCTGGCCGCAATGTACGGATTCTTCAGCGACTTGACGATATTGGCGGCGTTGGTGTTGCTGGCGTTCATCTCCGCTGACGCGCAGCGCGAGGCGTAATAGCTAAAGGAGACAAAATCAACGGTGTTTTTGAGGATTTCGTCGTCGCCCGGCTGTTTGGCAATAGTGACGCCTTTCTCGCGGAATACCCGCGCGGCCCACACCGGATACGCGCCGCGTGCCTGCACATCGATAAAGAACAGGTTTTCACGATCTTTTTCCAGCGCCATCCAGACATCTTCCGGCTTACAGGAATAGGGGTAGAAATTACCGCCCGCCAGCATGCAGCCGACCTGGTTTTGCGGGTTAACCTGATGGGCAATTTTTGTCGCCAGCGCGCTGGCCACCAGCTCGTGATGCGCGGCCTGGTATTTCACCTGTTCCTGATTTTCTCCCTCCTCAAATACCAGACCGGCGCCGGAGTAGGGACTATGCAGCATAATGTTGATTTCATTGAAGGTGAGCCAGTATTTCACCAGTCCGTCAAACGCTTCAAAACAGGTGCGCGCATAGTGGCTGAAAAAATCGACCATCTTCCGGTTACGCCAGGAGCCATATTCCGTCACCAGATGCATCGGTACATCAAAGTGGCACAGGGTGACCAGCGGTTCGATCCCGTACTTTCTGCACTCTTCAAACATCGCACGATAGAAGGCGATACCTTCCGGGTTTGGCTGTTGTTCATCGCCGCGCGGAAACAGGCGGCTCCAGGCGATAGAGGTGCGGAAGACGCTAAACCCCATCTCCGCCATCAGGGCGATATCCTCTTTATAGCGATGGTAAAAATCGATCGCTACGTGGCTTGGATAGAATTCATTTTCGCGAAGCGTAAAGCGCTTCTCCTGGCCCAGCTTCACCGCCAGGCGATGGGCGCCGTGCGGAATAGTATCAACGGTCGTCAGCCCTTTGCCGCCTTCAAGATAAGCGCCTTCAGACTGGTTGGCGGCCAGAGCGCCGCCCCATAAAAATCCGTGTGGAAAACTCGACATGCGTTACCTCGCGTTCAAAAAAGTGTTCAGGCGTGAGTGGCCGCGCCCTGGCGCTGTCTGGCGTCGGCGGCGGCATTTTCTACCGGGATATCTTCAAAACCGAGCAGCAGCGTCAGCACAAAGGAGAGCACCACCGACAGCGCCATCACGCCAAAGACCCAAACGATAGTCATCGGATTGGCCGGATCGAAGAACTGGACGCTGGTGAACAGCCCCGGTGCCGCCATCGAATGGCTGGCCAGCCCGGCGATTCCCGCCACCGCGCCGCAAATAAAGCCGCTGATTAAGCTGGCGACCAGCGGGCGTTTCAGACGTACCGCCACGCCGTACAGCGCCGGTTCGGAAATCCCGGCCAGAATCGCCGATGCCGCCGCCGCTAATGCGGTCTGGCGTAGCTCCGGGTTTTTGGTTTTCCACGCCACCGCCAGCGACGATCCGCCCAGCGACAGGTTGGCGCCGATTTCCGATGGCATCACCATGCCCTCTTTGCCGGTTTCGGCGATGGTTTGAATGATGGTGGGCGTAAAGACGCGGTGCATCCCGGTCATCACCAGCAGCGGCCAGAGTCCGCCCATGATCGCCACCGACAGCCAGCCGAGATAGCTATGGATCGTGTACACCAGCGCGGAGATCGCGCTGCCGATCCAGATGCCGAGCGGGCCAATCAGCAGGATCGCCAGCGGCGCGGCAATCAGCACGATCAGCATCGGTTTAAGGAAGTTTTTCGTCACCGCCGGGGTGATGCGATCGACCCAGCGCTCGATATAAGAGAGACACCAGGTCATCACCAGCGCCGGGATCACCGTGTAGGTGTATTTCACCGCGGTAACCGGAATGAAGGCGAACTCAACGTGTTCTCCCTGCGCGGCTTTAGCCATTAATTCGATGAATCCCGGATGCACCAGCACCCCGGCGATAGCGATAGCCAGCGACATATTGGTTTTGAATTTTATCGCCGCGGAAGCGGCAACCATCAGCGGCAGGAAGAAGAACGCGCCGTCGCCGATAAGCGTCAGAATGGTCAGCGTCGGAGAGCCTTTTGGCAACGCGCCGCTCATCTCCAGGATCATCGCCAGCAGTTTGACCATCGATCCGCCGATAATCGCCGGGATCAGCGGCGACATGGTGCCGATCAGCGCATCAAGGATCCCGGCGCCGACGCGTTTTAAGGTCAGCGGCGGTTTCCCCTGCGGCTCCGCCGGGCGCAACTCGCCGGGCAGCAGATTCAGCACCTCGCGATACGCCTGCGAGACGGTATTGCCGATGATCACCTGACATTGGTTATCGCTACGCACGACGCCAAGTACCCCTTGCAGCGCTTTCAGCGCCGGGGCGTCCACGCGTTGGTTATCTTTCACCACGAAGCGCAGGCGGGTCATGCAGTGGGTCACGGCAACGACATTATCTGCGCCGCCGAGCGCCGTCAGGATCTGGTTCGCCAGGGCTGCATAATTTTTAGACATCGGATTTTATCCTGTTTTATCAATAGGGTACTGATTACACGCCAGCGCCTGACGGCGGCTATGCGCGGTATATGCATAGGAAACCGGTTCCACAAAATCATGATGAGTTTCATTGAGTCATACAAGAACTAAAAAAACCACTTTGCAAATTTGTGATTTTGATCGCTTTGTGGGCAGGGGCAGAGCAACATCAGGGCGATGCCGACTGCTGAAAAACGGCGAGACGTGCAGTACACTGCAGGCAACTTAAGTTACAGGAAGAACCCCATGGCAACGATGCTGGAGGTTGCGAAGCGCGCGGGAGTATCAAAGGCGACCGTGTCGCGGGTGCTGTCGGGCAACGGCTATGTCAGCCAGGAAACCAAAGACCGGGTGTTTCAGGCAATTGCCGAAAGCGGCTATCGGCCGAATCTGCTGGCGCGTAATCTGGCGACCAAAAAAAGCCAGACTATCGGACTGGTGGTAACCAACACTCTTTATCACGGCGTTTATTTCAGCGAGCTGCTGTTTCACGTGGCGCGGCTGACGGAAGATCAGGGGCGGCAGCTGATCCTGGCCGACGGCAAACACAGCGCGCAAGAGGAGCGTGAGGCGATTCAGTATCTGCTCGATATGCGCTGTGATGCGATCATCATCTATCCGCGCTTTCTTAGCGTCGATGAGATGGATGAGATAATCGACAATCATGAGCAGCCGATCGTGGTGCTGAACCGTCGCCTGCGCCGACACGCCAGCCACTGCGTATGGTCCGATCACAAAGCCTCGGCGCGGATGGCGGTCGAAAAGTTAATTGCCAGCGGGCATCGCGACATTGCTTTTATCACCGGTTCGCTGGATTCGCCTACCGGGGTTGAGCGTCTCTCTGGTTATAGAGATGCGCTGGCAGGACTGGGGCTTCCCGTGCGGCAAGAAATGATCGTTGAAGGGCGCTGGACGCCACAAACCGGAGCCGCCGCTGTCGAAGCGCTCTGCCAACGCGGCGTCAGTTTCAGCGCGCTGGTCGCCAGTAATGACGACATGGCGATCGGCGCGATTAAGCAACTGCACCAGCAGGGGATTGCAGTGCCGCAGCAGGTATCGGTGATCGGTTTCGATGACATCGCGCTGGCGCCGTATGTGATCCCTTCGCTCTCCAGCGTTAAAATTCCGGTCACCGAAATGATGAAAGAGAGCATCAACAGGCTGATCTTTATGCTCGACGGCGGCGAATTTAAATATCAGCAAACTTTCCCCGGCGAGCTGATTGAACGCGAGTCGTTGGCGCGCGGCCCGCATGCCTGATGTCGTCATCTGTCATCGTCAGTTGTGACGATGACAGCGGAGTTTAATTTAATTCTCTTATATTTCAATAAAATAAAAGTTGGAACGTATTATGCATAATCCGGCGCGTTAACTTCTTTCCGCTGGAGAAATGGATGAACCGTTTCATTATCGCCGATGCGAGCAAATGCATCGGCTGCCGCACCTGTGAAGTGGCTTGCGTGGTCTCTCATCAGGAAAATCAGGATTGCGCCGCGCTGACGCCGCAGTCGTTCTTGCCGCGTATTCACGTGATCAAAGGCGTCAATGTGTCGACGGCGACGGCCTGTCGTCAATGTGAAGACGCGCCATGCGCCAACGTCTGCCCGAACGGCGCCATCAGCCGCGATAAAGGCTTTGTCCACGTGATGCAGGAGCGCTGCATCGGCTGTAAAACCTGCGTTGTTGCCTGCCCGTATGGGGCGATGGAAGTGGTGGTGCGCCCGGTCGTTCGCCACAGCGGCGCCGGGTTGAACGTCATGGCGGAAAAAGCCGAAGCCAACAAGTGCGACCTGTGCCACCAGCGCGATAGCGGTCCGGCCTGCATCGAAGCCTGCCCGACCCACGCGCTGGTTTGCGTCGACCGCAACAAGCTTGAGCAGATGAACCTCGAAAAACGTCGCCGTACGGCGCTGGCCTGGTAATACGCCGCATGAACGGGGTGCAAATCCGCATTCGCGGCAAAGTGCAGGGGGTGGGTTTCCGCCCCTTCGTCTGGCAACTGGCGCGGCAAATGGCGCGTGGCGGCGATGTCTGTAACGACGGCGACGGCGTGCTGGTCAGGCTGATCGGCGACGATGGTGGCTTTTCTGCCGCGTTGGCTCGTCACTGCCCGCCGCTGGCGCGTATTGACAGCACCGACTGCACCCCGTTTCACTGGCACAGGCTTCCTCAGGATTTCACCATTCGCCACAGCGGCGGCGGCAGTATGCGCACGCAGATTGTTCCCGATGCCGCAACCTGCCCGGCGTGCCTGGCGGAGATGAACGATCCGCAAGAACGCCGCTACCGCTACCCCTTTATCAACTGTACCCACTGCGGGCCGCGTTTCACCATCATTCGCGCCATGCCATACGATCGTCCCTATACCGCGATGGCGCCGTTCCCGCTGTGTCCGCGCTGCGCTGCCGAGTACCGGGAGCCTGCCGATCGCCGTTTTCACGCCCAGCCGGTGGCCTGTGCCGATTGCGGCCCACAGCTGGAGTGGCGGGCGGGGACGCTAACGCTATTCGCTGAAGCGGCGCTGCAGGCGGCCATCGCGCGGCTGGCGGCAGGCGATATTGTGGCGATAAAAGGGATTGGCGGTTTTCATCTGGCCTGCGATGCCGGCAATAGCGTGGCGGTGGCAGCGCTGCGCGCGCGAAAACGGCGCCCGGCAAAACCGCTGGCGGTAATGCTGCCGACGGCCACGGGATTACCCGCCGCGGCGGCAACGCTGCTGCGCTCGCCCGCCGCGCCGATTGTATTGCTGGCTAAAGCGCAGGTTCCCGGCCTGTGTGACGAGATTGCGCCAGGGCTTGCGGAAGTCGGGGTGATGCTGCCGTCTAATCCGCTGCAGCATTTACTTCTGCAGGCGCTGACGCGCCCGATAGTGATGACCTCCGGCAACCTCAGCGGCCGCCCTCCGGCATTGAGTAATCACGAAGCGCTCACCGACTTAGCCGCTATCGCCGACGGTTTTCTGCTACATAATCGCGATATCGTGCAGCGTATGGACGATTCGCTGGTGCGCTCAAGCGGTGAGATGCTGCGCCGCGCCCGAGGCTACGTGCCGGATGCGCTGCCGCTGCCGCCGGGCCTGGATAATATTCCGCCGCTGCTGGCGCTGGGGGCAGATATGAAAAATACCTTCTGCCTGGCGCGCGGCGACGAAGCGGTGCTGAGCCAGCATTTTGGCGATCTCGGCGAGGAGGGCGTCGAGCAACAGTGGCGCAGTGCGCTGCGGTTAATGCAGAGCATTTATGCATTTGCGCCGCAACGGGTAGCGGTTGACGCCCATCCCGGCTATCGCTCGACACAGTGGGCGGCGTCAATGTCGTTACCGGTCGAGCCGGTACTGCATCACCATGCCCACGCGGCGGCTTGCCTGGCGGAACACCGCTGGCCGCTCGACGGCGGCGATGTGATCGCCCTGACCCTTGATGGCATCGGGATGGGGGAAAACGGCGCGCTGTGGGGCGGCGAATGCCTGCGGGTGAGCTACCGCGAATGCGAACATCTTGGCGGCCTCCCGGCCGTCGCGCTGCCGGGCGGCGATCTGGCGGCGCGCCAGCCGTGGCGAAATTTGTTGGCCCAGTGCCTGGCATTTATTCCCGACTGGCAGTCATACCCGCAAACCGCCGCGCTGGGGCAGCGAAACTGGCCGCTGTTGGCGCAGGCCATCGAACGCGGCATTAATTCGCCGCGCGCCTCTTCCTGCGGACGGCTGTTTGATGCCGTCGCCTGCGCGCTGGATTGCGCGCCGGAAACCCTGAGCTACGAAGGCGAGGCTGCCTGTCGGCTGGAGGCGCTGGCAGCCAGCTGTCCGGGCGTCAGCCATCCGGTCACGCTGCCCTGTCGTGGCGGCGAACTGGATTTAGCCACCTTCTGGCAACAGTGGTTGCGCTGGCAGGCGACGCCCGAGCAGAAAGCCTGGGCCTTTCATGATGCGCTGGCCTGCGGGCTGGCAGCGCTGGCGCGCGACCGCGCCGCTTCCCGCGGGATCGCGACGATCGTTTGTAGCGGCGGCGTACTGCATAATCAGCTGCTCGCCGCCCGCCTCAGCGATTACCTCTCTGACTTTACTTTGCTTTTGCCGCAGCAGCTTCCTGCTGGCGATGGCGCGATCGCCTACGGTCAGGCGGTGGTGGCCGCTGCCCGCTGGCAGTCTCAAAGGATTTAAGATGATAACGATGATTTTACGCCAACAGCCGCGTGCGGCGGCGCTGGTACTGGGACTTATCGCCGCGAACGCCCTGGCCTGGCTATGGGCGTTTCAGGCGTTTGGCGACAGCGGGGCATTGATGGCCGCCAGTCTGCTGGCCTGGGGTTACGGCCTGCGCCATGCGGTCGACGCCGACCATATTGCGGCGATTGATAACGTCACCCGCAAAATGATGCAGCAGGGGCGGCGGCCGTTTGGCGTCGGGGCATGGTTCTCGCTAGGGCATTCGTCGATCGTGGTGCTGGCGTCGGCGGCGATCGCCGCGACGGCCACCGCCTTCAGCCAGCAGATGAGCTGGCTACACGATACCGGCAGCGTGATTGGCACTGCGGTATCGGCGCTGTTTCTGCTGGCAATGGCGCTGGTCAATCTGGTGATTTTGCGCAGCGTGTGGCGCAGCTTCCAGGCGTGGAAGCGCGGTGAAAAGGTCAGCGACGAAATCGTCAGCGGCGGCGGCATGATGAGCTGGCTGTTTGGCAAAACCTTCCGGCTGATAAGCCGCAGCTGGCAGATGTATCTGGTGGGCTTTTTGTTCGGTCTCGGCTTTGATACCGCCACCGAAATCGGCGTGCTGGGTATTTCCGCCGCCGGCGCGTCGAGCGGCATTTCGATTTGGTCGATAATGGTCTTCCCGGCGCTGTTCGCCAGCGGCATGGCGCTGGTGGATACGCTTGATAATGTGCTGATGGTCGGCGCCTACGGTTGGGCGTTCAGCAAGCCGCAGCGCAAGCTCTATTACAATATGACCATCACCGGCACCTCGGTGGTGGTGGCGCTGTTTATCGGCGGCCTGGAAGCGCTGGGGCTGTTAATGGATAAGTTCGCCCTAAGCGGCGGGGTGTGGCGCTGGGTAGGGGCGTTAAACGATAACCTCGGCGATGCCGGGTTTGCGGTGGTGGGGTTGTTCGTCGTTTGTTGGGCGCTGTCGGTGCTTAATTATCGCTGGCGCGGCTACGATAATTTGGCGCGCTAGCCTGGCTATTTTCCCGGCTTGCGCTGCGCTTAGCCGGGAAAACCATCACCTCACCAGAACTGTAGATACTGTTATCGGTTTGCAACTTTTTTAAGGGGGGGCCCGGAGGCGGCGCGTTGCGCCTTCTCCGGGCTACCAAATCGCACAGCGCTGTAGCCCCGGTAAGCGGCAGCGCCACCGGGGGTTTTGAGAGCACCAGCACCAGTAGTTACAGCCAGCATGGTGAATAAATTAAAGGCAGGCCGCACGGACCGTAGGCCGGGTAAGCGTAGCGCCACCCGGCAAAACAGGGGCGCCTGGACGGTAATCACCTCACCAGTTGCTTGAGCAGCGCAAAGGCTTCCTTCATTTTGTCTTCACTCACCACAAAGGCCCGCAGCTGGTTTTCGGCATCCACGCCTTTCGCCACCAGCCCCTCTTTGGCGGCCACGATATTCCACGTCAGATCGTCGCGGCGGGTGTCGCCGGCCAGATGCAGCGGCAGATCCGGCGTTTTCACTTTCACCAGCATTGGCGGCAAGGTGAGCTCGCCCGTTTGCGCCAGCAGGTTTTTACTCAGGCACATGGCGCTGAGTAAAATCGGCTGCAGGAACGGCAGTACCGTACCGTTGATTTCCGCACAGTCGCCGAGCGCATAAATCGCCGGGTCGCTGGTTTGCAGTTGGTTATTGACCACCACGCCGCGGTTAATCTGCAATCCGGCATGGCGCGCCAGCGACGTTTCCGGGCGCAGGCCGGCGGCGGCCACCACCGCATCGACGGTTATCGCGCGCTGGCGATCGAGACTGACGCGAATGCCGTCGGCGGTTTGCTCTAACCCCTCAAGCTGCGCCTTGAGCATCAGATGTACGCCCATCTCGGTAAGCCGATGCTGCAGGCGGCTGCTGGCCTCCGGCGGCATCAGCGCCGCCAGCACGCTGGCTGAATTGTCGACTACCGTTACCGCTTTACCGGCGCGGCAGAAATCCATCGCCAGTTCACAGCCAATCAGGCCGCCGCCGACGATCAGCACGCGCTTCGCATCGTGCAGCTGGCTCTGCGCCGCGCCATATTCGCGCTGGCTGTTCAGCGTCAGCATCAGCTCGCGTCCCGGCACCGGCGGGATAAACGGCGTCGCGCCGGTGGCCAGCACCAGTTTGTCGTAGCGCCACTGGTTATCCTGGCTCTTCACTAACCGGTTTTCGGCGTCGATATCGCTTACCCAGGTATGGGGAAACAGACGCAGATTGTACTGCTCGGCGAACTCGCCGGCGCTTTGCAGGGTCAGATCGTCGGCTTTCTGCCCGCGGCTGATGACATGGCTGAGGTCCGGTTTGTTGTACTCATCCATGCTATCGGCGGCGATTAACGTCAGCGGGATTTGCGTATCCTGCTTACGGATATTTTTCACCAGCTGGCGGGCCGCGAAGCCCGAGCCGATGATGACAATGCCATCACTCATTTTGCCTCCGTCGCCAGTACGTCAAAGACATCTTTGCCAAGAGAACACTCAGGGCAAAGGAAATTGTCCGGCACTTCACTCCACGGCGTACCCGGCTGTACATCCTGGTTAGGTTCGCCTTTCGCCGGGTCATAGACCCACTGGCACACGCTGCACTGCATCATGGGACCGAGATCGGCGGCCGCGGCGGCGGCGCAGGCGCAATCCTGTGGTTCCGGCGTTGTCGCTGCTTCAGCAACCGGCAGCGGCGAGAGGGCCCACTGGCGGGCGATGTCGCGTCCGTGTTGGCGGCACAGTTCCAGCGCGTCGATATCCGGGCGCCATTTGGCTTTCAGGCTCAGCGACATCTCAAAGCCGGCATCCTGCAGGCGGGTGGACAGGCGGTCTACCGCGCCGCCGCTCCAGCCGTGTGAGCCAAAGGCGCTGGCGCGTTTATTGCGAAAACGCAGCCCGGTCATCTCTTCCACCAGCCCGGCGATTTTCGGCATCATCACGTTGTTCATGGTGGAGGTGCCCACCAGCACGCCTTTCGAGCGGAAAACATTGGTGAGAATGTCGTTTTTGTCGCTGCGGGCGACGTTGAAGATTTTTACCGCTACTCGCGGGTCGACTTCAGTGATCCCCTGAGCGATGGCGTCCGCCATCATACGGGTGTTATTGGACATGGTGTCGTAGAAAATCGTGATGCGATCTTCCTGGTAATCCGCCGCCCACTCGAGGTATTTCTCGACGATTTGCGTCGGGTTATCGCGCCAGACCACGCCGTGGGAGGTGGCAATCATATCCACCGGCAGGTTGAAGCCGAGGATTTCGGTAATTTTCGGCGTCACCAGGCGGCTGAAGGGCGTCAGGATGTTGGCGTAGTAGCGCTGGCACTGTTCGTACAGTTCAATCTGGTCCACTTCATCGTTGAACAGGTGTTCGTCGCAGTAGTGCTGGCCGAAGGCGTCGTTGCTGAACAGCACCGCGTCGCCGGTCAGGTAGGTCATCATGCTGTCAGGCCAGTGCAGCATCGGCGTTTCCACGAAGATCAGCTGTTTATCATTACCGATATCGAGAGTATCGCCGGTTTTCACCACGTGGAAGTTCCACTCCGGATGATGATGGTGGCCGTTGATCGAGTCGATGGCGTTGGCGGTGCAGTAAATCGGCGTATCCGGGATCTGCATCATCAGTTCGGTCAGCGCGCCGGCATGGTCCTCTTCGGCGTGGTTAATGACGATATAGTCGAGGTCAGCCAGATCGATTTCGCTGCGCAGGTTCTGCACGAACTCGCGGCTGAATTTATGATCGACGGTATCGATCAGCACGTTTTTCTCCTCGCGAATGAGATAGCTGTTGTAGCTGCTGCCGCGCAGCGTTTTATATTCGGTACCGTGGAAATCACGCACTTCCCAATCGCGTTGGCCAACCCAAAGAATGTTATTTTTAACCGCAATAGACATAGCAACCTCAATCAATACAGTGTGTTTAAACTCAGTTGATTGGCTTATATCAAGTTGCGTGCCAACTTTTTAATTCATTGATAATTAGCTATTTTTAATTTTTTCTGATTTTAGTTGCTGTCAAAATGACAATGATTAAAATAGTCGTTATGACAATGTGTATTGTCACAATGACAATGGAGCGGCAATGAGTTTTTCCGTCGACGAGTTGGCGAGAATCGCCATTGATTTACAAAGCGATATCGGTCATGCCGACCGTTTTTCGCGCCTGATTACTACCCTGCGGCAGATCCTCGGCTGCGATGCCTCGGCGCTGCTGCGCTATGAGGCGCATCAGTTTGTGCCGCTGGCGATCGATGGCCTGGCGCAGGATGTGCTCGGTCGGCGCTTTGCCCTGGAAGGACACCCGCGGCTTGAGGCGATTGCGCGCGCCGGGGATGTGGTGCGCTTCCCGGCGGATAGCGATTTGCCTGACCCCTACGACGGGCTGATCCCCGGTCATGAGAGCCTGAAGGTTCACGCCTGCGTTGGCCTGCCGCTGTTTGCCGGACAGACGCTGATTGGCGCGCTGACCCTTGATGGTATGGATGCCGATCGTTTCGATAGTTTCAGCGATGAAGAGCTGCGGCTGATTGCCGCGCTGGTGGCTGGCGCCTTGAATAACGCGCTGCTCATCGCCCGCCTAGAGGCGCAAAATGTGTTGCCGGTGCAACCGGTGAATGACGCGCAGCCTGAGCGTCAGGAGATTATCGGCCTGTCGGCGCCCATGCTGCAGCTGAAAAAAGAGATCGATATCGTCGCCGCCTCGGATTTAAACGTGTTGATAAGCGGCGAAACCGGCACCGGTAAAGAGCTGGTGGCGAAGGCGGTGCACCAGGGATCGCCGCGAGCCGCCAATCCGCTGGTCTATCTCAACTGCGCGGCGCTGCCGGAAAGCGTGGCGGAGAGCGAGCTGTTCGGCCATGTTAAAGGGGCATTTACCGGGGCTATCAGCAACCGCAGCGGTAAATTTGAGATGGCTGATAACGGCACCCTGTTCCTTGATGAAATCGGCGAACTGTCGCTGGCGTTGCAGGCGAAGCTGCTGCGCGTGTTGCAGTATGGCGATATTCAGCGCGTCGGCGATGACCGCAGCCTGCGGGTCGATGTGCGGGTGCTGGCGGCGACGAACCGCGATCTGCGCCAGGAGGTGGTGGAAGGGCGCTTTCGCGCCGATCTGTACCATCGGCTGAGCGTCTTCCCGCTGTCGGTTCCGGCGCTACGCGAACGGGAGAACGATGTGGTGCTGCTGGCGGGCTATTTCTGTGAGCAGTGCCGCCTGCGGATGGGGCTGGCGCGGGTCATTTTGGCTGAGGCGGCGCGAAACAGGCTGCAGCAGTGGTCCTGGCCGGGCAACGTGCGCGAACTGGAGCATGCTATTCACCGGGCGGTGGTGCTGGCGCGGGCCACCCAGGCCGGTGATGAAGTGGTACTGGAGCCGCAGCATTTCCAGTTTGCGGTGACGGCGCCGATGTTGCCGACTGAGACGGCGGCAGCGGCGCCGGCGACGGAAAACGTCAATTTGCGCGAGGCGACTGACTCTTTTCAGCGAGAAGCGATTAGCCGCGCCCTGGAGGCGAACCAGCGCAACTGGGCGGCGACCGCCCGTGCGCTGGAGCTGGACGTCGCCAACCTGCATCGGCTGGCGAAACGACTGGGGCTTAAAGGATCCCTGCCTGGTAAAAGTTCTGCAGGTTGATGGCGCCGACCAGTTGGCCGTTTTCATCCACGACCGGCGCGGCGCTGATTTTGTGTTTCATCAGCCACTCTTTGGCTTCCACCGCGCGGCTTTCCGCCTGCAGCGTTACGCCGTTGCGGGTCATCGCCCGAGTGACGCTATCGTTGAGCGTACCGCCAGCAACCAGCCAGCGGCGCAGGTCGCCGTCGGTGAAAACGCCCTGCACGCGGTTGGCTTCATCGCAGACCGCCACCAGGCCGAGCCCGGTTCGGCTTAGTTCAAGCATGGCGTCCATGACGTTGGCCTCGGCATTGACCCGCGGCACTTCTTCGTCGCGGCGCATCAGGTGATGCACTTTGTTCAGCAGACGCGCGCCGAGGGCGCCCGCCGGGTGGGAACGGGCGAAATCTTCTTCATTGAAACCGCGCGCCTGCATCACCGCCATCGCCAGCGCGTCGCCCAGCATCAGCGTGTTGACGGTGCTGGAGGTCGGCGCCAGATGCATCGGGCAGGCTTCGCGCTCCACGGCGATATCCAGCACCGCTTTCGCCGCCAGCGCCAGCGGCGAGGTGGATTTGCCGGTCATCGCCAGCAGCGGAATGGATTTCTCTTCCAGCCGCGGCACGATGAGATCCAGCTCTTTCGCGCTACCGGAGTAGGAGATAAACAGCATCACGTCGCGGCTATCGAGCATACCGAGATCGCCGTGCAGGGCTTCCGCCGGATGGACGAAAAAGGCCGGGGTGCCGGTGCTGGCGAAGGTTGCCGCCAGCTTTTTACCGATGTGGCCGGATTTACCGATACCGGAGACAATCAGTTTGCCCTCGCAGTGGATAATGGTTTCCGCCGCGCGGATGAAGTCGTCGCCCAGGCGTTCCGGCAGGCGGCTCGCCTCCTGCAGCTCAAGCATCAGGGTCTGGCGTCCGGCCTCTAACAAAAAGTTACTCATGATGTTCTCCAGTAATAATGACTTCAATACCTTTGGCTTCCAGCGCCCGCTGGAATTCAGGGTCAATATCGGCATCGGTAATCAATTTATCCACGCGTTCAAGGCCGCAGACAATGTTGGGACTTTTACGGCCAAACTTGGATGAGTCGGCCATCAGGATCACTTCGCGGGCGGCGTTACACATCGCCTTACTTACGGTATAGACCTCGTTAAAGGTGGTGACGCCCGCGACCAGATCAATGCCGTCGGTGCCCATAAACAGCTTGTCGAAGCTGAATTGTTCGAAGGCGTTTTCCGCCAGTTGGCCGTGAAAAGAGGCCGATTTTTTACGGAAGGTGCCGCCCGGCATCAGGATGGTCTGCTCGTTATCGAGCTCGGAAAGCGCGTTGACGATATGCAGGCTGTTGGTCATCACCGTGATGTTATTGAAGCGGCTCAGCAGCGGCACCATCTGCAGCACGGTGCTGCCGGCGTCGAGGATAAGTGAATCGCCATCGTGGATGTATCGCACGGCGGCCTCGGCAATCTGCGCTTTCTTGTGGGTGTTGATCAGCGTCTTGTGGTCGATAGGCGGGTCGGCCTCGTCTTTATTTAACACTACGCCGCCGTAGGTGCGGATGACGGTCCCGGCATTCTCCAGTATCACCAGATCCTTACGGATAGTGGTGCCGGTGGTGTCGAAGTGTTGCGCCAGCTCTTCGACCGAGCATTTGCCCTGCGATTGCAGGTACTCGAGAATGGCTGCCTGGCGCTGACGTGGTTTCATAGGCGTTGTATCCTGCGTTTAAGTTTCGAAGTGATAATTTCGCAAGATATTAACTTTCACAACGAAATTATGCATGTTTCGGATTAAGCGCTAATGATAGTGCATTCTGACAGAGCGGATCATTGGGAAAGATCACATCAGGCTGCAATTCCTCGAGATGTTTACCGCTAAGCGTGGGGATTTTTTGCGGACTGGCGAAGACGGTGAGTCCCTTCATCAACAGCGTATCGCAAATACGATCGTTTTCATCGACGGCGATAGCGACAATCGCGCGCGGTTTAAAGCGCCCGGAGGAGCGGCCGACGCCGACGCGGCCCTGCTGGCAAAGGCGATCAAAGGCGCGATTGAAGCGGCGGATCTGCCAGCCGCCGAACGCCAGTTGGCAAAGCCAGGCAATAGCGGCGACGGTAATGAGTGCGGTAACCATAATGTCTCCTGAAGGTGTGATGCCGGGTACAACCCGGGTACCGTTTTTTGTCGGGTGGCGGCTGACGCCTTACCCGACCTACAGTTTTGTTGCCCGGATAAGCGCAGCGCCATCCGGGAACCTTTTAAAACATCACCTGGCCGCCGGTGACGTTAATCGACTGCCCGGTGCAGTACGATGCCTGCGGGCTGGCGTAAAACATCAACACGTTCAGCACATCCTGGTAATCGCAGCCGCGTTTCAACGGCACCTTATCGATGTAGTACTGCTCGACTTCGCTCTCATCAATGCCGAGCTTGGTGGCGTACTGCGGCAGCAGCGACTGGAACATCGGTGATTTCAACAGATTGCCGAGCATCAGCGAATGCACGGTAATGCCGTATTCCGCCAGATCCAGCGCCAGCGACTGGGTCAGCCCGACGCCGCCGAACTTCGCCGCGCTATAGCCTGAGTTATGCTTACTGCCGACTTTGCCGGATTTCGAGTTGATCTGAATGATGCGACCTTTAATGCCATCGCGGATCATCAGCCGTGAGAACTCGCGGGCGCAGAGGAAATAGCCCACCAGGTTGACCTGCAGCGAGCGGTCAAAATCGCCCAGCGCGAAGTCGCTAATAAAGGCGGCCTTAGCGATACCGGCGCTGTAGACCAGGAGATCGACGCGCGTGAAAATCTCATCCACGCCGTGAGCCAGCGCCGTGACGCTGGCTTCGCTGGTGGCGTCGGCGCCGAAGCCGTATGCCGTACCTTCGCCATATTCAGCGTTGATCTCCTGGGCGACGCGGCTGGCTTTTTCACTTTGGATATCGACCACCGCCACGCGGTAGCCCTCGGCGGCCAGACCGCGGCACAGAAACTCTCCTAAGGTTTGTCCGCCACCTATGACAACAGCAACCTGATTCATCTTTCTCTCCTTCTAAGCAACAAATTTCAGTACACAGCCGGTCGCGATGGCGTCCGGTACCGGGCCCGCGACGTGAACGGTTCCGGGAAACTCCGCCTGACGATGGCCGTCAAAGCGCAGGGTGATGTGGCCCAGCTCGCGCAGGTTTTGCTCGGCGACCTCGCCGACGGCGGTCACCGGATAATGCCGATCGCCGAGCTGTAGCTCTGCGCCCGGGCGCAGCTCGCCGCACAGCTCGCCGTGGCTGTGAATAAAGCAATACTCTTCGATATCCGCCGGGGCGCCCTCGCGGAAGGTAATGAGCATCTGTTCTTCCAGCGCTGTCGCCGCGCTGGCGCCGATACGGGTAATAGTGGTGTGGTAAATGACGGTCATCTTCAGGAACCTCTTATTGGTAAATAAATCCGGAAACGAACCACGCGATCAGCACGGTTGGCGCGCCGGTGAGGAAGCGGCTGACCAGCACCGACGGCACGCCGACGCGTACGGTATCCTGACGGGCTTCGGCCAGCGACAGGCCTACCGGGATAAAATCGCAGGCGGCCTGGGCATTAATGGCAAACAGCGCGGGCAGGGCGAGATGCGGTGGAATGTTGCCAAGGCCGATCTGGACGCCAATCAGCACGCCGATCACCTGGGCTATCACCGCGCCGGGGCCGAGAAACGGCGATAACAGCGGGAAGGAGCAGATCAGCGCCAGCGTCACCAGCCCCAGCGGATGGCTGGCGAGCGGCGCCAGGCCGTGGGCAATCCAGTCGCCGATGCCGGAGGCCATGATGATGCCGATCAGCGCCGAGACGAAGGCCATAAACGGCAGAATGGTTTTCAGCACCGTATCAATGGTGTCACGCCCGGCCTGGAACAGCACCGCGACCACTGAACCCATCCCCATCCCGACCTTAGCCAGCAGGCCGTCGCTCTGTTCGGTAATCTTCTTGCTGGTATCGTAATCGCGGCCCGCGGCGGGGAGTGGTTGCACTGCCGTCTCGCCGCCATCTTCCAGCAGTTTGATGTTCTCTTCTTTGACTCCGGAGACGTAAATATCTTCGACGATATACTGCGCCAGCGGCCCGGATTTACCGGTGGCGTGGATGTTGATAGTCGGAATACGGCGCTTCGGGTAGAGGCCGCAGCGCAGGGTGCCGCCGCAGTCAATAATGGCGAGGCCAATTTCGCTTTCCGCCGGTTCACCTTCTTTAAATCCATCAACCGCCTGCCAGCCGGTCAGGCTGGCGAGCGTATCGACGATCGCCGGGCGGGTGCCTGCGGTGATATAGACAATCTTTTTGCCCTCAACAACGTCGAGTTCAAGCGGGCCGCCCCAACCGCCGGTTCCTTTTTCAATACGAATACGGGTCATGATGTCGCTCCTGACAGATGCACTTTCTGGTCAAGTTGAATCGCCATTTTTCTTTCGAAAATAGAGGTGGTCAGGTCGGTGACCCAGCCGCGGAAGAAGTTGGTTACCAGGCCAACCAGCAGGTAGCTCACCGCCAGCGGGCCAAGCGGCAGGCCCAGCGTGGTGAGGCCGTTGGCGATGCCGAGATAGACAAACAGCTCGCCGGGGTTGATGTGCGGAAACAGCCCGTTCATCGAATGACAGCTATAGGAGGCCGCCGCGTAGTAGCTCGGTTTGTATTTCTCCGGCATAAAGCGGCCAAGGCTTAAGGTCATGGGGTTGCAGAAGACAAAGGTACCGATGCAGGGCAACAGCAGGTAACGGGTAAGCGGGTTGCCGGCGCAGCGCTGCGCCAGCTTTTCGATCCGCTGCTGGCCGATAAAGTTGATCAGCGCGTTCATGATCACCAGCAGGCTTATCAGCAGCGGCAGGATCCCGGTCACCATACCGGTAAACACCTCGCCGCCTTTCTGAAACAGGCCGATGAACCACTCAGCGCCGTGGGTAACGATTTCAATCATTGTTCTCTCCTTCAGCGTGTTATTTTTCTTGCTAACTGGAGGCTGATTTTAATCACTTTGAAAGGTTTAAAAGTGTTAAATTGATCGCAAAATGAAAGATAAATATTTTATTTTGAAAGTTTGTGCGCGATGAGTGAAAAAATTAACGTGCGGATCGAACTCGGAGAACGTGCAAAAAAAGGACTATTTTGTCTGCAAATGTATTGCCGCTTCCTTGTTGGCGGGCGCATGCTTTACCATAATTACCCTTTGCCGATTTTGTTAAATGGAATTCCCATGTTGAAGCGTCGCTATCTGGCTTTACTCCCTTTATGTGCACTTCTGGCTGCCTGCAGCAGCAAACCTAAGACCCCCGCGGAAGCGGAGATGGCGAGCGGAACCGGCGGCTTTTTGCTGGAACCGCAGCATAACGTGATGCAGATGGGCGGCGATTTCGCCAATAACCCAGCGGCGGCGCAGTTCATCGATAAGATGGTGGCGAAGCACGGCTTCGATAGACAGCAGCTCCAGGAGATCCTGTCGCAGGCTAAGCGCCTGGACTACGTGCTGCGGCTGATGGATCGCCAGGCGCCGAGCGGGTTGCCGCCGACCGGGCCAAACGGCGCCTGGTTACGCTATAAGAAACAGTTTATTACGCCGGATAACGTGCAGAACGGCGTGGTGTTCTGGAACCAGTATCAGGACGCGCTGAACCGCGCGTATCAGGTCTACGGCGTACCGCCGGAAATCATCGTCGGCATTATCGGCGTGGAAACCCGTTGGGGCCGGGTGATGGGCAAAACCCGCATCCTCGATGCGCTGGCGACGCTGTCGTTTAACTATCCGCGCCGCGCTGAATACTTCTCCTCTGAGCTGGAAACTTTCCTGCTGATGGCGCGCAGCGAAAGCGATGACCCGCTGGATCTGAAAGGCTCCTTTGCCGGCGCGATGGGCTACGGCCAGTTTATGCCGTCGTCGTATAAGCAATACGCGGTGGACTTCAACGGCGACGGTCATATCAACCTGTGGGATCCGGTTGATGCCATCGGTAGCGTGGCGAACTACTTTAAACAGCACGGTTGGGTGAGCGGCGATACCGTCGCGGTGCAGGCGCTGGGCCAGGCGCCGGGTCTGGATAACGGCTTTAAAACCAAATACAGCGTTTCACAGCTGTCGGCGGCGGGATTAACCCCAACGCAGCCGCTTGGCAACCATCAGCAGGCCAGTCTGCTGCGGCTGGATATCGGCACCGGGTACCAGTACTGGTATGGTCTGCCGAACTTCTACACTATCACCCGATATAACCACAGCACCCACTACGCGATGGCTGTCTGGCAGCTGGGGCTGGCGGTTTCGCAGGCCCGCGGCGGTTATTGATCCTTTCATCCAGCCGACATATTTCGAGTTCCCCGGATGGCGGCGCGTAGCGCCTTATCCGGGCTACGTTCTGGTATCCGGTTGGTAGCCCCGGGACGCCGCGCTTATCCATCCGTTTTTTTCCCTTCTGCATGCCTTTTGTTGACCTTTGTTACATTTCCTCTCGCTGACGCAGATTTACATTCTTTTCTGAATCCCATATTGTTATGTTATAACATTTTATTGGGGCGGGAATATGTTCACATCGGTTTTTATGGCATCCGGCGCGGCGCGCGTGGCAATCGCCTGCGGACTGCTGGCGGCGCTATGGCTGGCAACATGGTGGGCGGTGGCGCTGCCATGATTGAGTTGGATCATCTGGTTGCCGGGTATGAAGGCATGGCAATCACTCCGGCGATGAGCGGCGTGATTGCGGCGGGAAGCCTGACGGCGATTGTCGGGCTTAATGGCTGCGGTAAATCGACGCTGCTGAAAACGCTGGCTGGATTTATTCCGCCGGTTAGCGGACGGCTTAACTGGCGCAAAGGGCGGCCCGTGGTCGGCTGGCTGGCGCAGCGCCATGCCCTGGAATCACAGTTTCCGCTGCTGGTGCGCGATGTCGTCAGCCAGGGGGCCTGGCCGCGGGTCTCGCTGCTGCGCGGTCTGGGCGGCGGCGAGCGTCGGCGCATCGCGGCGGCGCTGGAGCGGGTTGGGCTCAGCGCGATGGCCAATACGCCGATTGAAGAGCTCTCGGGCGGCCAGTTCCAGCGCATGCTCTTTGCCAGGGTGATGGTGCAACAGGCGCCGCTGGTGATGTTGGACGAGCCGTTTACCGGCGTCGATGAGGCCACCAGCCGCGAGCTGATGGCGCTTATCGTCGATATGCACCGCCAGGGGCAAACGATACTGGCGGTGCTGCACGATAACCAGTGCGTGGCCGATTTCTTTCCCGAGACGCTGCTACTTGAACCCCAGTACGCGCGCTGGGGCGAGACGTCAAGCGTGCTTCCCGCCTTCAACACCGCGAGGCAGGCATGATCTGGCATACCTTTTTTCAACCTTTTATTGAATTTGGCTTTATGCGCCGGGCGCTGGTGGTGTGCTTCGCGCTGTCGCTGAGCACCACCATGTTAGGCGTGCTATTGCTGCTGCGACGGATGAGCCTGATGGGCGATGCGCTGTCGCACGCCATTCTGCCGGGAGTGGCGGCGGGTTATCTCCTTAACGGCATGTCGCTGCTGGCGATGAGCGTTGGCGGATTTATCGCCGGGATCGCGGTGGCGCTGGTGGCGGGGTGGGTCAGTCGGCGAACGCCGCTGAAAGAGGACGCCAGTTTTGCCGGGTTTTACCTCGGCTCGCTGGCGCTTGGCGTCACGCTGGTCTCGCTGCGCGGCTCCAGCGTCGATCTGCTGCACCTGCTGTTCGGTTCGATTCTGGCGGTGGATAGCGACGCGGCGTTCTTTGTCACCGGCGTGGCGAGCCTGACGCTGCTGTGCATTGCGCTGTTTTATCGCGGGCTGGTCAGCGAGGCGTTCGATAGCGCCTGGCTACAGGTCAACGCGCGGCGGCTACCGGCGCTGCTGCACGGCCTGTTTCTCGCGCTATTGGTACTGAATCTGGTGGCGGGGTTCCAGGTGCTCGGCACGCTAATGGCGGTAGGGCTGATGATGTTGCCCGCGGTAGCGGCGCGCTGCTGGGCACGAACGCTGCCGGGCATTTTGTTGCTGGCGGCGGCGATCGGCGCGTTTTGCGCCTGGATGGGATTGAGCCTTTCGTGGGCAGTGAATTTACCCGCCGGGCCCGCCATCGTGCTGACCGCCAGCGTACTGTTTTTTATTTCAGTGTTTTTTGGCACGCACAGCCGGCTGGTCGTTGGCTGGCGCAAATTAATGGGGTAAGGAAATGATGAAACGAAGTGCAGTGGTGATGGCGTTAGCCGTGGGGCTGATGGCGCAGGGGGCGATAGCAAAAACGCTGAACGTGGTAAGCAGCTTTTCGGTGCTGGGCGATATGGTGCAGCAGGTCGGCGGCGAGCATGTTCATGTCGATACGCTGGTAGGGCCGGATGGCGATCCGCACACCTTTGAACCTTCACCGAAGGATAGCGCGCTGCTCAGCAAAGCCGACGTGGTGGTGGTCAACGGGCTTGGTCTGGAAGGGTGGCTGGTTCGGCTGGTGAAAGCGTCCGGTTTTAAGGGCGAATTAGTGGTGGCGTCAAAAGGGGTTAAGACGCATACCCTTGATGAAGACGGTAAAACGGTGACCGATCCGCACGCCTGGAATAGCGCCGCTAATGGCGCGTTGTACGCGCAGAATATCCTTGATGGCCTGGTGAAAGCCGACCCGCAGGATAAAACGGCGCTCCAGAGCAGCGGTAAGCGTTATATCGAGCAGCTGACGGCAATTGACGGCTGGGCGAAGGCGCAGTTTAGCGCCATCCCGCAGGCGAAGCGTAAAGTGCTGACCAGCCATGATGCTTTCGGCTATTTTGGCCGCGCTTACAACGTGACGTTCCTCGCGCCGCAGGGACTCTCATCCGAGAGCGAAGCCAGCGCGGCGCAGGTGGCGGCGTTGATTAAGCAAATCAAAGCCGATGGCGTGCATACCTGGTTTATGGAGAACCAGCTGGACCCGCGTCTGGTGCAGCAAATCGCTGGCGCGACGGGAGCGCAACCGGGCGGCGAACTCTATCCGGAAGCGCTGTCTAAGCCGGGCGGCGTGGCCGATAGCTACGTTAAAATGCTGCGCCATAACGTCGAGCTCATCGTCAATAGTATGAAGTAACGGGTTGTCTGGTCGTCCTGGTTGCAGCGGGACGGCCCATTTTTGGATCCCCCCTCGTAAAATCACCAGCTCGTCCCCATATCTCTGCCGAAAGTGCTATCTTTGATGGCCTCTTTATCTGGCTTAAGCGGGGCGAAAATGACCGATTCAGAATTAACGCAGCTAAGCGAACAGGTTGGGCTGGCGCTGAAAGCGCAGGGCGCGACGGTGACCACCGCGGAGTCCTGCACCGGCGGCTGGATAGCCAAAGCGCTGACCGATATTGCCGGTAGCTCAGCGTGGTTTGAGCGCGGTTTCGTGACCTATAGCAACGAAGCCAAATCGCAGATGATTGGCGTGAGCGAAGTGACGTTACTGGATAACGGCGCGGTGAGCGAACCAGTGGTTGTCGAGATGGCAATTGGCGCGCTACGCGCGGCGCGCGCCACCTATGCGGTATCGGTCAGCGGTATCGCCGGCCCGGACGGCGGCAGCGCGGAGAAGCCCGTCGGCACCGTGTGGTTCGGCGTCGCCTGTGCGAACGGGCAGGGCGTGACCCGCCGCGAATGCTTTGCCGGAGACCGCGAAGCGGTGCGTCGTCAGGCGACGGCCTATGCGTTAAATCTGCTCTGGCAACAATTTCTACAAAATACTTGATACTGTATGACCATACAGTATAATTGCCTCAACTGAACAAATATTAACGGCGAAGCGAACGCGCTTCACCTCGCATGACAGGAGTAACAATGGCGATCGACGAAAACAAACAGAAAGCGTTGGCGGCAGCACTGGGCCAGATCGAAAAGCAATTCGGTAAAGGCTCCATCATGCGCCTGGGTGAAGACCGTTCCATGGACGTGGAAACCATCTCCACCGGTTCGCTTTCTCTGGATATCGCGCTCGGCGCAGGCGGTCTGCCAATGGGCCGTATCGTTGAGATCTACGGGCCGGAATCATCGGGTAAAACTACCCTGACGCTGCAGGTTATCGCCGCAGCGCAGCGTGAAGGCAAAACCTGTGCGTTCATCGATGCCGAACACGCGCTGGATCCGGTATATGCCCGCAAGCTGGGCGTTGATATCGACAACCTGCTGTGCTCCCAGCCGGATACCGGCGAGCAGGCGCTGGAAATCTGTGACGCGCTGGCGCGTTCCGGCGCGGTAGACGTTATCGTCGTCGACTCCGTGGCGGCGCTGACGCCGAAGGCGGAAATCGAAGGCGAAATCGGCGACTCTCACATGGGCCTCGCGGCGCGTATGATGAGCCAGGCGATGCGTAAACTGGCTGGTAACCTGAAGCAGTCCAACACTCTGCTGATCTTCATCAACCAGATCCGTATGAAAATCGGCGTGATGTTCGGTAACCCGGAAACCACCACCGGTGGTAACGCGCTGAAGTTCTACGCTTCCGTGCGTCTGGACATTCGCCGCATCGGCGCGGTGAAAGAGGGCGACAACGTTGTCGGCAGCGAAACCCGCGTGAAAGTGGTGAAAAACAAAATCGCCGCGCCGTTCAAACAGGCTGAATTCCAGATCCTCTACGGTGAAGGCATCAACTTCTTCGGCGAGCTGGTTGACCTCGGCGTGAAAGAGAAGCTGATTGAAAAAGCGGGCGCCTGGTATAGCTACAACGGCGACAAAATCGGTCAGGGTAAAGCGAACGCAATCTCCTGGCTGAAAGATAACCCGGCGGCGGCGAAAGAAATTGAGAAGAAGGTTCGCGAACTGCTGCTCAACAACCAGGACTCCACGCCGGACTTCGCGGTTGACGGCAACGACGCAGAAGAAACCGAACAAGATTTCTGATATCGTCTAAAAGAGTGACAAAGGGCTGCTGATGCGGCCCTTTTGCTTTTCTTAGATTATCGAGGTGCCTGTGACTGAGACTTCACCACGCCGCTCCGGCTATGCGCGTCTGTTGGATCGCGCAATTCGTATTCTGGCGATGCGCGATCATAGCGAACAGGAGCTGCGGCGTAAGCTGGCGGCGCCGGTAATGAGTAAAAACGGCCCTGAAAAGCTGGACATCACGCCGGAAGAGCTCGAACAGGTTGTCGGCTGGTGCCTGGAAAACCGCTATCTTGATGACCAGCGTTTTGTACGCCAGTTTATTGCCAGCCGGAGCCGCAAGGGCTATGGGCCGGCACGTATCCGCCAGGAGTTGAATCAAAAGGGCATTGGCCGCAGCGACATAGAAAGCGCGATGCGCGAGTGTGAAATCGACTGGGCGGCGCTGGCCAAAGAGCAGGCGCAGCGTAAATACGGCGAACCGTTACCTACCGCCTTTACTGAAAAAGTTAAAATCCAGCGATTTTTGCTGTACCGCGGCTATCTGATGGAAGATATCCAGGAAATCTGGCGAAATTTTGCAGATTGACCCATCGGGGATTTTACTTCCCTCTAAAGAAAACTTATCTTATTCCCACTTTATTCCGTCGGGCCGCTGCTTGTGATTGCATAATCAGCGTCCAGGGCGATTATTCCTTATACACAAAATCATTCAAGCTGCATCACGGCGGCAAGAGAGAACAGCTTCTGGGGCGTACGTGAGTTCACTACCGGGAGAGGACGTTCCGCCAGGTCAGAGGCGACTTGAAGGATGAAGTGTAGCTTGATTTCAGGATAATTATGAGCAAGAGCACCGCTGAGATCCGTCAGGCGTTTCTCGACTTTTTCCATAGTAAGGGACATCAGGTAGTTGCCAGCAGCTCCCTGGTGCCGCACAACGATCCGACCCTGCTGTTTACCAACGCCGGGATGAACCAGTTCAAGGATGTCTTCCTTGGTCTCGACAAACGTAATTATTCGCGCGCGACCACCGCGCAGCGTTGCGTGCGTGCGGGCGGTAAACACAACGATCTGGAAAACGTCGGTTACACCGCGCGTCACCACACCTTCTTCGAAATGCTGGGCAACTTCAGCTTCGGCGATTACTTCAAGCAGGATGCCATCAAATACGCATGGGAACTGCTGACCGGTGAGAACTGGTTCGCCCTGCCGAAAGAAAAACTGTGGGTTACCGTTTACGAGACCGATGACGAAGCTTTCGACATCTGGGCCAATGAAGTGGGCGTTCCGCGCGAGCGTATTATCCGCATCGGCGACAACAAAGGCGCGCCGTTTGCTTCTGATAACTTCTGGCAGATGGGCGATACCGGTCCGTGCGGCCCATGCACCGAAATCTTCTTTGACCATGGCGACCACATCTGGGGCGGCCCTCCGGGAAGCCCGGAAGAAGATGGTGACCGTTACATTGAGATCTGGAACATCGTCTTCATGCAGTTCAACCGTCAGGCTGACGGTACCATGGAGCCGCTGCCGAAGCCTTCCGTTGATACCGGTATGGGGCTGGAGCGTATTGCCGCTGTACTGCAGCACGTTAATTCCAACTATGACATCGACCTGTTCCGCAACCTGATTGCGAGCGTGGCGAAAGTCACCGGCGCGACCGATCTGACTAACAAGTCGCTGCGCGTTATTGCCGATCACATTCGCTCCTGCGCATTCCTGATTGCTGATGGCGTGATCCCGTCGAATGAAAACCGCGGCTACGTGCTGCGTCGCATCATTCGCCGCGCGATTCGCCACGGCAACATGCTGGGCGCGAAAGACACCTTCTTCTGGAAACTGGTTGCTCCGCTTATCGACGTGATGGGCGCTGCCGGTGAAGAGCTGAAACAGCAGCAGGCTCTGGTTGAGCAGGTGCTGAAAACCGAAGAAGAGCAGTTTGCGCGCACACTGGAGCGCGGACTGGCGCTGCTGGATGAGGAACTGTCGAAGCTTAAAGGCGACACGCTGGACGGCGAAACCGCCTTCCGTCTGTATGACACCTATGGCTTCCCGGTTGACCTGACTGCGGATGTCTGCCGCGAGCGCAACATCAAGGTTGACGAAGCAGGCTTTGAAGCCGCGATGGAAGAGCAGCGCCGCCGCGCACGTGAGTCCAGCGGTTTCGGCGCTGACTATAACGCGATGATTCGCGTTGACGGCGCATCGGAATTTAAAGGCTACGATCATCTGGAGCTGAACGGCAAAGTTACTGCGCTGTTCATCGACGGCAAAGCGGTTGATAGCGTCAGCGCGGGTCAGGATGCGGTTGTAGTCCTTGACCAGACGCCGTTCTATGCGGAATCCGGCGGTCAGGTAGGTGATAAAGGCGAACTGAAAGGCGCTGGCTTCTCCTTCGCGGTCAGCGATACGCAGAAGTACGGCCAGGCTATTGGTCATATCGGTAAAGTTGCCAGCGGTTCCCTGAAAGTGGGTGACGCGGTGCAGGCCGATGTCGATCAGGCTCGCCGTCAGCGTATCCGTCTCAACCACTCCGCGACGCACCTGATGCACGCGGCGCTGCGCCAGGTCCTCGGTACCCACGTGGCGCAGAAAGGCTCACTGGTTAACGATAAAGCGCTGCGTTTTGACTTCTCGCATTTTGAAGCGATGAAGCCGGAAGAGATTCGTGCGGTAGAAGATCTGGTCAACGCGCAGATCCGTCGTAACCTGGCTATCGAAACCAATATTATGGATATCGATGCCGCGCGTGAATCCGGCGCCATGGCGCTGTTTGGCGAGAAATACGACGATCGCGTTCGCGTACTGCGGATGGGCGATTTCTCCACCGAGCTGTGCGGCGGTACTCACGCAGCGCGTACCGGTGATATTGGCCTGTTCCGTATTACCTCTGAATCCGGTACCGCCGCAGGCGTGCGCCGTATTGAAGCGGTGACCGGCGAAGGGGCGATTGCCAGCCTGCATGCGCAGAGCGATCAGCTCAGTGATATCGCGCAGCTGCTGAAGGGCGATAGCCACAGCATCGGCGATAAAGTTCGCGCGGCGCTTGAGCGTACCCGTCAGTTGGAAAAAGAGCTGCAGCAGCTGAAAGAGCAGGCTGCAGCGCAGGAGAGCGCTAATCTCTCCAGTAAAGCCGAAGAAATTAACGGCGTTAAGCTGCTGGTCAGCGAGCTGGCCGGCGTTGAGCCGAAAATGCTGCGTACCATGGTTGATGATCTGAAAAACCAGCTCGGTTCGACGGTCGTTGTATTAGCTACGGTAGCGGATGGTAAGGTTTCTCTGATTGCAGGTGTGTCTAAGGATGTGACAGACCGCGTGAAAGCAGGGGAGCTGGTTGGTATGGTCGCCCAGCAGGTGGGCGGTAAAGGGGGCGGTCGTCCGGATATGGCGCAAGCCGGCGGTACCGATGCGTCTGCTCTCCCTGCTGCGTTAGCCAGTGTGAAAGGCTGGGTCAGCGCAAAACTGTAATAACTATAAACGCATTTACCCTAAATAATTCGAGTTGCAGGAAGGCGGCGACGCAGCGAATCCCCAGGAGCTTACTCAAGTAAGTGACTGGGGTGAGCGAGGAAAGCCAACACACATGCAACTTGAAGTATGACGGGTATAGGTGCCGTAACCAGAGGGTTACGGCACCTTGCGTCATAAGTACTGATAACGATAAAGTCGGGTTGAAGTTGTGTAGATCGGCTAAACTTAGGTTTAACAGAATGTGATGCCGTGACTGCTTACACCGCGAGGTGTTTGTCATCGCTTACTTTTTGGCGTTATATGATGGATAATGCCGGGATGCGAGAGACCCGACTCTTTTAATCTTTCAAGGAGCAAAGAATGCTGATTCTGACTCGTCGAGTTGGTGAGACCCTCATGATTGGAGATGAGGTCACTGTGACAGTTTTAGGGGTTAAGGGTAACCAGGTACGTATTGGTGTCAACGCCCCTAAAGAAGTCTCTGTACATCGTGAAGAAATCTACCAGCGTATCCAGGCTGAAAAATCCCAGCAGTCCAGTTACTAAGCTTTCCGCGCCTCGCTTTATTGTGAGGCGCATCCCTCCGGCGGTCGTTTTTCTCTTTTCTTCTCCTGTTTCTTCTCTCGCGACATCCTCTCTTTTGTTTTTATTCGCCGTACGTCATTTTTCGTTGTCGCTTTTGAGTGGCCGTAAAGGGCTATTTCCTGTTGATAAAATACTCTTTTTGCCGTTTTTGCAGGCTAATTGCGCGTGAAGTGTGCAAACGGAAAAAGCTCTCGAAAAATTGTTTGACTTATAAGTCTCAGAAAGTAATATGTGCGCCATCGCAGCGACGAAGAGCAGAAACAAGTTCTTCGAAGCACTCGCAAGAGGCGTGTTGTGTGGTGAGGTGGCCGAGAGGCTGAAGGCGCTCCCCTGCTAAGGGAGTATGCGGTCAAAAGCTGCATCCGGGGTTCGAATCCCCGCCTCACCGCCATTTTGCATCCGTAGCTCAGCTGGATAGAGTACTCGGCTACGAACCGAGCGGTCGGAGG